>NZ_QBTZ01000001.1:4242142-4578571 GCF_003058055.1 Acidovorax sp. 107 | reverse complement strand
ACACAAAGCTGCTCGACGCCACGGCCAGAAAGTAGGGCAAGAAGTCCTGCAACTGCCCCACCAGAAAATAGCCCACCACGCCGCCCAGCGCCGTCACCGCACCCGCCAGCGACACCTTCACCAGCGCCATGCGGCGGTTGGGGCTGGTTTGACGCAGCACCACCAGGTCGCCCATGTGGTGCGGCACCTCATGCGCCAGCACCGACACGGCAGCGATCACGCCCAGGCGGATGTCGGCCATGAAGGCCGAGGCGATCAGGATGCCGTCGCCAAAACAATGCACGCTGTCGCCCGTGAGCACCGCCCAGCCGCCCGAGCGGGTGCCGTGGTGGTGGTGCGCATGGCCGTGGTCATGGCCGTGATCGTGATGGGCGTGGCTGTGCGGGGCAGGCCCCGCGTGGCTGTGCTCGTGCCCGTGATGCCACAGCTCGGCCTTGTCCAGCAAAAAGAAAAACACCACACCCACCAGCAAGGTGGCAAACAGGTCGTGCGCACCCGCCTGGCTCTCGAACGCCTCGGGCAGCAGGTGCATGAAGGCCGTGGCCAGCAAAGCGCCCGCCGCCAGGCTGAGCAGGTGCTGCGGGCCTACGCTATCGGCTCGCCCGCCCAGGCCCAGCCGCATGAGCAAGGCGGCCAGCCACACACTGCCAATACCAGCGGCCAGGGTGGCCAAAATGATTGCTACCAAAGTCATAGCTTGTTGCGCTTTATCTGTAAGCCTAAGAACCTGTTCAAGCTCTTTTCAGGGCCGCACAAGTACCTTGCCGGGATGGGATGCAAGGCACGGGGCGCAGTGGATAGCCCGGCTATCCACAAGTGCCGCAACGCCGCAGACCGCCCGGCAAGGCACTTGCCCGAAGGGTTGGAGTGAAATCGGGTGATTGAACGCCCCGGCTGCTTGCATGGGCACGAGCCCATGCGGCGCATCCGAAGCATCCACTCATCCCGATTGCACTCCAATGCGATCCCTGAAAAGAGCTTGAACAGGTTCTTGCGCTCATTTTTTATTCAAAATCTGCACGCCCGATGCAAGATGAAAAAAGCCGCCCCGGGTCTGGGGCGGCTGCGGGTGGCCTGGCGGGCCAGGGGTCTGGACATCAGACCACGCCGTGCGTCTTGAACCAGGCCAGCGCACGCTTCCAGCCGTCTTCGGCCGCTTCCTTGCGGTAGCTGGCACGGTAGTCGGCATGGAAGGCATGCGGTGCATCGGGGTACACCACAAATTCCGACGCCTTGGCCTGTGGCGAGCCACCGGACAAGGCAGCTTTCATCTTATCAACCGTGTCAAGGGGGATGCCGGTGTCTTTTTCGCCATACAGGCCCAGCACCGGCGCCTTGAGGATGGGCGCCAGGTCCACGGGGTGCTTGGGGGTGAGTTCGCTCGCCTGCCCCACCAGCCGCCCATACCAGGCGACGCCCGCCTTCACGGGGCCATGTGCGGCATACAGCCAGGTGATGCGCCCCCCCCAGCAAAAGCCTGTGACGCCCACCCGGGCAGCATCGCCCCCGTTGGCGGTGGCCCAGGCCACGGCGCCGTCCAGGTCGGCCATCACCTGGGCGTCGGGCACCTTGGACACCACGTCGGCCATCAGCTTGGCAATGTCGGTGTAGGTGGTGGCATCGCCCTGGCGCGCATACAGCTGCGGGGCAATGGCCAGGTAGCCCGCCTTGGCAAAACGGCGGCAGGTGTCGGCGATGTACTCGTGCACACCAAAGATCTCCTGAATCACCAGCACCACAGGCAGGCCGGTCTTGCCTGCGGGCGCCGCGCGGTAGGCCGGCACCTTGAAGCCGTTGACCGTGAAGCTCACCTCCCCCACCGTCAGGCCATCTGCCGGCGTGGCAATGGCCGTCTGCGCCATGATGGGCGCGGCCGCCGCCGCATACCCCAGGCCCAGCGCCGCCTGCAGTGCAGTGCGACGCGTGGCGCCCGCTTCGGTGGTGCGGCCCGGCAACAGCGCCTGGGCGTCAGCATGGAGGTCGTCATTGAACATCGGTTTCTCCAAAAAAGGGGGGGATGGGCCACGGGCCGGAAAGTGCCAGCCCCGGAGTCTATGGGGTTTGCGGAGGCGCCGCATTTTCGGGTACCGAAAAACGGGGAGCACTGCTAGACTTTCTGCGAGCACCGTCTCCCAGGGAGTGCCCCACTGGCACATCACCGCGCAGACGCTTGCCCACACGCCCCTTTTCCACCTTTCTTCTTGGACTCCACAGCCCGACCACTTCCTGCAGACCACCCGCACCGGCCCGAGCGCATGCCCCCTACTCCCACACCCTTTCCTCTGCACGGACAGCTGCTGGTCCGGCTGGTGGCCGGAATTTGCGGCGCGGGGGGCCTAGGGCTGCTGACCTGGGCACTGGCCCGCCAGAACATGGACCCCGCCATGCGCCTGGCCAGCGTGGGGGCCGGGCTGGGGCTGGTGGCCAGCGCCGTGCTGTGCTGGTGGCTCAGCCTGCGGCTGGTGGCGATACATGCAACGGCCAGTGCCGCCCAGGAGGCCGCGCAGCGGGCCACCAACCAGCTCTGCGCCACACTCGACATCCTGCCCGACGGCCTGGCCATCTATGACGCTGACGACCGCCTGGTGCTATGCAACGCCAGGTACCGGGAAGTCAGCCCCGGCACCACCATGGCCGTGGAGTACGGCACCCGTTTTGAAGACGTGCTGCGCCGCGCAGCCGAATCGGGCCACATCGTGGCGGCGCGGCAGGACACCCGCGCCTGGCTGGCCGACCGCATGGCCCGCCACCGCTCCCCCGGCGACCCCGAGGTACAGGAGGTCGAGGGCGACCGCTGGATGCTCATCACCGAGCGCCTGCAGGACGGGGGCGGCATGGTGGTCCTGCGCGCCGACATCACGGACGCCGTGCACAAGGAGCGCGCACTCAAGCAGGCCCTGCACGACGCCGAGCGCGCCGAGCGCAGCCTGCGCGAAGCCGTCAATGCGATGCCCGCCGGGCTGGACATCTATGACGAGCAAGACCGGCTGGTGCTGTGCAATGACCAGATGGCCCGCCTGCGCCCGCACCTGCCCGTGGCGGAATCCCTGGGCAAGACCTACGAAGAGCTGCTGCGTGAAGGCCTGCGCTATGGCATCCCCGAGGAGGCCAAGGGTCAGGAAGAGCTGTGGCTGGCCCACGAGCTGGCCATCCGGGGTCACCGGCCCGGCCCCGAGGTGCGCCACTACCCCAATGGCACGTGGATGCACATGCACGAATGCCGCACCCCATCCGGCATGACGGTGTGTGTGCGCCTGGACATCAGCGACCTGATCGAACAGCGCCAGAAAGTCGAGGCTGCCCGCCACGAGAGCCAGCGCATGCGCCAGCTGCTGGAGCGCGCGGTGGAGGCCCTGCCCGTGGGTATCGAGATCTTCGACGAGCAGGACCGGCTGGTGCTGTACAACCAGCAGCTGTCGCGCATGTACCCGTACATCGACTATGCGGAGCACCTGGGCAAGGGCTTTGTGGACATCCTGCGCTACTCGGTCTCGCGCGGCCTGATCCCTTCGGCCAAAGGACGCGAAGAGGCCTGGATTGCCGAGCGCCTGTCGGAGCATGGCAGCAGCACCTCGACGCTGGTGCAACGGTTGAGCGATGGGCGCTGGATCAACATCTACGAAACCCGCACCCCCGAAAACTACGTGGTGGCCGTGCGCCTGGACATCACCAACCTCATCGAGCAGCGCCAGGCCCTGGAGGCTGCCCAGCAGGCCGCGCAGCAGGCGCGCCAGTTGCTGCAGGACGCTGTGGAGTCACTGCCCGAAGGCTTTGCCCTGTTTGACGCCGATGATCGGCTGGTGGTGTGCAACGCGCAGTACCGGCGCCTGTACCCCATCTCGGCCCCCTTGATCGTGCCCGGCAGCACGTTTGAACAAATCGCCCGCTATGGCGCCGAGCGCGGCCAGTACCTCGATGCCATGGGCAACGAAGAAGCCTGGCTGGCGCAGCGCATGGCCGACCACCGCGCCGCCAACCACGCCGTGCTGCAGCGCCTGCCCGAAGGCCGCTGGCTGCAGGCCGATGAACGGCGCACCCCCCAGGGCGGCATTGCGGGGGTACGCACCGACGTGACCCAGCTGGTACGCAAGGAGCAGGAGCTGGCCGCCGCCAATGCCAAGCTGGCCCTGCTGTCCACCACCGACGGAGTGACCGGCATCGGCAACCGCCGGCGCTTTGACGAACGGCTGGCCACCGAATGGATGCGCTGCGCGCGGCACCAGCTGCCGTTGGCCGTCATCCTGATCGACATCGACCACTTCAAGCTCTACAACGACCACTATGGCCACCTGGCTGGCGACGAATGCCTGCGCCGCGTGGCCCAGCTGCTGCAGGGCACCATTCGCCGTGCCGACGAGGTGGCCGCACGCTACGGCGGCGAAGAGTTTGTGCTGTTGCTGCCCGATGTGCCGCTGCCCGAGGCCGTCACGGTGGCAGAGCGCTGCATGGCCAGCCTGCGCGAGGCCGCACTGGCCCACCCCCGATCCCCCACCGCCCCCTACGTCACACTCAGTGCGGGCATTGCCAGCCTGGTCCCACGCCCCGGCACCAGTTCTGACACACTGGTGCAGGCGGCCGATGCGGCCCTGTACCGCGCCAAGTACGGGGGCCGCAACCGCTTCGAGGTTTTCACGCCCCCGCAGTGACCGTGTTGCTTGCGGGTGTGCCGAAGGCCTGAGCGGGTCCGTGCAGGGCCTCCCTTTTTTTGCGCACGTCACACTCTTCGCAGGACAACGCTGATGAACATTTTGCTCACCGGCTCCACGGGTTTTGTGGGCCGCACCGTGGCTGCCGCACTCACCCAGGCAGGACACCAGGTGCACGGCGGCGTATCGCCCCGCCACCAGTCACCCGGCGCCTTGCAAGTACCCATGGACTTTGCGCGGGACACCTCTGCCCAGGCCTGGCTGCCGCGCCTCGCGGGTATCGATGCCGTTGTGAACGCCGTAGGGGTGCTGCGCGACAGCCGCGCGCGCCCCATAGACGCCGTGCACCAACACACGCCGGTCGCGCTGTTTGACGCATGCGCCCAGGCGGGCGTGCGGCGCGTGGTACACATCTCGGCCTTGGGCATTGAGGGCAGCGCCACCCGCTATGCCACTACCAAACGCGCCGCCGACGCCCACCTGCTGGCGCTGGCCAGGCAAGGGGCATTGCACCCCGCCGTCCTGCGCCCCAGCGTGGTGTTTGGCAAAGGCGGGGACAGTAGTGCGCTGTTCATGAACCTGGCGCGCCTGCCGGTCGCGCTGTTCCCCGGCCCCATGCTCACGGCGCGGGTGCAGCCGGTGTCGGTTCACGACCTGGCCGCGGCCATCGTTGCGCTGCTGGGGCCCGCCGTTGCCACCCAGGGCATCATCGAATGCGCCGGGCCCGAGGCGCTGACCATGGGCGATTTCATTGCCAGCCTGCGCCAGCAACTGGGCTATGGCAAGGCGCATGTGCTGCGCCTGCCCGACCCGTTGACCCAGCTGAGCGCCCGCCTGGGCGACGCGGTGCCCAGCGTTCCCTGGTGCACCGAGACCCTGAGCATGCTGGGCAGCGACAACGTGGGCAACCCCGCAGTATTCGAGCAACTGCTGGGTCGCAAGGGGGTGCACTACAGCCAGCTGGTGGCGACCGCCTGGCGGTGATTCGCTTAGCCTGGGCTTCAATCACGCAGGCACATCGTCCGACCTCCTGAGCAGCGGCCTTCACGCCGTGGCGCGCGGGAGCAGCCGTGCTCGCGCACTACACCACAACCCGTGAGGCGGATGACCCAACGGCGGGTGGTACACCCGTGTCCCTATTTCCGTACGCATGCCGCGCCAAGGCGGCCGCCAGCACCAGAGACGGGTTGACCAGCGTCAGCCCCTCCAGCCGGGAATGCTCCGACAGTGCCAGCGGAATCTCGGTGCAGCCCATGATGAGGGTGGAGACCCCATAGCGCTGATGCAGCACCAGCGACACCGCTTCAAACCGCTGGCGGGCCAGTGCGTAGTTGCCGGCCTTCACGCCGTCGTAGATGCCCTGCATCAGCTGGTCGCGCTCGCGGGGTTCGGGTACAAAGCAGTCGATGTCGCGGTGCTCCAGCTCGCGCTGGTACAGGCCTGCCTCGTAGGCGCCCTGCGTGGCCAGCAGGCCCACGCCGTGCACCTCGCGCAGCGCCAGGTCGGCCACCACCTCTTGCACCCCGTGCAGCACCGTCAGCTGCGGAAAGCGCTGCTGCAGCAAGCCATGCCAGGCGTGGGCCGTGTTGCAGGCGATGGCCACCACGCGCGCGCCCAGCGCCGCCAGTCGGCCCGTGGCCTGCAGCATGGGGTCTGCGGGCTGGTGTGCACCCGGGCGGGTGTCGTGCAAGGCCGCCGTGCGGTCAGGAATGGGCACCTGCGCCAGCCAGTGCTCGGGGTAGGCCTGGTCGTGCACGGGGATGCCCAGGGCCGCCATGCGGTCGGTGCAGGCCTGCACAAACAGGCGCACAAAGTCGGCGCCCGCAGCAGGTCCCATGCCGCCCAGAATGCCCACTACCTGCGGGACTTGGGAGTGCGGGGTGGGCGGCAACATGCTCACGCTCATCACAGCGCAGGCTTGTCGCTCTGGGCCACCAGGTTGTCGCGCAGCTCCTTGCTCATGGGCAGGTTGAGGCTCTGGCCGCGCGGGGGCACCGGCGACATGAACCACTTGGTGTAGAGCTTATCGAACTCGCCCGACTTCATCATCCCACCGATCACGCCGTTGACCAGCACTTGGAACTGCGGGTCGTCCTTGCGCAGCATGCAGGCATAGGGCTCCACCTGCAGCGAATCGCCCACCACCACCCAGTCGGCCGGGTTGCGCGTGTTGCCCATCAATCCAAACAGCAGGATGTCGTCCATCGCGAAGGCCTCTGCACGGCCGGTGTCCACCAGCAGCAGGGAGTCCTCGTGGTCCTTGCCCAGCACGATGTCCATGTCCAGATTGTTGTCGCGGTTGTACTTGCGGATCACCTGCGCGTTGGTGGTGCCCGAGGTGCTGGCCACCTTTTTCTTTGCAAGGTCGGCGTAGTTCTTGACGCCCGAGGCCTTCTTGGTCAGCAGCCGGGTGCCGGTGTAGAAATAGTTGATGGCAAATTGCACGTCCTTGCCACGGGCCGTGTTGTTGGTGGTCGATCCGCACTCCAGGTCCACGGTGCCGTTGGTCAGCAACGGAATGCGGTTTTGCGAAGTCACGGCCTGCAGCTCCACCTTGATGGCGGGGTTGTTCAACCGCTTCTTCACCGCATCGACCACGGCGTTCGAGATGTCCACCGACATGCCCACCGGGTTGCCCGGGCCCGCCAGATAGCTGAAGGGCACGGACGACTCGCGGTAGGCCAGCGTGATCTTGCCGGTGTCGGCAATCTTCTTGAGGGTGTCGGCACTGGCCACGGTACTGGCCAGCACACCGGCGACCACGAGGACAGCAGCGGTGACAGCGGAGAGCTTCATGGGAATCCCTTTGCAAAAAATCAGGTGAACAGACAGTCGGACAGATGAGAAAGCAAGACGCAGGGGCACTGTAAAAATTTGCGGCCGTCTTGAACAATTCATTTGCACAGGTCCACCATGATGAAAAGTTATGGCTCTGTTTCGGTGCATACCCATGCACCATCGTGGACCGCCTCGCCCTCTTTTTGACCCCTGGTGTCGGCTGCGTCAGCTCCCCCTCCACATGCCTGGCTGAATGCATCAGACGCCGACATGCGCATAACTTCCCGGCATGGCAAGGCACTGCTTTGGCATTGTTCAGCAGGTGCATCGCCCCCTACATTCGTTGGCATCTCCTCCAACCGTTTCACTCTCTCCGATGCAGGTATGTGTATTGGGCGCAGGCATCGTCGGCCTGGCCACGGCGTATGAACTTCAACAGCGCGGCCTGCAGGTCACCGTCATCGACCAGGCGCAGCCCGGCACGGGCGCCAGCGGTGGCAATGGCGCGCAGCTGAGCTACAGCTATGTGCAGCCCCTGGCAGACGCCAGCATCTGGCGGCAGCTGCCCCGGCTGCTGCTCTCGCCCAGCTCACCGCTCAAGCTGCGCCTGCAGTGGGACCCCCATCAGTGGCGCTGGGGGCTGGAGTTTCTGCGCGCCTGCAACCAGCCAACCTCTGAACGCAGCACTGCGCAGCTGCTGGCCCTGGCCGCCCTGAGCCGCCACCACTTCGAGGCCATGATGCGGGCAGAAGCCTTGAATTCCGACTTCTCCAGCACCGGCAAGCTGGTGCTGTACGACACCACCACCGGCCTGGCCGCAGCACAACGCCAGATGGACCTGCAGCGCCAGTGGGGCTGCGAACAACAGGCGGTGTCGGCCCAGCGCTGCGTGGAGATCGAGCCCGCGCTGCAGCACTACCAGCCGCGCATTGCCGGGGCCATCTACACCCCCAGTGAATGCGCGGCCGATTGCCTCCAGGTCTGCCAAGGCTTGCAGGCCGTGCTGGCCGCACGGGGCGTGCGCTTTGTACTGGGTGCCACGGTCCAGGGCTTTGTGCGCCAAGCCTCCCGCATCGCTGCGGTGCAGACCCGTGCAGGCGCCATCGAGGCGCAGCAGTTTGTGCTGGCCCTGGGCAGCCGCAGCCACCAGGCGGCGCAGACGCTGGGGTTTCGCCTGCCGGTGTACCCCCTCAAGGGCTATAGCATCACACTCGACACCAGCCCCGCACCATCGGCAGCGCCGCGGGTCAATGTGACCGACGCTGCACGCAAGGTGGTGTTTGCGCGCATCGGCCAGCGCCTGCGGGTGGCGGGCATGGCCGAACTGGTGGGGCACGATGCCCGCATACCTGCCGAGCGCATCCAGCGCCTGCACGACGCCACCCGCGCCGTTTTCCCCAACTGCCATCAAGGCGGGGACCCGCATGCCTGGACCGGCATGCGCCCCGCCACACCCACCGGGCTGCCAGTGGTGGGCCGGTGGGCGGGCGCGCCCGACAACCTGCTGCTCAACACAGGCCACGGTTCTTTGGGGTTCACGCTGGCGTTTGGCACGGCGGCGCAGTTGGCCGAGCTGCTGGCACCCGCCTGACCCACCCGCACGCACACCCATACTCCTCCGCTCTGCAGCCACACAGGCACTACCACCTGCCTCGGCAGGTCGCCCGTTTACTCCGCCTCGGGCTGCAGGCCCACCGCTTTCAGCGTCTCAGCCACCGCCTGGCGCATGCATTGCGTCATGGCACTGGCCAGCAGTGAGCTGGGCCGGTTCACGGTGCGCAGCGACTTGATGGGTACCGCAATGTGCGGCGCGAGCGCCAGCACATCCACCTTGCTGCGGTCGGCCGATGCCGCCGTGCAGGCATCCACCAGCGCCACCGCGTGACCATGGTGTGCCAGTGCCAGCGCCGCATGGTAGGTCTGCACCGTAAACGCCGTCTGCAGGCCCACACCCGCCTCGCGGCACGCGTGGTTGACCACCGTGCCGATGGGGTCGCGCACATCAAGCCGCACTACGGGCGTGTCTGCCAGGTCGGCCAGATGCACCACCCCGGCCATCACCAGCTCAGCACCCAGCATGCCCTTGGGCGCCACACACACCATGCGCCCATCGGCCAGATGCTCTTGCGTCAACGCGGGGTGGGCGATGGCGCTGAACACAAAACCCACATCCGCCTCCTGCAGCACCAGGGCCGAGACGATCTGGGGCGAGTGCAGCGCGTCGATGGTGACCTGCACATCCGGGTGCTTTTGCCTGAAGAACCGCAATGCGCGCGGAAGCACCTCGTAGCTCAGCGCCAGCACGCTCAGGATGTGCAACTCCCCTTCGCGCCGGTCGCTCTTGAGGCTGTTGGCCAAGCGCTGCACATCATCCAGCTGGGTGAACAGGCGCTCGATGTGCGGGTACAACGTCTGCGCCTCGGTGGTGGGCACCAACTTGCCCTTGAGCCGGTGAAACAGCGGAAAGCCCAGCTGCAGTTCAGCATGTGCCAGGATGCGGCTGACCGCAGGCTGCGTGACGTTGATGAGGCGAGCCGCCGCGCTCACGCTGCCGGTGAGCATGACGGCGTTGAAGACTTCTATGTGGCGAAGGCGCATCAACGAACAATGCAAGGAACAGGCCCGATGCGCAATCCTTGCATCCACCCATTGCGACTCCAACGGGGACTAGTGTGCTGTCCCGTAAATAGCTGCACGAAATGAAATCGATGGCATCGCGCCCAGGGCAAGGCGCAAACCGCAGTGATAGCCGTAGCTATCGCGAGGATTTGCAACGCAGCCCTGGGAGTGAGGACACGATTTCATGTGCAGTTATTTGCGGGACAGCACACTAGAGCAGCGCGATGGTTAGAGCGATATCGACGGCCGCTGCGCCATGGCCGCACGCCAGCGCAACAGGTTTGGGTGCTGCTCGCCCGGCTTGTGCTTGACCACCCGCGCGAAGTCCACCGCCACTACCGCCGTGATGTCGGCCACGCTGAAGCGCTCGGCGGCAATGAAGTCGCGGTCCGCCAGGCGTTCGTTGAGCAGCTGAAAGAACTGCCCCACACGCACCAACCCACGCTCGGCCAGGGCCGGGATTTGCGGGTAGTCCACCGCTCCGGGCAAGGCCCGGTTGGCCATGGCGGGCGCGCTGTTGCGCAGTGCCTCGGCAATGGCCTGCAGGCCCTCGAACTCCATGCGCCAGTTCCAGCTTGCAATCTCGGCCTTTTCTGCGGGCGTCTCGCCCAGCAGTGCAGGCTGCGGGTAGCGCGCCTCCACATACGCCGTGATCGCCGCGTTGTCGGTCAACAGCAAACCGTCTTCCGCGCGCAGCGCAGGCACCGTGCACTGCGGGTTGATCTGGCGATACGCCTCGCCCAGTTGCTCGCCATTGCGCAGGTCCACCTGCACGGTATCGTGGGCCACGCCCTTTTCTGCCAGCAGGATGCGCGCACGGCGCGGGCTGGGCGCCGTGGCGCAGTCGTACAAAGTGATCATGGTGACGCCTTGCAAAAACACTCAGCGTGCAGGTGAAGAAGCTGCTGCTGCCGCCTCGATCTTGTCCTGCGTCTTGGTGTCAAAGTCGCTGGCGTCGTGCCGCTCGCGCAGTTGGCTGGCCAGGTCGCCCTGCACACGGTTCACCTTGCGCCCCCGCTGCACGGCCGGGCGCTTGGCAATCTGCTCGGCCCAACGCACCACATGCGTGTATTCGTGCACCTGCAAAAACTCGCCCGCGTTGTAGGCCTGCCCTTTCACCAGCAGGCCATACCAGGGCCAGATCGCGATGTCGGCCACCGTGTATTTATCGCCCGCCACGTACTCGGTTACGGCCAGGCGCTGGTTCAGCACATCCAGCTGGCGCTTGGCCTCCATGGCATAGCGATCAATCGCGTACTCGATCTTGACCGGCGCATAGGCATAAAAATGCCCAAACCCGCCGCCCACAAACGGCGCACTGCCCATCTGCCAGAACAGCCACGACAGGCACTCCGCCCGCGCCGCGCCGTCCTTGGGCAAGAACGCGCTGCCGAACTTCTCGGCCAGATACATCAGGATGGCGCCGGACTCGAACACGCGCACCGGGTTGGCGGGGTCAGTGCGGTCCAGCAGCGCGGGGATTTTGGAATTGGGGTTCACAGACACGAACCCGCTGCCAAACTGCGCCCCCTCGTTGATGCGAATCAGCCACGCGTCGTACTCCGCCCCGCTGTGGCCCAGCGCCAGCAGCTCTTCCAGCATCACCGTCACCTTCACGCCATTGGGCGTGCCCAGCGAATACAGCTGCAGGGGATGGCGACCCACCGGCAGTTCCTTGTCATGCGTGGCACCGGCAATCGGCCGGTTGATGCTGGCGAACTGGCCGCCGTTTTCCTTGTTCCAGTGCCAGATGGCGGGGGGGGTGTAGGGGGTAGGGTCAGACATGCAGGGACTCCCGGGGGAAAGCGGTTAGGGAAGGTGGCTGAACAGCCAATTGCTGGATGAGTTTACCGATGCGGCTTCGGGTCTGCAGGGATACGGCAACCCACTGAACCAGACCTCGCAGGGGGAGGCTTTGCGGCCTTTGAATCTGGAGACACAAACGCACTGGCCCCAAACCAACGCGGTCTCCGAGGTAGACGCGCCTGGGACTCAATGTCTGGCACGCCATCCAGCAAACGACGCACGCTGCCGCTCATCCAAGCTGCCAGCAACACACCGAGCGCACGACAGACGTTGCCGCCTGCCAAACCGAGGGATTACCCGAACACCGGATGACTCTAAAGGCGTCAAACAGAAGATCGCCTGAACATCACTATTAGATTTACTTAATGTGAATTGTTTATGCGTATCGATCAAATAGTATTTAAACAGCTTCTAATAATCAATCGGAGACAAGATGAATCGAGCCGCTAGCTTGGACGTCCGAGCCTTGAGAGTTTTCGAGGCCGTTGCCTCGTCCGGAAGCCTTTCATCCGCCGCGAAACTGCTCGGCATCACGCAGTCGGCAGTGTCTCAATCCCTCAGCCAAATCGAGGAGATTCTGGACACGCAGGTGTTTGACCGGACCCGCCGGCCGTTCAAACTCACGCCTGCGGGCATCGCGTTGAGCCGCCGGGCGCGCTCCATCGTGGACGAGATGGACCGGCTCGTGGTTCACGTGCGAGACGCAGACTTGGCCAGCCGACCCGCCATTCGGGTCGGCATGATTGATTCGTTCGCAGCAACGGCGGGCCCCGCCATCGTGAAGCGGATCACGGCGTCGGCAAGCCAACTGCTGCTCTGGTCGGGGTTGGCCAACAGCCACGCCCAGGCACTCTTGAACCGGCAGTTGGACCTCATCGTCACCTCTGACTCGCTGGAAGACGTCGACAACATCGTCCGCAGGGCGGTCTTCACGGAGCCTTTCGTCATTGCGCTGCCCCGGGCTCGCCTGAAGGAATTTCAGGACGCGGACCTCACCAAGCTGATTCAACGTGCACCGCTCATCCGGTTCAGCGCACGTTCGCACTTCGGAGCGGTCATCGAGCGTCACCTGCGCCGCAGTGGGCACACGGCACACCCCTTCCTGGAGATAGACACCTCCGACGTCGTGATGTCGATGGTGGCCGCAGACCTCGGCTGGACCATCACGACACCGCTCTGCCTGCTGCAAGGCCGGATGTACGAATCGCAAATCGCCACGCTGCCCCTGCCGGGCCCCCAGCTCAGTCGAACGATCTACCAGCTGTCCAGAGAAGGTGAGTACGAGGACATGGCGGAGAACTGCTTTCAAGTCAGCCGCAGCATCCTCGAATCGGAAATATTCCCCGAAGTCAGGGCGTCTATTCCTTGGCTGCGCAGCGGCATAGCGCTGTGCTGACGGTCACCCACCCTGTTTTTGCGCCCCATTTATTTCAACAAAAGGAGATGACTATGGCTTTCAGCCGTCGAGTTTTTTTGCACACCGTGGCCGCCGGTTCGGCCGTTGCTGTCGCGGGCATGCCGCTGACCGCGCTTGCGGCTACGCAGGTCAAGTACGGCGGCTCCGCCTGGCTTGGGCACTACCCCGCCTACCTGGCGATGACGGAGGGTTTCCTCAAGGAAGCAGGCATTGAGCAAGACTGGCAATCCTTCGGCACATCCTCGTCCCGCATGAGCGCGGTGATGTCCGGCGGCGTGGACATCGCCTGCACGGGCATCGTCTCGGCGCTGGCATTGATGGCGCGGGGAGCCAAGCAGTTCTCCGTGATTGCCATTCCCGAGAACTTCGGACGGGTCGAAGGCCTGATGGTCCGGGGCGGTGTCAAAAGCATCCAGGAACTGAAGGGCAAGAAGGTCGGCGTGACCTTCGCGTCGAGCGCCCACCTGCTGGTGTTGGATCTCATCGCCAAGGCTGGACTGAAGCCAGATGAAGTCACGGTCCTGAACGTCCCAGCCCCAGAACTGCCTGCCGCCATGCAAGCTGGGCAAATCGATGCGGCAGGCGCGTGGACGCCCCAGTTCGACGCTATCCGCAAGCAACCTGGTGTGACGGTGCTGGCTGACGACACCCAATTCAGCCTGTACCAAAGCAACAAGGTCACGCCTGGCCCCGATGTTCTGGTGGTGCGCCGTGCCTTTGCGGAGAAGAACCCAGAAGCCGTGAAGGCCTACCTTTCGGCCTATTTCAAGGCAACCGCCCTTCTGCGTGACAAGCCAGAGCAGGCGGCGGGCCCGCTGTCCAAGCTCACCAACCTGTCCACCGAAGACCAGCTCGCCGCCGTGAAGGGCGCCGACTGGTATAGCCAAGCCCAGCAGGCCGAACTGCTCAAGGGGCCTTACATCGAAGGCCTGCAAAAGCTCGCCGAGCTGCTGGTCTCGCACAAGCAGATTGACAAGGCGCCCACCGTCAAAGAGTGGATTGACACGTCTTTTGTCTGAGCAGGAGCATCCGCGTGATTTCTAAACAACCTTCGCGCAGCGCATTGCTCAGCACAAGCGCTGCCTCCATCATCGTGTTCCTCGCGGTATGGGAGCTGATTTGCAGGGCTGGATGGATCGACCCCATCTTCCTGCCTCCTCCCAGTGCCGTCTTCGCCAAAGCCATGGGGATGGTTGGCGAAGGCACACTGATTGGCAACGTGCTCGCTTCCGGCCGTCGCGTCATGATTGGCTTCCTGGCGGCGACCGCCGTGGCCATACCGTTGGGCATCATCCTGGGCACTTCAACCTATGCCAGGGCAGCCTTCGACCCCATCCTGTCCTTCCTGCGGCCGCTGCCATCCATGAGCTGGATCCCCCTCTCGTTGCTCTGGTTTGGCATCACCGAGACGCAGAAGTACAGCATCGTGTTCATGGGCACATTCGCCCCCGCGCTCGTCTATGTGATCGAGGCGACCCGCAACGTCGACCCATTGTTGATTCGCGCAGCCCAAAACCTGGGGGCCAACCGCTGGCAGGTGATGAAAGAAGTGATTCTTCCAGGGAGTCTCCCGCAGATCCTGAGCGGCATGAAGGTCATCCTTGGCTTGGCCTGGACCTGCGTGATTTCCGCTGAACTGGTTGCAGCGCGCGAGGGCCTTGGCTTCCTCATCATGAACGGCAAAGAGTTCTTCCAGACCGAAGTTGTGGTGCTCGGCATGCTGCTCATCAGCATCACTGTTCTGGTCACCGACTTTGTATTTCGCGTCCTTGAAAACCGGGTATTGAGGTGGCAACGATGAGCCAAGCAGACACTTCCTCCATGATTTCCGTTCAGGGAATTTCCAAGCACTACGGGGACTTCCAAGCACTTCAGCATGTTGATCTGGAAATCGCCAAGGGTGAATTCGTAGTGCTGCTCGGCGCATCAGGCTGTGGCAAATCCACCCTGCTGAACCTCGTGACGGGGTTTGATCGCCCCACCGGTGGACGCATCTTTGTCAATGGCCGCCAGGTCAACAAGGTGGACCCGCACTGCGGCATGGTCTTCCAGCAGTACGCGCTGTTCCCTTGGTTGACGGTGATCGACAACGTCGCGTTCGGTCTCAAGATGAAGGGCATCTCCAAGGCCGAGCGGCACAAGACCGCCACGCACTTCATCGAGATGGTCGGCCTCAAGGGCTTTGAGCACAAGTACCCGAACGCCCTGTCCGGCGGCATGCGGCAACGCGTATCCATCGCTCGGGTGCTGGCCAACGACCCAGACGTCATTCTTCTGGACGAGCCGTTTGCCGCGCTGGACGCCATGACACGCCAGGTACTCCAGGACGAGCTGCTCCAAATCTACGAGAAGAGCAAGAAGACCATCATCTTCATCACGCACTCCATCGACGAGGCGCTGCTCCTCTCGACGCGCATGCTCATCATGAGCGCACGGCCTGGCCGGGTGGTGACCGACATGGTGAACGACCTGCCGATGCCGAGAAACGCGGAGGTTCAGCTCTCGCCGCGCTACAACGAACTCAAGTCCCAGATCTGGGACACGGTGCAGTCCGAGGTGATGCGCAGCCTCAAAGCGACCAGCCACTGAAGGCCATAAAGAAAGAACAGTCCATGACCCGTTCACAGACTTTTCCGAGCTACCAAGCTGGCTCGGGGTGGAATGCTTTGCTTCCAAACAGGGCTCCAAGGGACTCAGCACCCAAGGAAACGCACTTCGATACCGTGGTCATCGGCGCCGGCGTCACCGGGGCGGCAGCCGCTCGGCGAATTGCCGAGCTGGAGCCGGGCTCCCGCATTCTGCTGGTTGATGCAACAGCGGCCGGTGAGGGCTCTGCGGGCCGGAACTCGGGTTTCCTGATCAATCTGCCGCACAACACGGGCATGTCCGGGCACGGAAGCCCTGCGCAGATTGCCCGCAAGCAGATTGCGCTCTACGACACTGGCTTG
The DNA here is from genome assembly GCF_003058055.1 of Acidovorax sp. 107. Taxonomy (NCBI): domain Bacteria; kingdom Pseudomonadati; phylum Pseudomonadota; class Betaproteobacteria; order Burkholderiales; family Comamonadaceae; genus Acidovorax; species Acidovorax sp. 107. The sequence goes on along the minus strand of NZ_QBTZ01000001.1, from coordinate 4,562,357 downwards.
AAGTGGCTGAAATCGCTGATTGACCAATACCACATCGACTGTGGATGGAACCCTGTAGGCAAATACCACGCGGCCGCGACAGCCGATGGTGAGCAGAATTTGCGCAGCACGCTGAACCAGTACCAGGACTGGGGAGTCGAGTACACAGAACTGGGCCAACCAGAGCTCGAGCAGCGGTTGGGTACTTCGTACTACCGCTACGGGTACCACTCACACAACAACATCTTCGTGCAGCCTGCCGCGTTGATTCGCGGCTTGATAGACCACCTGCCAGAGAACGTCTTCGTTTGGGAGAACGAGCCAGTCCTCTCGATCGAAAAAGGCAAGCCTCATCGCATCAGAACACGCAGCAAGGACATCGCCACGCCGCGGATCGTCGTGGCGAATAATGGCTTTGCGCGCAAGCTAGGGTTCGCCAAGGACCGCGTCTTCACCATCTACACATATGCAGCCTTTACGCCTCAACTGGACGAGGGGGAGCTTGCCAAGCTGGGTGACACCCAGGAGTGGGGCGTGATTCCGGCGAACCGCCTGGGCACCACGCTGCGCAAGGCCGCTGGCGGCCGCTTCATGGTGCGCAGCGCCTACTCGTATGAGAAGGAGCAGTCGCTCACGACCGTGCACGCCATGCTCCAGGAGTGCTACCGCAATCGCTATCCTCACATGGCGTCCCACGATTTGGAGCATGTCTGGGGCGGAGTCACGGCATTGACGCGCAATGGCGCCCTCTACTTTGGCCGACTGGATGAGGGCATCTACATCTCCATTGGCTGCAACGGCGCAGGCATGTTGAAGGGCAGCATGTTTGGGAAGCTCACGGGCGAAATGGCGTGCGGCCATCAATCCACAGAGCTGGCCGATGCACTCGGTTTCCAGCGACCAACGTGGCTGCCTCCAGACCCCATTCGCCGTGTCGCAGTGCTGAGCGCCATCCAGTACCAAAAGCACAAGGCTGGCCTCGAACGCTGAGCGGCATCCTTTTCATCACTTCAACAGGAAAAAGCAATGACAGAAGACATCGTCCGTACCGGTGGCAATCACCGAATGTCCAACGTGGTCTCTTACAACGGGGTGCTGTATCTGGCGGGCCAGGTCCCCACCAAGGTGGATGTGGGTATCACCGAGCAGACCCAGGAAGTCCTCAGTACGATTGACAGCATCCTCAAGGAACACGGCAGTTCCAAGGAGCGCATTCTTTCGTGCCAGATCTTCCTGTCCGACATGCGCCTCTTCAGCAAGATGAACGAGGTTTGGGACAACTGGGTGGCCAAGGGCCATGCGCCGGCGCGCGCGACCGTCGAGGCCAGGTTGGCAAGCCCGGAGAAGTTGATTGAGATCTGCGTCACCGCGGCCAGCTGACACCCAAAACCTCAACCCGTAGATCTGCGTGCCAAACTGGCAGAGGTGACCCACAGAACCCACGGGGGGTCAGGCTGCAACGAGCACACGAACGGCCTGCTCATACGGTTTTGCTTTCCATCGGATAACCAGGCGGAAAGCCGCAGACAGTGCTGTAGCGCCGCAAGGCGAACTAACGACGTCATGCGATTGAAGGCAAAGTCGTATCAGACCGTATCTGCCAAAGGGTATCGATCTCTTGGACGATTCACCGGCCAAGCTCAACGCGTTGGCGAGACCGTCCCGTGAGAGGCAGTGCGAGACTTTTGGCTTCGCCCCGGGCCAGCAGCAACTCCTGGCCCGTGGCACTCACCCCCACCACCGCACAGCCCCGGCGGCTACCGCCCCGAGCACCACCACCAGCAAAAACGGCAGCCGCAACCACAGGGCCAGCGCTGCCACCCCGAACGCCGCCAGCCGGGCATCGATCACCAAGGCGGTGCCTGCGGCAAACGTGTTCATCACGGTCAGCGCCGACAGCAAGGCCACGGTGATGGCCCCCGCCACGCGGGCCATGCGGGGGTTTTGCAACCAGCGTGCGGGCACGGCATAGCCCGCGAGTTTGGTGAGGTACGTGGCGGCGCAAGCCAGCACGATGGCGGTCCAAAGCGTCAAGGCGCGCCCTCCCCGCGCGCGGACGGCGCGTCCGGGCTGCGCACCCACCAGCCCCAGGCGGCACCCGCCACGGCGGCCAGCAGGATGGGCAGGCCCGGTGGAAGCAACGGCACCGCCAGTGCAGTAGCCACGCCGCACAGCACAGCCAGTGCCACGGGTTCGCGCTGATTCAGGCGCGGCCACAACAGGGCCAGAAAGGCGGCCACGGCGGCGCCGTCCAAGCCCCAGCGGCGCGGGTCGCCCAGCGCGTCGCCCAGCACGGCGCCGAGCAGGGTAAACAGGTTCCAGAGCACAAACACACCGACGCCCGCCGTCCAGAAGCCGCGCCGTTGCTCATCCGACGCCATCTGCCCTGCAGCGGTGGCCGCGGATTCGTCAATGGTGAGCTGCGCGGCCACGGCCTTGCGCCAGCCGGTGGGAGCGACCATGGCGTTCATCTGCATGCCGTAAACCGCGTTGCGCACACCCAGCAGCGCAGCAGCCCCCAGGGCCGCAGAACCGGCACCGCCACCGGCAATGACGCCGATGAAGGCGAACTGAGAACCGCCCGTGAACATGAGCAGGCTCAGTGCCATGGCCTGCCCCACCGTGAGGCCAGCCGCCACGGCCAGGGCGCCAAAGGAGATGCCGTAGAGGCCGGTGGCGGCGGCAATCGATAAACCCATGCGGATGGCGGGCGTCCAGGTGGACGGTCGCAGAGTGGGCGGGGGAGAGATCATTTGCTTCAAATTTGATAGCTGCTAGCGCTTTTATCATGGGCACTAGAAGCCAATAACGCTTCAATATCGAGCCGAATGGCGCTTGAACGGCTGGGGCGTCTGGCGGGTGGGTGACGCCGTGCCTATGCCAGCGCCCCCGGTGCAAAGACAGCCCCGAAGCACGGGGCCGCACCAGACAGGGAAAGCTGGAAAGCAGCTTCAGGAAGGCTTTCCGCCCCTCAATGCGCCTTGTCCCAGTTCGCCCCCACCCCCACCTCTGCCAGCAACGGCACCTTCAGCGCCGCCACCTCCGCCATCAGGCGCGGGACGTGAGTCTTGAGCCAGTCCATCTCGCTCTCGGGCAGTTCGAACACCAGTTCGTCGTGCACCTGCATGATCATTTGGATGTCCGGCTTGTGGGCATCCAACTCTTTCTGCACCGCCACCATGGCCAGCTTGATGAGGTCTGCCGCTGTGCCCTGCATGGGCGCGTTGATGGCGGCACGCTCGGCCCCGGCGCGGCGGGGGCCGTTGGGGGAGTTGATCTCGGGCAGATACAGGCGGCGGCCAAACACGGTTTCGACGTAGCCCATGGACTTGGCGGCGGCCTTGGTGTCGTCCATGTACTGCTTCACGCCGGGGTAGCGCTGGAAGTATTTGTCAATGTAAGCGGCTGCGGCCTTGGTTTCGATGCCCAGATTCTTGGCCAGGCCAAAGCTGCTCATGCCGTAGATGAGGCCGAAGTTGATGACCTTGGCGTAGCGGCGTTGCTCGCTGGTGACCTGGTCCACCTCCACCCCAAACACTTCGGCAGCGGTGGCGCGGTGCACGTCCAGGCCGGCGTGGAAGGCGTGCAGCAGCGAGTGGTCGCCGCTCAGGTGGGCCATGATGCGCAGCTCGATTTGGGAGTAGTCGGCGCTCGCAATCACGCGGCCTGCGGGGGCCACAAAGGCTTCGCGCACGCGGCGGCCTTCGGGGGTGCGGATGGGGATGTTCTGCAGGTTGGGGTCGTTGCTGGACAAGCGCCCGGTGACGGCCACGGCCTGCGCGTAGTGCGTGTGCACGCGGCCGGTGCGTGGCAGGGCCAATTGCGCGAGCTTGTCGGTGTAGGTGCCTTTGAGCTTGACGAGGCTGCGGTGCTCCAGCAGCTTGGCGGGCAGGGGGTAGTCCTCGGCCAGTTTTTCGAGCACTTCTTCGTCGGTGCTGCGGGCGCCGGTAGCGGTCTTCTTCACCACGGGCATGCCCAGCTTGTCGAAGAAGATTTCACCCAGTTGCTTGGGGCTGCTCAGGTTGAAGGGCTGGCCTGCAATCTCGTACGCCTCGGTTTCGAGCTGCAGAATGCGCTGGCCCAGCTCGTGGCTTTGCGCGGCCAGCGTGGGCGCGTCGATCAGCACGCCGTTGCGTTCGATGCGGTACAGGGCTTCGCTGCTCTGCATCTCCAGTTCGTAGATGAAGCGCAGCTTGTCGTCGGCCTGCAGCAGGGGCCACAGGGCGTTGTGCACGTCCAGGGTCTGGTCAGAGTCTTCACACGAGTAAGCGGCGGCTTTGTCCACCGGCACTTGCGCAAACGGGATCTGGTGCGCGCCCTTGCCGCACAGGTCTTCGTAGGTAATGCCTTTGCGGCCGGTGTGGCGCTCGGCCAGGCTGGTCAGGTTGTGGGGCTTGTGCACTTCAAGCACGTAGCTTTGCAGCATGGTGTCGTGCGCGTAGCCCTGCACTTCGATGCCATGGTTGGCGAACACATGGCGGTCGTATTTGATGTGCTGGCCCAGCTTGGGGTGCTTGGGATCTTCCAGCCAAGGCTTGAGGCGGGCGAGCACTTCATCCAGCGGCAACTGCGCGGGCGCATCGGGGCCTTCATGCCGCAGAGGGATGTAGGCGGCTTCGCCGGGCTGCACGCTGAAGCTGATGCCGACGATTTGCGCGCGCATTTCATCGAGGGAATCGGTTTCGGTGTCAATGGCCGTGAGCGGGGCTTTGTGCAGGCGCTCCAGCCACTGGTCAAAGTCAGCCCAGTTGAGGATGGTGTCGTACACCACCGTGCGGTGCTGGGCTTCTTCGGCCACGGTGCTGGCGGAATGGTCGGCAAACAGGTCGCCACTTTGGCCGGGCATGGCGACGGTGGGGGCTGTGGCGGCGGGGGCCGCTGCGCCCTTGATGGCGCTGGCCAGGCCCTTGAAGCCGTATTTTTCGTAAAACGGCAGCAGGCCCGTGTTGTCGGGCGCGTCCAGCGTGATGTCGTCAAACGCGGGCAGGCCGGGGATGTAGTCGGCCAGCGCGCAGTCGGTCTTCATGGTGACGAGCTGGCGGCTCAAGGCCAGCTGACCGCTGGCAATGGCTTCGCGCAGGTTGTTGCCCGCCACGCCCTTGATGGCGTCGGCGTTGGCAATCAGGTTGTCGAGCGAGCCATATTCTTCCAGCCACTTGGCGGCGGTCTTGGGGCCCACCTTGGTCACGCCGGGCACGTTGTCCACGGTGTCGCCCACCAGGGCCTGGTAGTCCACCATCAGCGCAGGCGGCACGCCAAACTCTGCTGTCACGCCTGCCACATCGCGGCGCTTGCCGCTCATGGTGTCGATGATGGTGATGTGCTCGTTGACCAGCTGGCTCAAGTCTTTGTCGCCGCTGGACACAATGACTTCAATGCCCTGCGCGGCGGCCGTGTGGGCCAGGGTGGCGATCACGTCGTCGGCCTCTACGCCGGGCACGGCCACCACCTTCCAGCCCAGCAGGTCCACCACCTGGTGGATGGGCTCGATCTGGCTGCGCAGGTCGTCGGGCATGGGCGAGCGCGTGGCCTTGTATTCGGTGTACAGGGCGTCGCGGAAGGTGGGGCCGCTGGCGTCGAACACGCACACGGCGTAGTCGGCCGCCACCTCTTTGCGCAGGGCCTGCATCATGTTGATCATGCCGCGGATAGCGCCCGTGGCGGCACTGCTCATGTCGCCCGGCACGGCCCGCAGGTCGGGCATGGCGTGGAAGGCGCGGTAGAGGTAGCTGGAGCCGTCCACCAGCACCAGGGTCTTTTTGTTGCTCATCCGGCAATTGTGCACGGGCAGGGCCTATCGCAGCGCCTGCCGGGCGGCGCTCTACAATCGCCCGATGCGCGCTGTTCACCTTCTCCTGCTGCTGGGCATGGCCTGCGGCAATGCCCTGGCCCAAACCTCGCCCTCATCCCCTGCACCCACCGCTGCGGGCGCCCAGCGCGAGGCTCTGCCCGATCCAGAGCCCCTGTCCGGCCGCAGCAACCAGCGCACGGAGCGCATCCAGATCGAAGACGCTGGCAGCCGTGTGGATGAGCTGCGGGTGGGCGGGCAAACCCAGAACATCTCGGTGCAGCCCAAAACCGGCAACCTACCCGCCTACGAAGTGCAGTCGCCTGACGGCGCGCGCAGCCGCTCTGGCGGCAACAATGGCGCCGAGACCACCACAGCGCCCCGCGTCTGGAACGTGTTCAAGTTCTGATGGACTGCAGGGTGGCGCGCAAACACTGCGCTGCCACCGGTTGAGTTCCGCTTGCCACTCGTTGTCCCGCCCCTTCCCTTTCTCATTTCTTCGACCCCCTGAGTGATGGCCGTTTTTACCGAAGTCTCCAATCCCGAGGCGCGCGAATTGCTGCGCCGTTTGCAACTGGGCGAGCTGGTGGAGCTGCGCGGCATTGAGGGCGGCATCGAGAACACCAACTACTTTCTGACCAGCGACCAAGGCGAGTTCGTGCTGACGCTGTTCGAGCGCCTCACGGCCGAGCAGTTGCCGTTCTACCTGTACCTGATGAAGCACCTGGCGCACGGCGGCGTGCCTGTACCCGACCCGCGTGCCGACAAGAACGGCGACATCCTGCACACCGTGTGCGGCAAGCCCGCCGCCGTGGTCAACAAGCTGCGCGGCAAGAGCCAGCTGGCCCCGCAAGGCGTGCACTGCGCGGCCGTGGGCACCATGCTGGCCCGCATGCACCTGGCGGGCCGCGACTTTGACCGCCACCAGCCCAACCTGCGCGGGCTGCCCTGGTGGAATGAGACGGTACCGGTGGTACTGCCCCACATTGACGATGCACAGGCCGCACTGCTGCGGTCAGAGCTGGCCTATCAGAACCATGTGGCCGCCAGTTCTGCCTATGCCGCCCTGCCACGCGGGCCCGTGCATGCCGACCTGTTCCGCGACAACGCGATGTTTGAGGGCGAAGAGCTGACGGGCTTCTTCGACTTCTACTTTGCAGGGGTGGACACCTGGCTGTTTGACCTGGCCGTGTGCCTGAATGACTGGTGCATCGACCTGCCCACCGGCACCCACGACGCCGAGCGCGCCACGCGCATGCTCGACGCGTACCAGGCCGTGCGCCCGCTGACGGCCGCCGAACGCGAGCTGCTGCCCGCCATGCTGCGCGCCGGGGCGTTGCGGTTCTGGATCTCGCGCCTGTGGGACTTCTACCTGCCGCGCGAGGCCTCCATGCTCAAGCCCCACGACCCCACGCACTTCGAGCGCGTGCTGCGCGGGCGCCTGGCTCTGCCCGTACACGCGGGCTGAGCCCACCACAGGCGAGCAGCCTCTAACCCCTGGCCCAACCACCGGTTTGGGGCGGTGGGGTAAATTCGATCTTATTCGCCCACCCGACATCCGATGCCGCTCGGCGCCCCCTGTGGGCGCCAGGGCACAGCTGGCGGTGCGGGCCTCTCCTCCTTTCCAACGTATTCATGAAACTCCACATCGTTCCCGCACGCACCGGCATGGCCTGGGTCAAGCTCGGCGTTCGGGCGTTCTGGCGGCAGCCCATGGCGCTGGCTGCGCTGTTCTTCATGACCATGGCGGCGATGTCGCTGGCCACCATGATTCCACTGGTGGGCCCGGCCATTGCCCTCGCACTGCTGCCCTCGGCCACGCTGGCCATGATGGTGGCGGCGGCGCAGGCATCGCAAGGGCGGTTTCCGATGCCCACGGTGCTGTTGGTGGCGTTTCGCACCGGGCGCGAGCGGCTGCGCGACATGCTCACGCTGGGTGTGCTGTATGCGGTGGCTTTCCTCGGCATCATGGGGCTGTCGGCCCTGCTGGACGGCGGTCAGTTTGCGCAGGTGTACTTGGGTGGCGCGCCGATGACCCGGGAGATTGCCGAGAACCCAGACTTCCAGCGTGCCATGTGGCTGTCGATGCTGCTGTACCTGCCGCTGTCGCTGCTGTTCTGGCATGCACCGGGCCTCGTGCACTGGCATGGCGTGCCACCGGTCAAGGCGTTGTTCTTCAGTATCGTGGCCTGCGTGCGCAACTTTGGAGCGTTCCTCGTCTATGGGCTGGGCTGGCTGGGGGTGTTTTTGCTGGGCGGGCTGGTGGTCAGCATCGTGTCGGCCCTGCTGGCTGTGGCGGGGCTTGCGGGCTCGATGGCCGGTGGCATCATGGTGGGCACTGCCATGATGATGGCGGCCATGTTCTTCACCTCGGTGGTCTTCACCTTCCGCGACTGCTTCGAGCCCCCCTACACCCCCCAGCAAGAAGAGGCGCCCCATGACACCCCGCCCCCCAGCCCCCCCGACGCACCACCTGCAGGGCCGCTCTGACGACGAGCTGGTCTGGTTCCAGCGCCGCAGCGTGGTGCAAACCGCCGCGCTGTGGGTGGCAAGCGGTGGCTGGGCTGCCGCCCATGCGCAGGCGCGCAGCAACATCGTGGAGGTGCGCGGCGACGTGCTGCGCAATGGCGAGCCCCTGACGGCGCAGCACACCGTCACCGCCAACGACCGCATCGAGACCGGGCCGGGCGCCAGCCTGGTGTTCTCGGTGGGAGACAGCGCCTTCATGGTGCGGCAGAACTCGCGCATGGCGATGGAGAGCGACACCCCCACGGCCGTCAAGCTGTTGCGCCTGCTCAGCGGCGCGGTGGCCACAGTGTGGGGGCGTGGCCCTGACCGGCAGATTGCGCTGCCCACGGCCACCGCAGGCATCCGCGGCACCGGCGTGTACGCCGAGGTGTTTGCCGACCAGGACCAGCGCGGCTACCTCTGCAACTGTTATGGCACGGTGGAGCTGACGGCAGGGGGCGAGCGTCTGGTGAGCCAGTCCAGCTACCACCAGTCGTTTTGGGCTGAGCCCGCACCCCGCAATGGCAGGCTGCTGACACCGGCAGGGGCGATCAACCACACGGACGAAGAGATGGAGTTTTTGGCGGGGCTGGTCAACCAGCGCACCGCGTGGCAGGTGTCGGGCCGCAAGGGCATCAAGGACGGCAGCGGCGGCGCGGCCGCACCGGCCAACAGTTACGGAACCGGCAACTCCTACGGCCCGCCCGGCTCCCGGGACTGAGCGGCTCTCAGCAGTACTCAGCCGCACTGCCCCGCAGCGCACGCGCAGCAATGGCCGCGCGGCGCTCCTTGAGGTGCCTTTACGCAGTGCGCCAGGCACTGCGTCAAACCGTCACACAAACGTCAAACCACTGTCACGGGGCGTTCCTAGGATCGCGGGCTGGACTCCATGCCACCCGCCCCACACGCCTTTCCAAGAAGGCTCCCGGTCGGATCAGGGCGTGGCATGCCCGTTCGCATACCCACTTGGAAACACCCCGAAAATGACCCAACCGACGATGCCCACCCGCCGCAAGGCCCTGCAACTGCTGGCCGGCGTTCCCATGCTGCCGCTCAGCGCCAGCGCCTCAGCCGCCCTGCTGACCGCCTGCGGTGGCAGCGACTCCGCCGCGCCCAGCTTTGTGTCGGCCAGCTTCACGTCGATGGCAGCCCCCACCCTGGCCAACGCCGCTGCCATGGCCACCACCACCGTGGGCTCCACGCTCAACCTCAAGCTCAGCGACGACTCGGTGCGTTCGTACCAGCTGGCTTACCAGCCGTTCTTCGTGACGGGCGACATGGTGTCCGACGGCAAGGGCGGCACCATCCTGTCGGGCGGCTACTACGACATCAACAACAAGCCCATCATCGACGCCACGGTGGCTGGCAAGGAGCGCCAGTATTTCTCGGACTCGCCCGACGGCACCTCGCTGCTGACCGTGGCCAACCCCACCGTGACCGGCCTCAAGGGCAAGGCCGTGTTTGCCGTGGTGCAGTTTGAATACACCACCTGGGCGCAAGACGGCAAGACCGACATGTACGGCAAGCTGCCCTCGCCCATCGCCGTGCTGACGCTGGACCAGGACCAGACCACCGGCAAGTTGAGCCTGGTGAAGTACCACAACGTGGACACCTCCAAGGTGCACGGCCTGTGGATCACCTGCGGCGCCAGCCTGTCGCCCTGGGGCACCCACCTGTCGAGCGAAGAGTACGAGCCCGATGCGTTCAGCATCGCCAGCAACGCCATGTTCAAGGCCTACAGCAAGAACCTGCTTGGCGACGAAACCAAGGCCAACCCTTACCACTACGGCCACATGCCCGAGGTGACGGTGAACCCTGACGGCACCGCCAGCATCAAGAAGCACTTCTGCATGGGCCGCATCTCGCACGAGCTGGTGCAAGTGATGCCTGACAACCGCACGACGCTGATGGGCGATGACGCCACCAACAGCGGCTACTTCGTGTTCGTGGCCGACAAGGAAAAGGACCTGTCGTCCGGCACGCTGTACGTCGCCAAGGTGGGCAGCGGCTTCTCTATCGACCCCAAGGTCGGCACGGCGGCGCCCCTCACCTGGATCAAGATGGGCTCGGCCACCAGCGCCGAGATCGAGAACCTGGCCAACACGCTCAAGCCCACGGACATCATGACCGTGAAGACCACCGACCCAGCCGACGCCAGCTACACCAAGATCGTGGCCAACGGCAAGACCGAGTGGATCAAGCTGAACGCCGGCATGGAAAAGGCCGCCGCCTTCCTGGAAACCCACCGCTACGCCGCCTACCTGGGCGCCAGCCTGGGCTTCACCAAGATGGAAGGCACCACCGTCAACGCCAGGGACAAGATTGCCTACTCTGCGCTGCAGAACATCCAGTCGTCCATGGTGGCAGGCAACGCAGCCAACGTGCCGGGCAACGGCATCTCGGTGCCCAAGCAACTGGTGGCCGGCGCCGTGATGGCGCTGAACCTCAAGGGTGGCCAGAAGGACACCGCCGGCGGCTCCATCAACAGCGAATGGATGCCCGTGGACACCAAGGTGCTGCTGGCCGGTGAAGACATCACCGCCGACGCCCTGGGCAACACGGCCAACCCCAACAACATCGCCAACCCGGACAACCTCAAGTTCTCCGAAAAGATGCGCACGCTGTTCATCGGCGAGGACAGCAGCCAGCACGTCAACAACTTCCTGTGGGCCTACAACGTGGACACCAAGCAGCTGTCGCGCGTGATGTCGATCCCCGCGGGCGGCGAGTCCACCGGCCTGCACGCCGTGGACGAGATCAACGGCTGGACATACATCATGAGCAACTTCCAGCACCCCGGTGACTGGGGCAGCATCCACAGCGTGGTCAAGGAAACGCTGGACCCGATGATCAAGGCCAACTACAAAAACAAGAACGGCGCGGCCGTGGGCTACCTGACGGCTGCTGCCAAGCAGCCCAGCCTGAACCAGGCCTGAACTCAGCCTGAAACCCGCCTGAGCTAGAGGCCAACAGGGCTGCACCCGGTGCGGCCCGCTTCCAAAACCAACGGGGCCCGAGGGCCCCGTTGTCATTGGCGGCTCTGGATTGCTATATATACGATAGCTATCCAGGCATAAAGTACTAGCGCTACCAGGCGATTTTGCTCAAAACCTGCTACTCGACCACCGTCAGCTTGGCCACCGACAGCGCCAGCCACTTGGTGCCGTGGCGCGGAAAGTTGACCTGCGCACGCGCGTCGTCGCCGGTGCCTTCAATGGCCAGCACCTTGCCCTCGCCAAACTTGGTGTGAAACACGGCAATCCCCGCGCGCAGGCCGTGCGATGGCGCGGCCTTCTGCACAGGCACAGGGGGGCTGGCAAATGTCTCAGATTTGAAGCCAAATTGGCCCCTAGCGCTAGATCCATATGCGCCACCAGCTCCTGTATTAGTAGCAAAACTGGGCGCATACGAGCCAAAGCCCTGCTGCTTGGGCGTGATCCACTTGAGGGCCGCTTCGGGCAGCTCGTCGAAGAACCGGCTCTTGATGTTGTAGCGCGTCTGGCCGTGCAGCATGCGCGTCTGCGAATGGCTCAAATACAGGCGCTTGCGCGCGCGGGTGATGGCCACGTACATCAGGCGGCGCTCCTCCTCCAGGCCGTCGCGGTCGCTGGCGGAGTTCTCGTGGGGGAACAGGCCCTCTTCCATGCCGCCGATGAACACGCAGTCAAACTCCAGCCCCTTGCTGGCGTGCACGGTCATGAGCTGCACTGCGTCCTGCCCAGCCTGGGCCTGGTTGTCGCCCGCCTCCAGCGCGGCGTGGGTCAGGAAGGCCGCCAGGGGCGAGAGGGTTTCGCCAGTGTCGGCGTCCACGATGCCGGGCAAAGCGGGTTTGAGAGGCTCGTCGAGCACCGGCGCGTTGGGGTCCAGCCCTTGGCTGACCGTGCTTTGGGTCAGCGGCGTGCCGTGCTCGTCCAGCGGCAGCGCCACCGCATCACGGCCAAAGCCCTCTTGCGTGACGAAGCTCTCGGCAGCGTTGACCAGTTCTTCCAGGTTCTCGATGCGATCGGCGCCTTCCTTCTCGGTGCGGAAGTGCTCCACCAGCCCCGTGGATTCGAGCATCTGCTCGATGATGCCGCGCAGGTTCAGGCCCTGGGTCTGCTCGCGCAGCACATCCACCATGGCCACAAACGCGCCCAGGTTGGCACCCGCCTTGCCGGGCACGGCGCTCACCGCGTCGTGCAGCGAGCAGCCGGCGGCGCGGGCAGCGTCCTGCAGCACCTCGATGCTGCGCGCGCCAATGCCACGCGGCGGGAAGTTGACGACGCGCGTGAAGCTGGTGTCGTCATGTGGGTTCTCCAAGAGGCGTAAATACGCCAGCGCGTGCTTGATTTCGGCACGCTCAAAAAACCGCAGGCCGCCGTACACGCGGTAGGGCACGCTGGCATTGAACAGCGCCGATTCGATCACCCGGCTTTGTGCATTGCTGCGGTAGAGCACGGCAATCTCTTTGCGCTCAAAGCCGTCGTTGCGCACCAGCTGCTTGATCTCGTCCACCATCCACTGCGCCTCGGCCAGGTCGGAGCTGGCCTCATACACACGCACCGGCTCGCCCGCACCTTGGGTGGTGCGCAGGTTCTTGCCCAGGCGGCGGCTGTTATGGCTGATGAGGTGGTTGGCCGAGTCGAGGATGTTGCTGTAGCTGCGGTAGTTCTGCTCCAGCTTGATCTGGCGCTGCACATCAAACTCGCGCACAAAGTCGGTCATGTTGCCCACGCGCGCGCCACGGAAGGCGTAGATGCTCTGGTCGTCGTCGCCCACGGCGATCACGCTGCCGCGCGCTTCAAAACGCCCACCCACGTCGTTGCCCGCCAGTTGCTTGAGCCAGGCGTACTGCAGCTTGTTGGTGTCCTGGAACTCATCGACCAGGATGTGCTGGAACCGGCGCTGGTAGTGCTCGCGGATCGGGTCGTTGTCGCGCAGCAGCTCGTAAGACCGCAGCATCAGCTCGCCAAAGTCCACCACGCCTTCGCGCTGGCATTGCTCTTCGTACAGTTGGTAAATCTCGACCTTCTTGCGCGCATCGCTGTCGTGGGCTTCCACGTTGGCGGGGCGCAGGCCTTCTTCTTTGCAGTTGGCGATGAAGTACGCGAGCTGCTTCGGCGGAAAGCGCTCATCGTCCACGTTGTGCTGCTTGCACAGACGCTTGATGGCCGAGAGCTGGTCTTGCGTGTCGAGAATCTGGAACGACTGGGCCAACCCCGCAGCCTTGTGGTGGGCCCGCAGCAGCCGGTTGCACAGGCCGTGGAAGGTGCCAATCCACATGCCGCGCACGTTGACCGGCAGCATGGCCGACAGGCGGGCCACCATCTCCTTGGCGGCCTTGTTGGTAAAGGTGACAGCCAGAATACCGCCGGGCGTGGCATAGCCGTTTTGCAGCAGCCAGGCAATGCGGGTGGTGAGCACCCGGGTCTTGCCCGAGCCGGCCCCCGCCAGGATGAGCGCATGGCCTGCGGGCAGCGTCACCGCAGCCAGCTGCTCGTCGTTCAGATTGGCCAGAAGGGGGGATGCGGCCGAGGGCGCACCGGAGTGTGGGGGCACCAGGGCATCTGGCACACCCGAAAACGGGTCTTGTGGGAACATGCAGCCATTGTAGAAAGCGCCCTGTCCCATGCCGCCACGCACCATGAAAAACATTGCCCCCACCCTGGCCAGCCTGCTACTGACACTGGTGCATGCCCCGCAGGCGCTGGCCCAGGCCAGTTGCAGCAGCGACGGCACACCAAAGCCCGTCGCGCTGTTCGAGCGCTTCATCAGCGCGGACTGCGCAGCCTGCTGGGGCGATGCGGCCACCCCGGCACCGTCGACCAATTCGAGCGCCGTGGTGCTGGACTGGATCGTGCCCGGCACGGCGGGTGATGACGCCCCTTTGTCGGCGGCGGCCTCCACCGACGCCCTGCCCCGCCTCCAGGCCCTGGGGCGCAAGCCCCCCACCTCCACCGATGTGCACATCACCTCGGTCGATGGGGCGGCGAGTGGGCGATTGCGTGTGGCCCACGGGGTTGCGTTCAATGACTATGTGGGCACAGGCATCAGCTTCACGCCCTCTCCCGCGCCAATGCAGCGCCAGGCGGCAGCAGCGCCCCTTGCGTTTCACCTGCTGCTGGTGGAAACCATCCCCGCAGGCACCGACGACACGGTCGTGCCCCGCCACATCGTGCGCAGTCAGTTCGAGGGCTCCTGGCCCCAGGCCCAACGGTCTGAACGCAACAAAGACCGGCCGCGGGTGTGGATGGAGACCCGTCCCATGCGCATCCCTGATGGCGCGCAGGCCGAGCGGCTGCACTTGGTTGGCTGGGTACAGGACGCCTCGGGCCGCATCGTGGCGGCCGCCCAATCCATATGCAGGTAATACCGGGCCCGTTATGACGGCCATTGGTCAGGCGGGTAGAATCAATCACCGGGCCCAAGTTTCTTGACGCCCGGTTTTTTGTGCCTGCGCTCAGCAGGGTTCGGAGTAACTGTCACGTTCACTCCCGCAAAGCCGGTCCGACAGCCAAGCGCCCACCGCCGTCGAAATAGTTTGGCGGCGTCCCTTTATGGAGCTTGGAATCTCATGGAAATCTTCGACTACGACAACATCCTGCTGCTGCCCCGCAAGTGCCGCGTGGAAAGCCGCTCGGAATGCGACGCCAGCGTGGAGCTGGGCGGCCGCCGCTTCCGCCTGCCAGTGGTACCGGCCAACATGAAGACCGTGGTGGACGAAACCATCTGCACCTGGATGGCTCAGAACGGCTATTTCTACGTCATGCACCGCTTTGACCTGGACAACATCCAGTTCGTCAAGGATATGCATGCCAAGGGCTGCTACGCGTCGATCTCTCTGGGTGTGAAGCAACCCGACTACGCCACCGTGGACCAGTTGGTGGCACTGGGCATCACGCCCGAATACATCACCATCGACATTGCCCACGGCCATGCCGACAGCGTGAAGAACATGATCGGCTACCTGAAAAAGCATCTGCCCCAGTCGTTCGTGATTGCAGGCAACGTGGCCACGCCCGAAGCCATCATCGACCTTGAAAACTGGGGCGCCGACGCGACCAAGGTGGGCGTGGGCCCGGGCAAGGTGTGCATCACCAAGCTCAAGACAGGTTTTGGCACGGGTGGTTGGCAGCTGAGCGCGCTCAAGTGGTGTGCCCGCGTGGCCACCAAGCCCATCATTGCCGACGGCGGCATCCGCAGCCATGGCGACATTGCCAAGAGCATCCGCTTTGGCGCCAGCATGGTGATGATTGGCTCGCTGTTTGCCGGCCACGAGGAATCGCCGGGCAAGACGGTGGAAGTGGACGGCGCGCTGTTCAAGGAGTATTACGGCTCGGCCAGCGACTTCAACAAGGGCGAATACAAGCACGTCGAAGGCAAGCGCATCCTGGAGCCCATCAAGGGCAAACTGGCCGAAACACTCATCGAGATGGAGCAGGACGTGCAAAGCTCCATCAGCTATGCGGGTGGCACCAAGCTGATGGATGTGCGCAAGGTCAACTACGTGATCCTGGGCGGCGACAACGCAGGCGAGCACCTGCTGATGTAACCCCACACCCGAGCCCAGATCAACGCGCGGTCAGGCCCGCAGCAGGTTCTGCGCCATGTGGTGCAGGTCGTGGCCTGGCTTGGCCAGGGCATCCACGACGCTGAAATGGTTCAACCCTGGCAACGCCACGCTGCGGGGCACAAAATGGCTCCCCCACGCGTCCTGCATGAGCTGGTTCTGCCGCAAAAATTCGGGGCTTTCATCGGCTCCGACAGCGCAATACAGCGTGCCGGTGGGTGGCTCCAGCAAACGCGCGGGACTGCATTGCAGCACCTGCTGCTCGGTGAGCTTCAGCACAGACTGGTACATGGGCGTGTGCATGATGGGCTCCAGGTCATGCACACCTGAAATCGACAGTGCGTTACGCACCAGCCCATTGGGCAGTCCCTTGCCAATGAGAGGCCATACGCTGGTGAGCAACAAGGCCGCCAGCTGCCCGCCGGCAGAATGCCCCGCTACCGTGATCCGCTTGGGGTCGCCACCATGGGCGGCAATTTGGTGCCACACCCAGCCCAGCGCTTTCTCCATCTGCCGTGCGATATGAGGGATGGTCACCGGCGCCTCTGGGGTGCCCGGGCACAGCGCGTAGTTCACCACCACCACACAAAACCCCGCCTGGGTAAAGGGCGGAGCAATGAACGAATGATCGGATTTGTCGAGGGACCGCCAGTAGCCGCCGTGGATGAACACCAGGACCGGCACCGGCCCACCGGTGGCGCGGGCCGAGGGAAACACGTCCAGGGTTTCACCCAAACCTGTTCCATACGCGACATCCAACGCGCAGGGAATGTTGGCACGTACCTGGGCGGAGTCTCGTGCCCAGCGCTCAAAGTAGTCCATGTGGTCTGGGACCAGGGCACGGTTGTTGTACATGCGCTCCAGCCAGGCAGGGTCGTACAGGGGCAAGGTCATGGGCAAGGGTCTCCGAGTTGTGTGGGCGGCCTTCGGTGCCATACCGCGGCCCGGCCAACAGGCTCGGCAGACGCAGTAACGGCGCTGGCGCTGCAGAATCATCTGGCCAATCGCTGTGCGCTGCAAGCTCCGTGACAGACTGCAGCGCCAAAAAGGCACATGATGGCAACAGAGACGCTCTTGAACTCCTTTCCCAAGAAGAACAACGCCATGACTACCACTCCGCTTCGTATCGCTGTTCTTGGCATTGGCATGATGGGGTTGCCCATGGCTAGGCGCCTCAGCGAAGCAGGCCACCAAGTGCACGCATGGAACCGCACCCGGGCCAAGGCAGAGCCGCTGGCGCAATGGGGTGTCACTGTGCACAGCATCCCAGCCGATGCCGTCAAGGACGTGGACCTTGTCATCAGCCTGCTCGAAAACGGCCCGGTCGTGGGCCAGGTCCTGTTTGAACTGGGCACCGCCCAGGCGATGCGCCCAGGCGCTCTTTTCATCGACATGGCCTCCATCCAGCCCAGCGAGGCCCGCGACCATGCGGCCCGCTTGGACGAGCTGGGCCTGGCCCACCTGGACGCACCGGTGTCGGGCGGCACTGTCGGCGCCGAAGCGGGCACCCTGGCCATCATGGCCGGTGGACGGCCCGAGGATTTCGCCCGCGCACAACCCGTGTTTGCTTGCCTGGGCCGCGCCACGCATGTGGGCCCTCACGGAGCCGGGCAATTGGCCAAGCTGGCCAACCAGATGATTGTGGGCATCACGATCGGCGCTGTGGCCGAGGCCCTGCTGTTTGCCGCCAAAGGCGGTGCTGACATGGCCAAGGTCCGTGAGGCGATCAGCGGTGGCTTCGCCGACAGCCGCATCCTGCAGCTACATGGCCAACGCATGGTGGACCGCGACTTTGCGCCCCGGGGTCGCATGGCCGTCCAGTTGAAGGATATGCGCAACGCGCTGGCTACCGCGCGCGAAACAGGTTTCGACGCCCCCATCACGGCCCTGTTCGAAGCGCTGTATGCCGAGGGCGTGGACCACGGCCTGGGCGAACTGGACCACAGCGGCCTCTTTGTCGAGCTGGCCAGCCGGAGCGCGATGCAATAATTTTTGGGCGCTAGTTGCAAAGGTCGCAAAAACTAGTGCATAATTCGAGGCTCTGCAGCAATGCAGACGAATTCAAAGATTTGGGTTCTTAGCTCAGTTGGTAGAGCAGCGGACTCTTAATCCGTAGGTCGAGTGTTCGAGTCACTCAGGACCCACCAAATCAAAGCCGCAAGGCACAAAAAACCTGCTATTCACAAATAGCAGGTTTTTTTGTTTCTAGCTCGCTTGCGACAGCCCGAGGACCCTGGCCTATCGCCGCCGGCGCTACCCGCCCTCCTCAGGCTTATCTTTGCAACGCCCCCTCGCCCAGAACTCTTTACGAAGAGTGCAAGGCTTGATGCTCCGCAGCGCTCACCCGCCATGGGCCGTGTATGTCCCGCATAATCCCCATGCAACCGGCACCGGCCTGCACAGCGTCAGAGGCCGATGCCCCGAGGGTGCCCGACTCTCACCCCATCCCATCGTCACCCATGAACCCACAAGCCCATTTGCTCTGGAAAGCGCCCCGCTGGGCGCTGGCGATTCTGCTGGCAGTGCTGGGCATGCTGGGGCCCTTTTCCATAGACACCTATATTCCTGCGTTCTCGGGCATCGCCGCGGCGCTGGGAGCCACGCCGGTAGAAATGCAGCAGACGCTGTCGGCCTACCTGTTTGGCTTTGCGTTCATGAGCCTGTTCCATGGAGCGCTGGCGGACAGCTTCGGGCGCAGGCCCGTGATCTTGTGGGGCATCGCGGTGTTCACGATCGCCTCCGCCGGGTGCGCACTGTCGCAGACGATCGGACAACTGGTCTTTTTCCGCGCGCTGCAAGGTTTGTCCACGGGAGCGGGCATCGTGGTCTCCCGCGCGGTGATCCGCGACATGTTCCCCCCGGCACAAGCGCAGAAGGTCATGAGCCAGGTCACTATCTACTTCGGAGTGGCCCCGGCGATTGCACCCATCATCGGGGGCTGGCTGTTCGTCCACACCGGGTGGCACAGCATCTTCTGGTTTCTGACCCTGGTAGGGGTCGCCCTGTGGACCGCCAACTTTCGGCTGCTGCCCGAGACCCTGCATGTGGAGCAGCGCCAGCCCTTCCATGTGCGCCACCTCATGCGCGGGTACATGCAGCTGGGCACCAGCGCACGCTTTGTGCTGCTGGCGCTGGCCAGCGGTGTGCCCTTCAATGGCATGTTCCTGTACGTGCTGTCGGCCCCCGCCTTTCTGGGGGAGCACCTGTCGCTGGCACCCACGCAGTTTTTCTGGTTTTTTGCGCTCACCATCTCGGGCATCATGGGCGGTGCGTGGCTCAGTGGACGGCTGGCCGGACGGATTCCACCCAAGCGCCAGATCCGCCACGGGTTCGTCATCATGTTTTCGGTGGCCGTGTTGAATTTGGTCGCCAATCTCCTGTTCACCGCCCATGCCTGGTGGGCCCTTGCGCCCATTGCGGTCTTTTCTTTTGGCTGGGCGCTGATGGTGCCCGTGGTGACGCTTCTGGTGCTGGACCTCTACCCGGAGCGACGGGGCATGGCCTCGTCCATGCAGGCGTTTGTCGGCTCTTCGGCCAACGGGCTGGTGGCGGGCCTCATTGCACCGCTGGTGATGCACTCCACCGTTTTGCTGGCGCTGTCATCATTTCTGATGTTGTGCATTGGCATGCTGTCCTGGATCTTTCTGCACCATCGCTGGCCCGAGATCGGCCGCACGCCGGTCAACCTCTAATCAAGGCGCGGATCAGGGACTTGGCTGCCGCCGGTCCACGTTCTTTTGCTGGTAATAGCGATTCTTTTCCGCATACATCGCCTGGTCTGCGCGGTGGATCGCAGCCTCCACCGCGTCGCCAGACGGGCAACAGGCAATCCCCATGGCCAGGCTCAAATGCTGGCCAGGGTAGAACTGGTTGTTGAGTTCGAGCATCGACAAAATGCGCTCCTGCAGAGCCATAGCCCCGCGTTCATCCGTGCCAGGCAACAACACCGTGAATTCGTCCCCCCCTATGCGAGCGGCGCACGCTGGGGCGTCCACAGCCTTGGCCAGCACCTCGCCCACACGGCGCAGCATGGAGTCCCCCGCCGCATGCCCCTGCTCATCGTTCACCCCCTTGAGACCATTGAGGTCGATGGCGATGATGGACAGCGGCCAAGGGCCCTTGCGGGTCAGGCGATTGAGCTCTTCTGCGTAAAAGGCGCGATTGCGCAATTGCGTGAGCACATCATGCTTGCCAAGGTACTCCAGATAAGCCTCAGCCTTTTTGCGCGCCGTGATGTCCACCAGGGACAGGAGTACCAGGCCCCAGTCCCTCATGTGGTCAGCCAGCACCGAGAACTGCATGTGGATATGCACCGCATCGCCAGACAAGGCGTAATTGACCACTTCGCGTTGCTGGAAGGTCTTGCCCTCCCACAGGTCCAGCAACTGCTCTGCAAAGGACTCGTGCATCTCCCCGCGGAACACCCGGCCAATGTTGTTCAGCAGCATCTCCTTGCTCGCCGCACCGAACATGCGCAAGGTCTGCTGGTTCACGTCGATGACCCGGATTTCGTGCATGCAGCGCGTCACAAACTCGGGGTGCACCCGGATGAAAGTCTTGAAGTCGTCGATGCCCTGTGCGCGCACGCCGTCGAGCAGGCTTTTGACCGCGCTGAAATCCTCCACCCACAACGACACAGGCGAATGTTCGAACAGGTCACGCGCATACTGCTCGCTGCGGCGCAGCTCGGCACCTGCGCGCACGGTGGCGGTCACGTCCTCCAGTGACACCAGCACCCTGCTCCAGTTGTCCTCATAGCCCGGCAAGATGCGCGCGCGGATCTGCACATCGAGCCGCCGCCCGTCGAGCGCGTAATTCACCGTCTGGTTTGAAAACTCCAGCTGCCCGTCCCAAAGCTGCGATAGCTCGTGCGCCACCGCGTCGTGCATGTCGTCACGGAACACCTTGTCCAGATTGGCCTCCAGAACCTGCTGGTTCTCGGCAGCAAACAGGTCCAGCGTGCGCTGATTGACCTTGAGCACCTTGAGTGCGGCACTGCAGGCCCGCAGGCGGGCCGGGTCCTGGGACAGGTGCGCGCGAATATCCGTCACACCCTCAGCGCGCCACTGCTCAAAAAGCTGTTTGAGTGCGCTGTAGTCCTCCAGCCAGAGTGACACTGGTGCCAGCCCGAACATGTGCTCAAAGTCCGCACCCGAAGATAAAGAAGACGACACAGCAGATTCCTCCGGCGGCCATTATTGACGAGCCACCGCTCACAATCTGGGACTGTCAAGGTATCGGCCATGAAAAAAGGCTGGCACCTTGCAGTACCAGCCTTGACAACAGGGGCGGCGCTAGCGCCACCAACCTATCAACGATCAGCGAGCCGGGCGAGCAGGACGCTTGCGAGCGTCGTGGGCCACAAACGGCTTGCTACCGCCACCTGCAGGCTTGGCAAAAGCAGGCTTGCGGGGAGCGAAATCACCGCGCGGTGCACCCGCATCGCCACGGGGAGCAAAACCGCCACGGCCTGCGTCACCAAAGCCGGGCTTGCGACCGTAGCCTTCGCCATCGCGGCGCTGTGCAAAACCACGATCGCCACCACGGTCATCGCGGCCAGCAAAACCACCGCCTTCACCCCGGGCCGGAGCGCCACGGTTGTCACGACCTGCAAAGCCGCCGCCAAAACCGCCACCGAAACCACCACGGTCATTGCCACCGCGTGCGGGACCACCGAAACGGCCACGCGACTGGTTGTCACGGTTGTCGTACGAGCGGCCCGGTGCACCACGGCCACCACCGAAGTCACCACCACGGGGTGCCTGCGGCGCGCGCTGCGAGGGCTCCATGCCCGGAATCACTTCGGCCTTGAACTGCTGGCGGCTGTACGACTCAATGTCGTAGATCTTGCGGCGATCGCGAAACTCGGCAAATGTGATGGCCAGGCCATCGCGGCCCGCACGGCCGGTACGACCGATGCGGTGGGTGTAGTCCTCGGCCTTCATGGGCAGGCCAAAGTTGAACACGTGGGTGATGGTAGGCACATCAATGCCGCGTGCCGCCACATCGGTGGCCACCAGGATCTGCACCTGGCCGGCGCGCAGGGCCATCAAACGGCGGTTGCGCAGACCCTGGCTCAGGGCGCCATGCAGTGCCACGGCGGAGAAACCGTCTTGCTGCAGGTCGTTGGCCAGGCCATCGCACTCCACCTGGGTGCTGGCAAAGACGATGGCTTGGTTGATCGTGGTGTCACGCAGCCAGTGGTCCAGCATCTTGCGCTTGTGCTGAGCATTGTCGGCCCAGTACAGCACCTGCTTGATGTTGGCGTGCTTCTCTTGCGGAGAATCGATGGTCACCTTTTGCACCGACGAACCACCGTCGTGCATCACACGCATGGCCAGTTGCTGGATGCGCGGCGCGAACGTGGCGCTGAACATCATGGTCTGCTTGCGCTGGCTGGTCAGCTGGTTCAGCTCGGCCAGGTCATCCGAGAAGCCCAGGTCAAGCATGCGGTCGGCTTCGTCAACGACCAGGAACTGCACCTTGTCGAGCTTGATCTGCATCGAGCGCTGCAGGTCCAGCAGGCGGCCAGGAGTCGCCACCACGAGGTCGGCGTTCTGCAGCTTGGCGATTTGCAGTTGGTAAGGCATGCCACCCACCACGTTGGCCACGCGCAGGCCGCGGCAATGCTTGACCAGGTCGATGGCATCGTGCGCAACTTGCTGCGCCAGTTCCCGAGTGGGGCACAGGATCAAGGCGCCGGGGGTGGCCGCCTTGAAATTGCGCGAGCTGGTGGGGTCCTTGCGCTTGGGGCGCTTGGGAGCGGGTTCGCCGCGAGCAGCGGCTTCGGCCGTGGCACGCTCAAACGCAGCACGCTCCTCGGCTTCGGCTGCCGCTTGCTGGTTGATCAGCGTGTGCAGTACGGGCAGCAGAAAAGCAGCCGTCTTGCCGGAGCCGGTCTGGCTGGAGACCATCAGGTCGATGAACTTGGTGGCATCGTTGCCACCGCCCATGGCCAATGGAATGGCTTTGAGCTGCACACCCGTGGGCTGGGTGTAGCCCAGATCAGCCACGGCCTGCACAAGCTGAGGAGCCAGGCCGAGCTCGACAAAGCCATTGGGCTCTGCGGTCACAGCGGCGTCCGCTTCAGCGGCCACGGCCACTGCAGCATCGAGAGGGGAAGACTGCACGGAAATGTCGGCAGCAAAAGAAGTCTCTGCAGGCGCGAATTCGCCCTGCACCAAAGAGGTGTCGGTCATGATTTTTCTCTCACGAAGACGGTCGCGGGCGCAGCCCACGATTGGCTTCGTCAAATGGTTAAAAAACATCAACCATCAAACGAAACCTGCGCTGGCTCAGAAAAGGCCGGAGCGGGTGGGCGTTTTTCGCCAGTCCTGCACTGTCGATAGACAGTCGGCTGACAAGCCCGGTGTGTGAGGGGAGATGCACAATCTGCGAGGGATTCCTGCGCAGCCAACGATTATCGCACGATTAAGGGTTTGCCCGCAATACCCCTCGAATGAGCCGCGCGGCAGCAGCGTCAATCACGCAGCCCCCGCGCCCACCAACTCAGTCAGCCTTCACGTCCACCGACAGCAAATGAGTGCGGTAATGGGCCAGCTCTTCAATGGACTCGTGCACGTCGGCCAGCGCCGTGTGCTTCTGCGCCTTCTTGAAGCTGGTGTAGGCCTCAGGCTTCCAGCGCTTGGCCAGCTCCTTGAGCGTGCTCACATCCACGTTGCGGTAGTGAAAGAAACGTTCAAGCTTGGGCATGTAGCGCACCAGGAAACGCCGGTCCTGGCCGATGCTGTTACCACACATGGGCGCGGTGCCCTTGGGCACGTACTGGGCCAGGAAAGCAAGAATCTTCTGCTCGGCCTCCTCTTCGGTCACCGTAGAGGCCTTCACTTTGTCGATCAGGCCACTGCGGCCGTGCGTGCCCTTGTTCCAGGCATCCATCTTGTTCAGCAATTCATCCGACTGATGAATGGCAAATACGGGGCCTTCGACACGCGGTTCCAGGCTCGGGCCAGTCACGACCACGGCGATCTCCAGCAAGCGGTCGGTATCGGGCTCAAGGCCGGTCATTTCACAGTCCAGCCAGACGAGGTTCTGGTCGGATTTGGCAAGCGCGGGCGGGGTGGGGTTGTTGGCTTCTGACATGGCGCGCATTGTCGCCGATGACCTAAACTCGCCGCACATGCCCACATCCGACGACCTTTCCCCCTCTTTGCTGCTCACTATGGCCTTTGCTGCCGCGCTGTTGCTGGGCCTGGCACTCAAGTTCTGGCTGGCCACGCGCCAGATCCGGCATGTGGCACGTCACCGCGCGGCGGTCCCTGCGCCGTTTGCCGAACGCATCTCCCTCGCTGCTCACCAGAAGGCTGCCGACTACACCGTGACCAAGGCGCGCCTGGGCATGCTGGAGCTGACGCTGGGCGCTGCAGTGCTGATGGGCTGGACTTTGCTGGGCGGCCTCGACACATTGAACCAGGCGCTGCTTGCCGTGCTGGGCGGCGGCATGTGGCAACAGATGGCATTGCTGGTGGCCTTTGCCGCCATCAGCGGCCTGATCGACCTGCCCCTGTCGCTGTACCAGACCTTTGTGGTGGAAGAACGGTTTGGCTTCAACAAGATGACCTGGCGCCTGTGGGTGGCGGATGCGCTCAAGGGCCTGCTGGTAGGCGCAATCATTGGATTGCCCATCGCCGCGCTGATACTCTGGTTGATGGGCGCTGCAGGCCCACTGTGGTGGCTGTGGGCCTGGTGTTTCTGGATGGGTTTCAACCTGCTGCTGATGGTGATCTACCCCACCTTCATCGCACCGCTGTTCAACAAGTTCCAGCCGCTCGAAGACGAATCGCTCAAAGCCCGGGTGACGGCGCTCATGCAACGTTGCGGCTTCTCGGCCAAGGGCCTGTTCGTCATGGACGGCAGCCGTCGCAGCGCCCACGCCAACGCCTACTTCACGGGCTTTGGTGCCGCCAAGCGCGTGGTGTTCTACGACACCCTGCTGCGCCAGCTGGCCCCCGGCGAGGTCGAAGCCGTGCTGGCCCATGAGCTGGGCCACTTCAGGCACCGCCACATCGTCCAGCGCGTCGTGATGATGTTTGCGCTGAGCCTGGCAGGCTTCGCGATGCTGGGCTGGCTCTCCACCCAAGTGTGGTTCTACACCGGGCTGGGCGTACGGCCCAATATTTCGTTGGACCCAGCCATGGCAGCTGCCCCCAATGATGCGCTGGCGCTGCTGCTGTTCATGCTGGTCGTCCCGGTATTCACCTTCTTCATCTCGCCGCTGTTCTCGCAGCAGTCGCGCCGCCATGAGTTCCAGGCAGATGCATATGCCGTGGCCCAGGCCAGCGGCGCCGATCTGTCGTCGGCCCTGCTCAAGCTGTATGAAGACAATGCCTCCACGCTCACACCCGATCCGGTGTACGTGAAGTTTTACTACTCGCATCCACCCGCCACAGAACGTCTGGCGCGCATGCAAACCCCTGCCCACCCATGACCACCATGTTGAAGAAAAAAGACTGGTCCAAGTTGACCCGTCGCGCCCTGACAGCGACAGAAGTAGTAGCGAACCTCGCCAAGCTGGAAGGCTGGAGCCTCAGCGGCGACGGCGCCAACGTCGCCATCGAGAAGACCTACCACTTTGCCAACTACTACGAGACGATCTCGTTCGTGAACGCACTGGCGTTCATCGCCAACGCGCAAGACCACCACCCCGATCTGTCGGTGCACTACAACCGCTGCGTGGTGCGACTGAACACTCACGACGTGCACGGCATCTCCAGCACCGACTTCGAGTGCGCCACCCAGTTCGACGCACTGGTCGCACTGTGACGCAGGCCCACCATGGCTGAACGCAGCGCCCTCATGGAAGGTACCGTGGTGGCCAGCCATGGGCGCCACTGCATGGTCGAAACCCCGGATGGCGCACGCCGCATCTGCCACCCCCGCGGCAAAAAAAACCAGGCCGTGGTGGGCGACCATGTGCTGTGGCAGGCACCGCCGCCCGGCCAAGGTGAAGAAGGTACGATCGAAAAGGTCAAGGAACGACGCAACCTTTTCTACCGCCAGGACGAAATCCGCACCAAATCCTTCGCCGCCAACCTGGACCAGGTACTCATCCTCATCGCTGCGGAGCCCGTGTTTTCCGAAAGCCAGCTGTCCCGCGCACTGATTGCGGCGGAAGCCGAAGGCATCAAGCCCATCATTGCTCTCAACAAGAGTGATCTGGTCGAGCCCTTCGCCCGCGCCTGGGAGCGCCTGCTGCCCTACCGGCACATGGGCGCAGGCAAACACTACGGCGTGCTACCGCTATCGCTGGCACTGTCCAGCGATGTGGACCGTGCCCTGCTGATGGAACACCTACAAGGCAAGACCACGCTGGTGCTCGGCCCCTCGGGGTCGGGCAAAAGCACGCTGATCAACCTGCTGGTGCCCGGTGCTTCTGTGCTGACGGGCGAGATCTCGCAGGCGCTGAACTCTGGCAAGCACACCACCACCAGCACCCACTGGTACTGGATGGATGCAGCGCGCACCACGGCGCTGATCGACTCGCCAGGGTTCCAGGAATTCGGGCTGCACCACATCGCCCCCATGCAACTGGCCGCCTGCATGCCCGACATCGCCGAGCATGCCACCGACTGCAAGTTCTACAACTGCACCCACCTGCATGAACCGGGCTGTGGCGTATTGGATGCCGTTAAAAATGGCCCAAGTGCTGGAGGGATAAGCCCCTCACGCTACAAAATATATAGTGACCTGTTTGAAGAACTGAGCCACACCCGGTATTGATTCACGCCTTGCGCAGCGCTGCGCAAGGCGGCTTACCAGGCCCCGTCCCGGCTAACCCAGCAAGCGCGCCAGGGTGAGCAACGCCAGCAGCAGCATCCAGACCACCACCGAACGCCACACCAGTCCGACCACGCTGCGCAGGTGGCCTACCTCGGGCTCGCGGCCGGGGGTGGAGTCGCTGTCGCCCATGTCGGCGTCGATCTCCAGACCTTGTGGCGCATGCAGTTCAGAACGCGCCTTCAAAGCCTCGCCACCGAGGCGCACATTGATGGCGCCCGCCGTCGCAGCAAGCACCACGCCATCGTTGTCGTTGGGAAACCGCTGCGCATGAAAGCGCCAGCCTTCAATGGCCTCTTCGAAACTGCCGACCACCGCAAAGCTCAGCGCAGTGAGCCGCGCCGGCAGCCAGTCAATGGCGGTCCAGGCCTGCGCAGAGGCCTGCTGCAGGGATTCGCTGGCGGGTAGCGCCCCCGCGCGTTGCTTGTAATGCCAGTAGCGCGACACAAACTCAGCCAGACGGTACAGCACGGCCCCCGTGGGGCCCAGGCCGAGCGCAGCCAGCACCGAGAACCAAGCCAGCACGCCAAACACATGCCGGTGGGCCGCCAGCACCGAATACTCGATCACGTGGCGCACGATCTCGCTGCGCGGCAGCACGCCCACATCCACCTGCTGCCAGTGCGCCAGGCGCTCGCGCGCCGCATCTTCATTGCCCTCCTCCAATGCATCGCGAATGCCAGTGAAGTGGTGGCTGAACTGCCTAAACCCGAGCGTGACGTACAGCACCGCGACACTCCACAGCACTGCAAACGGCCAACCAAGGCCCCACAACAACAGCCAGTGGATGGCCAATGTGACCAAGGCGGGAACGAGGACTGCGAGGCTCCACGCTACCCAGCCGTGGTGCGACTTGCCCGCATCGAAATTACGGCTCACGGACAGCGCCCATGCGCGCAGCCCTGCGTGTATGGGATTGCTGCGGGCCAGGGGGCGTGCCTGCTCGATCAGCAGAGCGAACAGGATGGCGAAGAAACTCATGGGGAGCAATGATACTGGCGCTTCGCGCTGGTGCACCCCACGGCGTGCGCAGCAGGCTCAGGCTTGCATGAACCGGTAGAAATTGCGCAGCATGCCCGCCGTAGCACCCCAGATGAAATGGGTTTTG
The DNA here is from genome assembly GCF_003058055.1 of Acidovorax sp. 107. NCBI lineage: Bacteria > Pseudomonadati > Pseudomonadota > Betaproteobacteria > Burkholderiales > Comamonadaceae > Acidovorax > Acidovorax sp. 107. The sequence continues at coordinate 4,534,628 of NZ_QBTZ01000001.1, read as the reverse complement.
TCCCCCTGCTGGTACGGCATGGAGAACCACTCGCGGTGCACGCCATCGCGATCGAACACATGGCGGCGGTGGTGGGAGGGGTCGAGCAGGAAGGCCAGTGGCACCTCGAACAAATCGGCCACCTCATAAGGGTTGGGCCGCAGCACGCAGTCCGGCTGCACCAGCGCAACTACCGGGGTGATGATGAACGAAGAGCCGGTCACATAAGTTGGCAGCGCTCCCAGCACCTCGACAAACTCACGGCCCAGGCCCACTTCTTCCTGCGCTTCACGCAAGGCAGTTTCGGCCGGACTGGCATCTTCAGGGTCCGCCCGCCCACCGGGGAAGGCGACCTGCCCGGAATGGGTGGACAGATGCGCGGTGCGCTCCGTCAGCAGCACCATGGGCTGCTCGCGCAGCACAATCGCCAGCAACACGGACGCGTGGGCTGGCTCGCGGTTCATGAACTTCTTTTCCAGCACCACCTCCGGCTCCCATTGCGGCGGCTGCGCAAAACGCGCACGCAGCGCATCGGGCGTCTGTACCGTCAGGGGCACGGCGGGCAGGTGCGCGTCCACACCCACGACTGGCACCAGGCGGGGGTCAAAGTCGGGCAGACTCGACAGAGGCGCAATGACCGATGAGACGGCGGGAGGGGAAGGAGGGTTCACGGATGCTGATTCAACGGGCCAAAAAACAAAAAGCCGCTACAGGCAGATGCTGTAGCGGCTTGTCAGGACGAGCCCGCGCCTTATGCGGCGGTGGCAGCAGCCTTGACGCGCGAAGGCAGCTTTTCCTTGATACGTGCCGACTTGCCGCTGCGCTCGCGCAGGTAGTACAGCTTGGCACGGCGCACGTCACCACGGCGCTTGACTTCGATGCTGGCGATCAGCGGGCTGTAGGTCTGGAACGTACGTTCCACGCCTTCGCCGCTGGAGATCTTGCGCACGGTGAAGCCGCTGTTCAGGCCGCGATTGCGCTTGGCAATCACCACGCCTTCGTAAGCCTGCACGCGCTTGCGGGTACCTTCCACCACGTTCACGCTCACGATGACGGTGTCACCAGGGGCGAATTCGGGGATGGTCTTGTTCAAGCGGGCAATTTCTTCCGCTTCCAGGGTCTGGATCAGGTTCATGTGAGTTTCCTAGTGATCTTGTCCGCGCCAAAAATGGCTGCGTCGGGATTGACGCCTCAGTGTTTTGCGGGAGAACTCCCAGTCAAAACGGCCGGCCAGAGGATCGAAAAGCCTTTGATTATAGCAATTCAGACGAGCTTGGCCAATACTGCTTCGTCGGCAGGCGCCAGACGCCCCGCTTTGCGCGCGGCATCGATGAGATCAGGCCGGTGGCGGGCCGTGGTGGCCAGGCGCTGGTCGCGCCGCCAGCGCTCGATCTGCGCATGGTGGCCCGACATGAGCGCAGCGGGCACTGGCAGCCCCGCCCACTCCTCGGGCCGCGTGTAGTGCGGACAGTCCAGCAAGCCATCGAGCGCCGGATTGAAGCTGTCGAGCTGGTGGCTGCCCTCGTCATTGAGCACGCCGGGCTGCAGGCGCGCCACGGCGTCCAACAGCGCCATGGCGGCAATCTCACCGCCCGAGAGCACGAAGTCGCCCAAGCTCATCTGCACATTCACGTGCGCATCGATGAACCGCTGGTCGATGCCTTCGTAGCGACCGCACAGCAACACCGCCCCCTCGCTGCCAGACCAGCGTTCCACAGCGGCGTGGTTCAGCGACTCACCAATGGGAGAAAAAAGCACCAGAGGCGCCTGAGCCTCCTCGGGTTCACCCCGCTCCGCCCGGATAGCCACCAGGCAGCGCGCCAACGGTTCGGCCATCATCACCATGCCCGGGCCGCCGCCAAACGGACGGTCATCCACCCGGCGGTAGTTGCCATCTGCGTAGTCGCGCGGATTCCACAGACGCACATCGACCTGGCCGCTGGCGTAGGCGCGCCGGGTCACGCCGCTCGCCAGGAAAGGGGCAAACAGCTCAGGAAAAAGGGTGATGATGTCAAAGCGCATGGTGCGCGGCGCGGTTCGGGGAGCGCCTGTCAGTAGTCGGGCTGCCAGTCCACGGTGATGCGCTTTTCGGCCAAGTCCACCTTGTCCACGAACGCCGAAACAAACGGGATCATGCGCTCCTGCGGCTTGCCATCCTGCTCATAGGCCAGCACGAGCACAGTCTGGGGACCGGTGGACATCAGCTCGCGCACTTGGCCCAGCGCCACACCTTCGCGGTTGAGGACCGACAGGCCAATCAGATCGACCCAGTAGTACTCGTCATCCGAAGTGGACGGGAAAGTGGACCGGGGCACAAAGATCCGCGCGCCCCGCAACGCCTCTGCACCATTGCGGTCGTCGATGCCCTGCGCCCACGCCACCACGGAATCCGAATGGGCCTTGGCCTGGCGGATGGGCAGCTGTACCGTGCCGCTGAAGGTCTTGGCTCCCCGCTCGGACGGCTGCAGATACCATTGCTTGGAAGAAAAAAGTGCCTCGGGATTGCTGCTGTGCGGCAGCACCTTGAACCAGCCCTTGACGCCCCAGGCATCTGCGATACGCCCCACTTCAATGGCGTCGGCAGGTAGTTCTGCGGGTTCGAGGGTCAATGGTGTGGTGGCCATGGCAGTGAATCCAGAATGAGAAAAGGGCGGGTTCCGCCAGGCTAGCCGACGGAACCCGCCCTTTTCAGGGAGCTTTAAGCAGCCTTCTTGGCGGCTTGCTTGATCAGGCGGTCCACCGTGGGGGAGGACTGAGCGCCGACGCCCACCCAGTAAGCCAGACGGTCTTGCACGATGCGCAGGCCTTCTTCGGATTCCTTGGCGGTGGGGTTGTAAAAACCGATGCGCTCGATGAAGCGGCCATCACGGCGCACGCGCTTGTCAGCAACGACGATGTTGAAGAAAGGACGGCCCTTGGAGCCGCCGCGGGAGAGTCGAATGACGACCATGATTTATCCTTCGGGTGGTGAACTCCGGCAACATTTGCCGTAAGCCACAGTGTTCGCAACCATATTCGCAACGCTTGAGACACGCGACATGGCCACCCGGCCAGCGACACGCTGCAAAGCCCGCGATTATATCTATTTGTTCCAATGTCCACCATCCGCCCCAGCACCGACAGCGATATCTCCGCAATTACCGCCATTTACCAACACCATGTGCTCCACGGCACGGGCACGTTCGAGATTGATCCACCCACCGAAGCCGACATGGCGGGCCGCCGCGCTGACGTGCTGGCACGTGGCCTGCCCTGGCTGGTGGCCGAGCAGGACGGGCAGGTGCTGGGTTTCGCCTACGCCAACTGGTTCAAGCCCCGCCCGGCCTACCGTTTCTCGGCCGAGGATTCGATCTACGTGGCCGACAGCGCCCGTGGCATGGGTCTGGGTCGCAAGCTGCTGGCCGAGCTGGCCGTGCAGGCCGAGGCCGTCGGCGTACGCAAACTGCTGGCGGTGATTGGTGACTCCGCCAACGCCGGCTCCATCGGGGTGCACCGGGCGCTGGGTTTTACGGATGTGGGCGTCATGCGCTCGGTGGGCTGGAAGTTCGGTGCCTGGCGCGACATCGTGCTCATGGAAAAAACCCTGGGTGCGGGCGACACCACCTCTCCCGAGTAACACAATGCCCCGCATGAAAAACAAAACCGTGGCGGCCTGGCTCGCCTTCGTGGGCGGGCCTCTGGGCCTGCACCGCTTCTATCTGCATGGCCTGTCCGACATGTTGGGCTGGTTGCTGCCCATTCCCACGGCCCTGGGCATTTACGGCATCCAGCGGGTGCAGCAACTCGGCCAGGACGACCACTACAGCTGGGTGCTGATCCCGCTGCTGGGCTTCACCATTGCGGCGTGCGCGCTGCGCGCCATCTTGTACGCGTTGATGACGCCGGAGGTGTGGAATGCCCGCTACAACCCCACAGCCGCGCCCGACGCCCCCCCCGGCAGGACGCAGTGGATCACCGTGGGCGCCATCGTGGTGTCCCTGCTGATCGGCACCACGGTACTGATGGCCAGCTTGGCGTTCAGCTTCCAGCGGTACTTTGAGTACCAGATCGAGGAAGCGCGCAAGATCTCGCAGTAACCTCGAGACAGCCGCAAAAGCAGACGCCCCAGCGAGTTTGCACTCGATGGGGCGTCAAAAGGGACTCGAAAGAGCTTCAACAGGCCGTATGCGCCCGTTTTAATTACCTCAGACGCTATATTTTCAATAGCATTCAGGACATCTTCGCCATCAGAACAGCTGCAGGCTGATCCAGTAGGCGACGGCGGCCACAAACGCACTGGCCGGGATGGTCAGAATCCACGCCCAGATGATGTTGCCCGCCACGCCCCAGCGCACGGCGCTGGCACGCTGGGTGGAGCCCACACCGACGATGGCGCCCGTGATGGTGTGCGTGGTGGACACCGGGATGCCCAGCATGGTGGCCAGGAACAGCGTCATGGCGCCCCCCGTTTCGGCACAGAAGCCGCCCACGGGCTTGAGCTTGGTGATCTTCTGGCCCATGGTCTTCACGATGCGCCAGCCGCCAAACATGGTCCCGAGGCCAATGGCCACGTAACAGCTGATGATGGCCCATGTGGGTGGCGACGCATCGGACGCCGACGAGTACCCCGTGGCGATCAGCAGCAGCCAGATGATGCCGATGGTCTTTTGCGCATCGTTGCCACCGTGACCCAGGCTGTAGGCGCCCGCAGACAACAGCTGCAACCGGCGGAACCACTTGTCCACCTTGCTCGGACGCGTGCGCCGGAAGATCCAGGCCACTGCCACCATCATGAGCGAACCCAGCGCAAAACCCAGCAGCGGAGACACAAAGATGAACGCCACCGTCTTGAGGATGCCCGCAGAGATCAGTGCACCTGCCCCCGCCTTCGCAATCACCGCGCCCACGATGCCGCCGATGAGCGCATGCGAGGAACTGCTGGGGATGCCGTAGTACCAGGTGATCACGTTCCAGGTGATCGCACCCACCAGGGCGCCAAACACCACGTGCGTGTCCACAATGCCGGGCTGCACGATGCCCTTGCCCACCGTCGCCGCCACGCTCAGGTGGAAGATGAAGATCGCCACAAAATTGAAGAAGGCGGCAAACAGCACCGCCTGCGCGGGCTTGAGCACGCCGGTGGAGACCACCGTGGCAATCGAATTGGCCGCGTCGTGGAACCCGTTCATGAAGTCGAACAGGATCGCCAAGGCCACAAGCAGAACCACAACCCAGAGGGCCGTCTGTACGGTTTCCATACTGGTCAGCCTGCGGGGTTCAGGAGTTTTCGAGGACGATGCCCTCGATGCAGTTGGCCACGTCCTCGCACTTGTCAGTGATGGTCTCCAGCAGCTCGTAGATGGCCTTGAGCTTGATCACCTCGCGCACATCGGGCTCCTCTCGGAACAGCTTGCTCATGGCGCTGCGCATCACGCGGTCGGCGTCGGATTCGAGCTTGTCGATCTCCTCGCAGGTCTTGAGCGCGGCCTCGGCCACAGCCGGATCGGCGATCTTCTCCAGAAGCTTGACGGCATCACGCAGGCGCTCACAGCACTTGAGGCTCAGGTCCGTGAGGCGGGTGATCTCTTCCGTCATGTGGCGCACGTCGTACAGCGCCATGGTCTCGGCCGAGTCCTGGATCAGGTCTGCCACATCGTCCATGGTGTTGATCAGGGTGTGGATCTGCTCACGGTCGATGGGGGTGATGAAGGTCTTGTGAATGGCCTTGTTGACCTCGTGCGTCACGCGGTCGGCAGCACGCTCGGCGTTGTCCACGTCCTGGTTGTATTTGTCGCGCAGGTGCGGATCACTGTAGTTGGCCACCAGTTGCGAGAAGGCCCGGGCCGCCTCAACGATGCGGTCCGCATGCTGGTTGAACATTTCGAAAAAATTGCCTTCGCGTGGCAACAGCTTGGCAAACAGCATGGGGACTCCTGGATCGGGAACGAATGGTGAGAAAAGGCCGCGCCATGACAGAACCATGACGCTTTCGTGACCCGGCGAGTTTAACCGTCCGCCTTGCGGGGGCCGATGCCACCGCGTCATGCAGTCATGCGCGGGGCCATAAATACGCGGCTGGGGGATCGGTTCAGGCTTCAGGCGCCGCGGAAGATGAAATACACCGCCCCCACTAGGCACAGTCCGGCCCAGAGGTAGTCCCATTTCAGGGGCTGGCCCATGTAGAACACAGCAAAGGGCACGAACACACCCAGCGTGATGACCTCCTGCATGATCTTGAGCTGCCCCACGTTGAACTGGGTAAAGCCGATGCGGTTGGCTGGCACCTGCAACAGGTATTCAAACAGGGCAATGCCCCAGCTGACGAGGGCGGCGACGTACCACGGCGAGGACGCCAGGTTCTTCAAGTGGCCGTACCAGGCAAAGGTCATGAAGATGTTGCTGGCCGTGAGCAGCAACACCGTTTGCAGCGAGATGGGCAGGGATTGGAGCGCGTTCATGGTCGTGCTGTGAAGTCAGGTGGGTGAACGAAGCGGCCGATTATGAACAAAATCGCCTGATAGCGCCGGTGTTACATGCTTTGATAGCTATATTTTCAATAGCAAAACCCTCACCACCATCCGTACCAGCGGGCACAAAAAAAGGCACTCCCGAGGGAGTGCCTTGCTGGAAAGCACCGCGCCACGCAAGCGGCGCGCAGGCTGCAGTCGCTTATTCGCCCAGGTAGGCGGCGCGCACCTTGGGGTCGTTGAGCAGTTGCTGGCCGGGGCCTGTCATGGTGATCAGGCCCGACTCCATCACATAGCCGCGGTCGGCAATCGCCAGCGCGCGGCTGGCGTTCTGCTCGACCAGCACGATGGTCACGCCCAGGGCGTACACGTCGCGCACCACCTCGAAGATCTTGTCCACCATGATGGGCGACAGGCCCATGGACGGCTCGTCCAGCAGCAGCACCTTGGGCTGGCTCATCAGCGCCCGGCCCATGGCCAGCATCTGCTGCTCACCGCCGGACATGGTGCCGGCCAGTTGGTCCTTGCGCTCGCGCAGGCGCGGGAAGATGGTGAACATCTTCTCGATGTCGGCCAGGATGCCCGCCTTGTCCTTGCGGATGTAGGCGCCCATCTGCAGGTTCTCGGTGATGGTCATGCGGGCGAACACGCCACGGCCTTCCGGCACCATCACCAGGCCGTCCTTGACCAGGTCCCAGGCGCCCTTGCCCTTGATGCTCTTGCCCAGGTATTCGATGTCGCCATCGTTCATGGGCAGCGTGCCGGTGATGGCCTTCATGGTGGTGGTCTTGCCAGCACCGTTGGAGCCGATCAGCGAGACCAGCTCGCCTTCGCGCACTTCAAAGTCCACGCCCTTCACGGCCTGGATACCGCCGTAGGCCACCTTCAGGCCCTTGACCTGCAGCAGTACCTTGTTGGATTTTTCGGCCATTCTCAATGTCCTCCGGTGCCCAGATAGGCCTCAATCACTTTTTCGTTCTTCTGCACTTCGGCAGGGTTGCCCTCGGCAATCTGCTTGCCGTAGTCGAGCACCGTCACACGGTCGCACAGGCCCATCACCAGCTTCACGTCGTGCTCGATGAGCAGGATGGTGCGGTTGTCGTTGCGGATGCGGTCGATCAGCTCGCGCAGCTGCACCTTCTCGGTGGCGTTCATGCCGGCGGCGGGCTCGTCCAGCGCGATGAGCTGCGGGTCGGTGGCCAGCGCACGGGCGATTTCGAGGCGGCGCTGGTCGCCGTACGACAGGGTGCGCGCCTTGTAGTCGGCAAACTTGCCAATGCCCACGTAGTCCAGCAGTTCCTGGGCACGCTTGGCAATCGCGGCTTCTTCTTCCTTGAAGCCCTTGGTGCGCAGCACCGCGCCCAGCAGGCCGGACTTGGTGCGGATGTGGCGGCCCACCATCACGTTCTCGAGCGCCGTCATTTCGGCAAACAGGCGAATGTTCTGGAAGGTGCGGGCGATGCCGGCCTTGGCCACTTCGTGCACGGCCGTGGGCTCGTAGGGCTTGCCGGCCAGCTCGAAAGTGCCGGCATCGGGGGTGTACAGGCCGGTGATCACGTTGAAGAACGTGGTCTTGCCCGCGCCGTTGGGGCCGATCAGGCCATACACCTGGCCCCGCTCAATGGTGATGCCCACGTCGGAGAGGGCTTGCAGGCCGCCAAAGCGCTTGGAAATGCCGGCAACCCGCAGCACCACGTCGCTGGCCGATTTCTGAATGTTCTCTGCCATGTTCTAACTTTCTGCGGTGTTCAGGTCTTCTGCGTGAGGCTCTTGCCATGGTCGGGCGCTGGCCACAGACCACGGGGACGCATCAGCATGATGATGATCATGGCCAGCGCGATCAGCAGCTGGCGCAGGATGGCGGAGTCCAGGCGGCCGTCCGTCATGGCCTGCAACGGGCCTGCCACATAGCGCAGCACTTCGGGCAGGGCCGACAGCAGCACGGCACCCAGGATCACGCCAGGAATGTGGCCGATGCCGCCCAGCACCACCATGGCGACGATCATGACCGACTCCATCAGGCTGAACGACTCGGGCGACACAAAGCCCTGGAACGCACCGAACATCGCACCCGACACACCACCGAACGAAGCGCCCATGCCGAAGGCGAGCAGCTTCATGTTGCGGGTGTTGATGCCCATCGCCTTGGCAGCGATTTCGTCTTCACGGATGGCCATCCAGGCGCGGCCGATGCGCGAGTCCTGCAGGCGGTAGCAGATGACGATGGAGATCACCACCAGAACCATGAACAGGTAGTAATACAGCGTGACGGAGTTGATGTCGAAACCGAACACCTCCAGCCGCTTGCCCAGGTCCAGGCCAAAGATCTTGACCGAGTCGATCTGGCCCAAGCCCTTGGGGCCGTTGGTCAGGTTGACGGGGTGGTCCAGGTTGTTCAGGAAGATGCGGATGATTTCGCCAAAGCCCAGCGTCACGATGGCCAGGTAGTCACCCCGCAGCTTGAGCGTGGGCGCCCCCAGCATGGCGCCAAAGAACGCCGCGAGCAACGCCGCCACCGGTATCACGATCCACAGCGAGGTGTGCAACCCGTTGGGGAACATGGCGGCAAACGCCGCAAAGTTGTCCGCAAGGTGCGGCGAGGCCATCAAGGCAAACAGGTAGGCACCCACGGCGTAGAACGCCACGTAGCCCAGGTCCAGCAGGCCAGCGTAGCCGACCACGATGTTCAGGCCCAGGGCCAGCAGCACATACAGCAGGGCCAGGTCGGCAATGCGCACCCAGGCGTTGCCGAAGGATTGCAGGATCAGCGGCAGCACCAGCAGCGCCACGGCGCCGATGATCCAGTTGGTTTTGGTGTTCTTCATGGTGTGAGGCTCCTCAGGCGCGATCGGCCACACGCTCACCCAGCAGGCCCGAGGGGCGCAGCGTCAGGATGATGATGAGCACGATGAACGCAAAGATGTCGGTGTAGTGGCTGCCCAGCAAACCGCCCGTGAGCGTGCCGATGTAGCCCGAGCCGATGGCTTCGATGAGGCCCAGCAGGATGCCGCCCACCACCGCGCCGGCCAGATTGCCGATACCGCCAAACACCGCCGCCGTGAAGGCCTTGAGACCGGGCAGGAAGCCCATGGTGTGCTGTGCCGTGCCGTAGTTGGAGGCATACATGATGCCGGCGATGGCCGCCAGGATGGCACCGATGATGAAGGTAGCCGAGATCACCATGTCGGGCTTCACGCCCATCAGGGACGCCACGCGGGGGTTCTCAGCCGTGGCGCGCATGGCGCGGCCGAGGTTGGTGTGGTTGACCAGATAGACCAGCGAAGCCAGGGCCACGGCCGTCACGCCCAGGATCAGGATCTGTGTGGGGGTGATGTACGCGCCGCCCACCTGGAACGGTGTGCTGGGCAGCAGCGTGGGATACGGTTTGTAGTTGGGCTTCCAGATGATCATCGCCAGCGTCTGCAGCAGGATCGACATGCCGATGGCGGTGATCAGGGGCGCCAGGCGGGGGCTGGTGCGCAGCGGCTTGTAAGCCACCTTTTCGATCACGAAATTGAGCGTGGCGGCCACCACGCACGCTATGAGCGTGGCCAGCAGCAAGATGACCCAGCCCGGCGCGCCGGGCATGGCGGCCTGCATGATTCCAATACAGCTCCAGCTGGTGAGAGCGCCGATCATGAGCACCTCGCCGTGGGCGAAATTGATCAGCTGAATAATGCCGTACACCATCGTGTAGCCCAAGGCTATCAAGGCGTACATGCTGCCGAGTACCAGACCGTTGATGATCTGTTGCAGCAAAATGTCCATAAGAGAAGTCCTTCGTTTGTGACGTACCCACCGCTTTGGCACCGAAATCGGTACAGCCTTGTGGGCCCGACTGCCATGTAGCAAAAAACCCGCCAGGAATGCAGCTGTGCGGGTTTGTGGACGGGATTGTAGCGAGTAGTCACAACTGCCCCAATCCAAGCCGGGCGGGGTTTTCCCTCGGGTTTTAGCCGCATCAGCGCGCCACGCACTGCATAAGGAATTTTGATGCACGCAGGATAATTGATGTGCAAACTTATTACCTTGATCATGCGCAATTGGCATAAAGCGGGTTGTGCGACGCGCTGGGGACGCCGCAGGCCATGTGCGGCCTCATGGCCCTCCGCCCCCTCCGCCGATCAGGAAGGCGTATCCGAACCCTGGGGGCTGGACGCGGCAACTGCGGCATTGCGGTCGCGCAGTTCACGCAGCTTCAGAGCGATCTTAATCTCCAGGCCGCGCTCCACGGGCTGGTAGAAGCCGGGCTCAGGCATGCCTTCGGGCAGGTAGTTCTCGCCCGCCGCAAAGCCGCCCTCCTCGTCATGGGCGTAGCGGTAGCCCTTGCCGTAGTCGAGCTCCTTCATCAACTTGGTGGGCGCATTGCGCAGGTGCATGGGCACCGGGCGCGTGCCATCCTGTTTGACCCAGGCGCGGGCCGCGTTGTAGGCCTTGTAAACCGCGTTGGACTTGGGCGCGACGGCCAGGTAGACCACACATTCGGCCAGTGCCAGCTCGCCTTCGGGGCTGCCCAGCCGCTCGTACACCTCGCTCGCATCCAGCGCCAGGCGCAGCGCGCGCGGGTCGGCCAGGCCGATGTCCTCGGCCGCCATGCGCACCAGGCGGCGCGCCATGTAGCGCGGGTCAGCGCCGCCGTCCAGCATGCGCACCAGCCAGTACAGCGCCGCATCGGGGTCGGAGCCCCGCACCGACTTGTGCAGCGCGCTGATGGTGTCGTAGAACTGCTCACCGCCTTTGTCGTAGCGGCGCATGCGCTCGCCCAGCACCTTGAGCAGCCAGGCATCGGTGATCTCGGTGAGCTTTTCCTGCGCGGCCGCCATGGCCAGGGTTTCGAGCGTGTTGAGCAGGCGGCGCGCGTCGCCATCGGCGTAGGCCACCAGGCGATCAATTGCTACCTCTTCGATAGCTGGAAGCGCATGTTCCTTCTGCGCTAGCGCCACTATTTGCTTCAAGTCCTGCTCGGACAGCGGTTGCAGCACATACACCGCAGCACGCGAGAGCAGCGCGGAGTTCACCTCGAAGGACGGGTTCTCGGTGGTGGCGCCGATGAAGGTGAACAGGCCCGATTCGACATGCGGCAAGAAGGCGTCCTGCTGGCTCTTGTTGAAGCGGTGCACTTCATCGACAAACACGATGGTGCGCTGCTGCATGAGGCCGTCGCGCGCGGCCTGGGCCTGCTCCACCGCCTCGCGGATGTCCTTGACCCCGCCCAGCACGGCACTGATGCTGATGAACTGGGCATCGAATGCGTCGGCCATCAGGCGCGCAATGGTGGTCTTGCCCACGCCCGGCGGGCCCCACAGGATGCAGCTGTGCGGCCGGCCCGATTCAAACGCCAGCCGCAGCGGCATGCCCGGGCCCAGCACATGCTGCTGGCCGATCACCTCACCCAGCGTGCGGGGCCGCAGTCGCTCTGCCAAGGGCTGGTGGCTGGATGGGTGCGCCGGGTGAGCCTGGGAAGGGGCGGAGGCACTGCGTGCTGCCATGGTCGTGTCCTGTCTACATCACGCTGGTTTTCAAGCCAAATTGGCCTCTAGCGCATAAAAATCATGCGCTGGCAGCTATTCTTTTGGGAGCAAAATTACTGCTTCACCACATCAGCCCCTGCCGGAGGCTTGAACTGGAAGGTACTGGCGGGCAGCGCCGCATTGGCCTGCATGCCGTTGAAGCGGATCAGCGAGCGCTGGCCAAAGCTGTCCAGGATGTCCAGGGCCGCCAGCTGCTCGCCTGCAAAGCCCACGCGCACGCTCTTGAGCTGACCGTCCTTGGTCTTGGGACTGGCCAGCACCCACTGCAGGCCGTCCGCATCGGGCGCGGACTCCAGCGTGAAATCGGCCTTCAGCGCAGACAGGTCAGGGGCGGAAGCCAGCAGTGCAGCAGGCGTGCTGCCCAGAGCCTGCGACTGCGAGCGCTGCGTGACCTGGTTCAGGTCCACGTCGTAGAGCCACAGGGTCTGGCCGTCGGCCACGATGGTCTGCTCAAACGGTTTTTTGTAGGCGAACTTGAAGCGCCCGGGGCGCTGGAACTCAAAACTGCCCGTCGATGTCTTGGTGCGCGCAGTTTGGCCGTCCTTGGGCGGCGAGGTCACGGTCTGCGTGAAGTCAGCCTTGCCCGTCTGCGTGCCTTTCATGAAGGATTCCAGGCTTTTCAGCCCGTCAGCGCTAGCCACGCTTGCCGCAGCAGCTATCAAAATTGCAGTAGCGATCTTTTTCAACAGAAACTCCTGTGGGGTAGGACCGGCCTTGCGATCCGGCCGGTCATTCGCTGCGGTTCGGTACCAGCACCTCGCGCTGGCCGCTGGTGGTCAAGCCACTGACGAGTCCGGCTTTTTCCATGTCTTCCAGCAGCCGCGCCGAGCGGTTGTAGCCAATGCGCAGCTTTCGCTGCACGTACGAGATGCTCGCCTTGCGGTCCTTGAGCACCACTTCGACGGCCTGGTCGTACATCGGGTCTTTCTCGCCCCCTTCGCCACCACCGCCCTCCCCTGACAGATCGCCGTCACCGTCCACAGTTCCGCCTTCGAGCACGCCCTCTATGTAGTCCGGCTCCCCTTGTTCCTTGAGGTAACTGACGACACGGTGTACTTCCTCGTCCGACACAAAAGCACCGTGCACGCGAATCGGCAGGCCCGTGCCGCTGGCCATATAGAGCATGTCGCCCATGCCCAGCAGCGCTTCAGCGCCCATCTGGTCAAGGATGGTGCGGCTGTCGATCTTGGAGCCCACCGAGAACGCAATGCGGGTGGGGATGTTGGCCTTGATCAGGCCGGTGATCACGTCCACGCTGGGACGCTGGGTGGCCAAAATCAGGTGGATGCCAGCCGCGCGCGCCTTTTGCGCCAGGCGGGCAATCAGCTCTTCGATTTTCTTGCCCACCACCATCATCAGGTCGGCCAGCTCGTCGATGATGACCACGATGTGGGGCAGGCGCTGCAGCGGCTCGGGCTCCTCGGGCGTCAGGCTGAAGGGGTTGTAGATGAACTCTTCCTTGGCCTTGGCCTCGTCGATCTTGGTGTTGTAACCCGCCAGGTTGCGCACCCCCAGCTTGGACATGAGCTTGTAGCGGCGCTCCATCTCGGCCACGCACCAGTTCAGGCCATGCGCGGCCTGCTTCATGTCGGTCACCACGGGCGCCAGCAGGTGCGGAATGCCTTCGTAGACCGACATTTCCAGCATCTTGGGGTCGATCATCAAGAGGCGCACGTCGCGCGCCTCGGCCTTGTACAAGAGCGAGAGGATCATCGCGTTGATCCCCACCGACTTGCCCGAGCCTGTGGTACCGGCCACCAGCACGTGCGGCATCTTGGCCAGGTCGGCCACCACCGGGTTGCCCACGATGTCCTTACCCAATCCCATGGTGAGCATGCTCTTGGCCTCGTGGTACACCTGCGAGCCCAAAATTTCGGACAGTCGGATGGACTGGCGCTTGGCATTGGGCAGCTCCAGCGCCATGTAGTTCTTGCCCGGAATGGTTTCCACCACACGGATCGACACCAGGCTGAGCGAGCGCGCCAAATCCTTGGCCAGGCCCACGATCTGCGAGCCCTTCACGCCTGTGGCGGGCTCGATCTCGTAGCGCGTGATCACCGGGCCGGGCATGGCCGCAACCACGCGCACTTCCACGCCAAAGTCCTTGAGCTTTTTCTCGATGAGGCGGCTGGTCATCTCCAGCGTCTCGGGCGCCACGGTTTCCTGGCGCTGCAGCGGGCCGTCGAGCAGGTCCACCAGCGGCAGCTTGCTGTCGGGCATCTCGGTGAACAATGGCTTCTGGCGCTCCTTCACCACACGGGCGCTTTGCGGCACGTCCACCAGGATCGGTTCGATGATCTGCACGGGCTCTGGGTGGTGCACTTCGCTTTCGGTGCGCTCCTCGAGCACCACCACCTCGCGCTCGCGTGCGGCCTTGCGGCCCACGGCGACGTCCTTGGCCACCTCGCGTTTTGCCAGGCGGGCTTGCACCAGCGCATCAATGCGCCCTCCGAGAACCTCGGCCACATGGCCCCATGAGAAGCGGAACACCAGCGCCGCCCCGGCCACCGCCAGCACGATCGTCAGCAAGCCCGAGCCCGTGAACCCCAGCCACTTCACACTGGCAGGTCCCATCAGGTGTCCCAGCACGCCACCGGCATGCCCGGGCAGGAACGACTCAAACCGGTACAAACGCGACCATTCGAGCGCCGCGCTGGAACACATCAGCACCACCAGCCCGCCCCAGAACGTGGCGCGGCGCACCAAGGGGCTGGCGGCACCGGCTACCCCTTCGCCCCCGCGCATCCAGCGCGCCAGCGACGACAGCCAGGCGCGCACACCGGCCGCCACGCACCACCACACCGAAAAACCCAGCGCAAAGTAGCTGCCATCAGCGAGCCAGGCGCCAAAGCGCCCCGCCCAGTTGGCCACAGAGCGCGCATCGCGGGCGCCGGAGGTAGACCAGGCCGCATCCTGGGCCGAATAGCTGACCAGCGCCAGCAGCCAGAAAACCAGGGCCAGCAAGCCCACCACCAGGGCGATTTCGTGGCCAAAACGGGCAGCGCCCGTGCGCGGCGGCGACTTGGCCGCAGCCGATGCATTCAGGGTATTGAGGGAATAGGTCATAAACGTGCGGGGTGAGCTTACCGCATGCATTGCACTGGGCAGGGCGCCCAGCGCAGGGTCCACCACCCCGCTTTCAGCCCAGCGCGTTCAGGCGGTCCTTGAGCAAGGTAGCGCCACTGGGCAGCGCCTCGATGAAGCCGCGCTCCTCCAGGTCTTTCATCACCCGGCTGACCATCTCGCGGGACGCTCCGACCATCTTGGCCAGATCCTGGCGGGAGATTTTGTCCTTGATGAGCAGCTGCCCTTGCGCATCGGCCACCGCAAAATCCAGCAGCGCATGGGCTACACGGCCGTACACATCCAGTAACGCCAGTGACTCAATCTTGCGATCAGCATGGCGCAGGCGCTTGACCAGCCCGCGCATCACCACCAGCGACATGGAGGCGTTCTCGGTCAGGCAGCGCGCAAACTCGGCGCGGCCCAGCATCAGCACGTCGGTCTGCACCTCGGCACGCACCGTGGCAGAGTGGGGTTCGTTGTCGATGATGCTCATCTCGCCCAGGTAGTCACCCTGGGCCAGGGTGGCCAGAATCACCTCGCGCCCCCGGCTGTCTGCGGTCATGACACGGGCGCGACCGGTGAGCAGAATGAACAAGGCGTTCGATTTCTGCCCCTGCTCCACCAGCGCTTCGCCCCGCTTGAAGCGGCGCTTGATCACCGCGCCGCTGATCACCTCGGCCTGTGCCACGGTCAGCAGCGAGAACAAGGGCACCCGGCGCAGCAGGTCAAGATTGGACAACATCGTGGACATGCAAACATCTCCTTTCAGGGGTGCGACCCAACCGGCATCGCAACGGGTTATCAATGGGTTCTTACAATCGCGGTGATTGAAAACGGGGCCACTCGTGCGAGCGGATGCCAGTTGATACTCGGCGGCTCAACCCCCAGCTTTCCCAACAGCGCCCCATGTAGCGGGCGCAAAACACAGGCTTTTACCATGTCCACCACCCAACACGCGAAAGTTCTGATCCTGGGCTCCGGCCCCGCTGGCTACACCGCAGCGGTGTATGCCGCCCGCGCCAACCTGAACCCGGTGCTCATCACCGGCATGGCCCAGGGCGGCCAGCTGATGACCACGACCGAGGTGGACAACTGGCCCGCCGACGTGCACGGCGTACAGGGGCCGGAGTTGATGCAGCGCTTTCTGGAGCACGCCGAGCGCTTCAAGACCCAGATCATCTTCGACCACATCAACAAGGTCGATTTCAGCAAACGCCCCTTCACGCTCACCGGCGACAGCGGCACCTACACCTGTGACGCGCTGATCCTGGCCACGGGCGCATCGGCCAAATACCTGGGCCTGCCTTCGGAAGAGGCCTTTATGGGCAAGGGCGTGTCTGGCTGCGCCACCTGCGACGGTTTCTTCTACCGCGAGCAGGATGTCTGCGTGGTCGGTGGCGGCAATACGGCGGTGGAGGAAGCGCTGTACCTGTCGAACATCGCCCGCAAGGTCACGCTGGTGCACCGCCGCGACAAGTTCAAGGCCGAGCCTATCTTGGTGGACAAGCTCCACGAGAAGGTGGCCGCCGGCAAGATCGAACTCAAGCTGTTCCACACCCTGGATGAGGTGCTGGGCGACAACACCGGCGTGACGGGCATCCGCGTCAAGAGCACCCAAGACGGCTCTACGTCCGACATCAAGCTGCAGGGCTGCTTCATCGCCATCGGCCATGCGCCCAACACCGAGATCTTCCAAGGCCAACTGGAGATGGAAAACGGCTACATCATCACCCAGGGCGGGCTCAAGGGTTTTGCCACCCAGACCAGCGTGCCCGGCGTGTTTGCCGCCGGCGACGTGCAGGACCACGTGTACCGCCAAGCCATCACCAGTGCAGGCACCGGCTGCATGGCCGCGCTGGATGCGCAGCGCTTCCTCGAACAGGAAGCTTGATGAAAAAATAAGCTGCAGGTTATAATCTGCGGCTTTGCTGAATTCGGCCCGTTTTTGCGGACCTCCGAAACAGGCAAATCGGGTTACCGCCACCCTTTCTGGCGAGGTGAGGCCGCAAGCCAACCTGGGCAAATCAACAGCCTAGGGCCCAGCGAACGGCCGTTAATACAGTATCGGAGTGTCCTCATGGCACGCGTCTGCGACGTAACGGGCAAGAAGCCCATGACTGGGAACAATGTTTCCCACGCCAACAACAAAACCAAGCGCCGGTTCCTGCCGAACCTGCAATACCGCCGTTTCTGGGTCGAGACCGAAAACCGTTGGGTTCGCCTGCGTGTTTCGAGCGCTGCCCTGCGTTTGATCGACAAGAACGGTATCGACTCGGTGCTCGCAGACCTGCGTGCCCGTGGCCAGGCTTAAGGAGTAGCACCATGGCAAGCAAAGGCGGACGCGACAAGATCAAGCTGGAATCCACTGCGGGTACCGGCCACTTCTACACCACGACCAAGAACAAGAAGACCATGCCCGAGAAGATGCTGATCATGAAATTTGATCCCAAGGCTCGCAAGCATGTGGAATACAAGGAAATGAAGCTGAAGTAATTCAGCCTCTTTCTGGTCTTCCAAAAAGCCGCCCGGCGTCCAGCCCGGCGGCTTTTTTCATGGGTGGACCATTGCGGACTGCCTGGCGCACAGCTCCGCCGCAACAGCCCCACCCGCACCGCAACCACCTACTCCCCGCTCACCCCTGACAGCCAACAAAAAAACCGCTGCAGGCCCAAGGCCCTACAGCGGTTTTTTGGTAGATGCGCCCTAAGTGCGCCAAGCCAGCGGCCCGACCGAAAGTGCAATCAGGATGTCACCTCAAGCCCGTGCAGCACGCAGGCGGATGGAGAACTCCCGAAGGGCTGCCACACCACTCTCTTCAGCGCGGCGGCACCAAGCTTGCAAGTCGGCCGTGAGTTGTTCGCGGGACTGGGATGTGTTCAACCACAGCTGACGCAGCTCTTCGCGCATGGTCACCATCTTGTCGAGCGTCGGATGCGCGGCGCGGGCCTGCGCCAACTGGGGCAAGGCCCCTGCAGGCACTTTCTCGGCATCGCGGTGCAGCCAGCGCTTGGCGGCCTTGAGCACCGACACATCAGCCTGGCGGGCCTGCAGCGCAGCAATCTCGTCCTTGCAAGCCTTGCGCACGCCGCGTGCGTAGCCCGCCATCACTTCATAGCGGTTGGCAATCAGGGCCTCCAGCGTCTTTTCATCGGCCACGGGCTTCACATCGCCCAGTTGCAGCTTGGGCGGCACCTTCTTCACTGTGGCCCAACCGATTTTCTTCATGAGGCTGATGTACACCCAGCCAATATCGAACTCATACGGCTTGACCGAGAACTTGGCGGACGTGGGGTACGTGTGGTGGTTGTTGTGCAACTCTTCGCCGCCGATGATGATGCCCCAGGGCGACAAATTGGTGCTGGCGTCCTGCGCCTCGAAGTTGCGATAGCCCCAGTAGTGACCCACGCCATTGACCACGCCCGCTGCCCAGAACGGGATCCAGAGCATCTGCACCGCCCACACCGCAGCGCCCAGGGCGCCGAACAGAGCCAGGTCCAGGATGAGCATGAGGCCCACGCCCTGCCAGCCGTAGCGGGTGTACACGTTGCGCTCCATCCAGTCATCGGGCGTGCCGTGGCCGAACTTCTTGATCGTCTCCATGTTCCTGGACTCGGCGCGGTACAGCTCGGCGCCGCGCCACATCACGGTGTCCAGCCCACGGGTCTGGGGGCTGTGGGGGTCGTCCACGGTTTCGCACTTGGCGTGGTGCTTGCGGTGAATGGCCACCCACTCCTTGGTGACCATGCCGGTACCAATCCACAGCCAGAAGCGGAAGAAATGCGAGGGGATGGCGTGCAGATCCAGTGCGCGGTGCGCTTGCGCGCGGTGCAGGAAGATCGTGACCGCCGCAATGGTGATGTGGGTCGTGGCAAGGGTATACAGCACGATCTGCCACCAGGCCAGGTTCCACAACCCATATCCCAGCCAGTCGATGGCGGCGTTCAGTACAGCCCAGTCGGGTAACAGCATATTCACAAAAACCTTACTACAGAGAACCCGCTCACCAATGAAACAGGTCACCAATTTTAGAGGGCCTGCCTCGGAATGGATCAGGGAAATCCACCGTATTGGCGCTGGTTTGAAGGCTTTAGAGCCTTACCCCCAGCATTTCAGTCCTTCTTGACCCAGATGGCGGCAAAGAACCCATCGGTCTGATGCAGATGGGGCCATAGGCGCAAATAACCACTGCCCGATGCGCCACCGCTGCACAAGCCCTTGGCGCCTTCGACCTTGAGCTGCTCCAGCAGTTCACCGGCATCCAGGAGTTCAAAGTCGGGGTGCGATGCGCTGAAGGCTTCCGCAATGGCCTCGTTTTCCTGCGGCAGGATGCTGCAGGTGGCATACACCAGACGACCGCCCGGCTTGAGCAGGCGCGCTGCGCTGTCCAGGATGGCCGTCTGCTTGGCCACCAGCTCTTCGATGGCCTTGGGCGACTGGCGCCATTTGAGGTCCGGGTTGCGCCGCAAGGTGCCCAGGCCCGAGCAAGGCGCATCGACCAGCACGCGGTCGATCTTGCCCGCGAGGCGCTTGACGCGGTCGTCGCGTTCGTGGGCGATGGCGGCGGGGTGCACGTTCGACAGGCCGCTGCGGGCCAGGCGGGGTTTCAGCGCGTCCAGGCGGTGTGCTGACACATCGAACGCATACAGACGCCCTGTGCTGCGCATGCTCGCGCCAATGGCCAGCGTCTTGCCCCCTGCGCCGGCGCAGAAGTCCACCACCATCTCGCCGCGCTTGGCATCCAGCAGGAGGGCCAGCAGTTGCGAGCCCTCGTCCTGCACCTCGATGGCGCCACGCGTGAAGGCGTCGAGCTTGGTCAGCGCGGGCTTGTCGTCAATGCGCAGGCCCCAGGGCGAATATGGTGTGGGATGGGCCTTGATGCCGGCCTTGGCCAGTTCTTTTTGCACATCGGCACGCTTGTCCTTGAGCGCGTTGACCCGCAAATCCAGGGGTGCGCTTTGCGCCAGGCTTTCCACCAGCGGCCAGAAACCATCGCCCAGCTGGTCCTTCAGAGGCTTGACCATCCACTCAGGCAGGTTGTGACGGTGACGCTCCATGAGGTCATCGACCGTGACGGCATCGCACTGGTCCAGCCAGTTCTTTTCCTGGTCGGTCAACGCACTCTTGAGGAAATCGCGCGGGCCGTAGAAACCCAGGATCGCCAGGCGGCGCTCCTTGGGCCCTGAGCCCGAGGGGGCCATGTGGTCAAACAGCAGCTTTTTGCGCAACACGGTATAGACCGTTTCCGCCAGCGTGGCGCGCTCGCGCGGCCCCAGGCCCCGGTTGTCGCGGAAGAAACGTGACACCACCGCGTCGGCAGGGTGTTCAAACGTGAGGGTGAGCCTGACCAGTTCGGCACAGGCATCGAGAAGAACTTTGGGATGCATCCCCCGATTGTCCCATTCCCCGTCGCGCGGCCAGCTCCGCGCCATTTCGGCGGCGGTCCATTGCACCGGAAGCGCAGCCACCCCCAGGCACGCCAGCACGGGGATGCGACGAAGTCGCTCAGAGGACCTGCCGCTCTGCGTCAGCGTGAGTAGATCGGCTCGAACGCCGAGCGCTCGATCTGCTGCAGGGTCGGCGACTCACCCGCCCACAGCACCAGCGCGGGGCCCGGCAGGCTCAGGTTGCGCTCCAGGGCGCGGCACAGGTGGTAGCGGCTTTCATCGTCCATGCCCGGCAGCTCGACAAACACCAGGTAGGCCCTGCGCTGGGGGTATTCGCGCAGGTTCTTGCGTACCAGCCAACAGCGGGCCAGCGGTGCACAACGTGCCAGTTCGGACTGCAGCTCGGCCAGCTCGAACGAGCTGAGGTCATGTCGCACGATCTGGCTGAAGAACGAGGTGCCCGACAGCTCTTCCCAGGCACGTTCCTCAGACTCCTGCGCGCGCTCCAGCCGCTTGCGCCACTGCTTGAAGGCGGCCGCATCGTGGTCCAGCCCCAGGCGTGGGGTCTCCAGCTCGGCCAATGCCGTGCGCGCGGCCCAGTAGCGGTCGCTGCTGCCTGTTTCCCACAACCGGTGCAGCAGCTGCAGCTTGCCCTCCCTATCCTCCTCCGCCAGACAGGGCACCAGCCCGCGCAGCGCGGCAGGGTATTCGGGGCTGCGTTGCAGTGCCAGCTCGTACAGGGCGCGGACATCCGCATGCGGGTCCAGATGGCGCTTCAGGCGGGCCAGCTCCACCAGGTCGGCCGCACTGCTCTGGGCCGTCGATGCGCCCAATGCCTCGGCGCGCGCGCGCACACGCCCCAGCCAGGCGTGGTGCTGCTTCCATTCGCTGGCGTTATCGCGGCACCATTGCTTGTCGAAATGAGCCACCCAGCGCTTGGCATCCGGCCCCAACAGGGCCAGCGCGTTGCCGCGCGACCAGTCCGGCAGCGTGGGCGTGGCGTCCAACGCTTCGATGCGGTCACGCAGGCCGGGGTGGGTATCGTCCAGATTGCTCAGGCGCTTGAGCGCCTGGCGCAGGGCATCGTTGGCAAAGGCCGCATCGGGCGCCTTGGCCAGGGCGCGGCGCATGCCGCGGTAGGGGCCCACTGGCAACGGATTGCCCGCGGCAGCACACCAGTGGTTGCCCCAGAACTCCGCCTGCAGCCACGCGCCACGGATCTCGATCTCGGCCAGGGCCGCGGCCGTCACATCCCGGCCCAGCAGCTTGCCGGCAATGCGGTCGGCCTCGTACTCATCCTGTCGGGCAAGTGCGAAGGTCTTGGCCGAAAACCGCGGGAAGTACCAGCGCATGAACAACTGCGTGGCGGCAGCCACCGGGCCCTCGTCATCCGCCAGGCTGTGGTTCAGGCGCATCCATGACAGGCGCGTGCGGTAGATCCAGGCCGCAAAGCGGCCATGATCGCCCCGCAGGTGGCCGTACTCGTGTGCCAGCACCGCCAGGAACCGCGGCCGGTCCAGCGCCATCAGCAGAGGCAGGCCAATGCTCAGGTGATTGACCGCGCCGCCCAACAGGCCGTAACGCGGCAACTGCTGGATGCTGGCATTGAACTCGTCGGTCAATGTGACCTTGTGGATGGGCGGGCCCTTGATCTTGCGGCGGATGCGCGCCAGGGCTTCAAACAGGTCAGGCGCGTCCAGCGCGGTAATTTCAACGCCCTCCGGCGCATCAAACCGCACCCACAGCGCACGCAGGCTCACCCACAGCAGACCTCCGGCACCCAGCAGGGCCCAGAGCATCGCAAACCGAAAGCGCCCCTGCAGCAACTGAGGCACCACCCACAGCAAAATACCCACGGCCAGTGCCAGACACCCCAGCACCCACGCATAACCCAGCGCTGCAAATGCAGCCACACTGCGGCGGTAGGCGCGGCTGTTGTCGGCGCTGGCATGCTCGCTCATGCGCACCATGTGCACAAAATCTGCCTGGTCCACGGGCGTCCCTCACTCTGGTTGGTTTTTTTTCAGCCGCCATCCTAACCACTCACACCACCGTAGCACCATGACCGACGACGATCTGCCCGCGCTCATCCGCACGCCACCGGGCCTGTACCGCCACTACAAGGGCATGCTCTATGAAGTGATCGACACCGTGCGCCACAGCGAGACGCTGGAGCCCATGACGCTGTACCGCGCGCTGTACGGCCAGCGCGGCCTGTGGGTGCGGCCGGCCGCCATGTTCGAGGAGCAGTTGCTCATCGACGGCGTGATGCGCCCCCGGTTTGAGAAATGGGAAGGCCAAGCTCCCGGCGAGTGAACCCCGCTGGCATCAAAGGTCAAAGGGCCGAGCGGGGGAACACCGCAGCCACCACCAGCCCGCCGCCCTCTGCATTGCGCAGTGCCAGTTGCCCGCCGTGGCGCCGCACGATGTCGCTGGCGATGGTGAGCCCCAGCCCCACACCGCCGCTCTGGCGGTTGCGCGAGGCCTCGACCCGGTAGAACGGCTCCATGACCCGGTCCAGCTCCTCGTGCGGCAGGCCGGGGCCGTGGTCGCGCACCTCGATGGTGAGGGCGTCCTGCGCATCGCTCAGCGTGACCTCGGCGCCGCCGCCATAGCGCACCGCGTTGCCCACCAGGTTGTCCAGGCAACGCCGCAGCGCCACGGCCTGCACGCGCAAGGGAGCGGCGTGCCCAGCCACGGTGACCGCGTGGCCCATGGCCACCTGGTCGTCCGCCATGCTGTCCACCAGGGCCTGCACATCCAGATGCACCCAGGCCTCGGCACCCGCCACGCCGCTCAAGTAGTCCAGCGTGGAGGCAATCATGGCGTCCATTTCGGCAATGTCACGCCGAAACAGCTGCTGCGCATGGGCATCGCCCAGGCTTTCGGTGCGCAAGCGCAGCCGGGTCAGGGGCGTGCGCAGATCGTGCGACACGGCTGCCACAAACCGGTCGCGCTCGGCCAGCTGCTGGCGAATGCGCGCCTGCATCTGGTTGAACACACGGCTGGCGTCGCGGCACTCCAGTGTGCCGTCCTCTGGCAAAGGGGTGCGGTGGATGTCGCGCCCCAGCTCTTGCGCGGCCGTGGCCAGCCGGCGCATGGGGCGCGACAGCCAGCGCGCAGCCCACCACGCCGCCGCCACCAGCGCGGCCAGGCGCACGCTGATGTCCAGCAGCAGGCCCAGTTGCAGCGAGGGTGGCGCGTTCCACAATCCCGGCGCGGCCCCAGGCGGCGGCAGCGGGCGCCCATCGGCAGCCACGGCATGCGGGGGCGGGCCGGGCGGGTGCCCAGGATGAGCGGGGCGCAGCTCGAACATCAACGTCAACGCCAGCACATGGCTCACGATGACGGCTGCGATGAGCAGCAGCGCCAGCCGGCCAAACAGGGTGTCGGGAACGCAGCGCTGAACTGCAGCGCGCAGGGGTGATAGCGAGGGCATCAGTGGGGCTGCCCGACCTGCCCTTGCAGCGACTGCACGTTGAACAGATATCCGGCACCGCGCACGGTGCGGATCATGGAGGGTGACCGTGGGTCGTCCGCGAGCTTGCTGCGCAGGCGCGACACCAGCAGGTCGATGCTG
Organism: Acidovorax sp. 107; assembly: GCF_003058055.1. NCBI lineage: Bacteria > Pseudomonadati > Pseudomonadota > Betaproteobacteria > Burkholderiales > Comamonadaceae > Acidovorax > Acidovorax sp. 107. The sequence continues at coordinate 4,510,642 of NZ_QBTZ01000001.1, read as the reverse complement.
CGTTCAAACGCATCCATGGCCCGGCCCCGGGCCTGCTCCATGAGCTGGTCGCGGCTGAAAACGCGGCGCGGCATCCGCAAGAAGGTGCACAACAGACGGAACTCGGCGTTCGACAGGGGCACCACCATGCCACCGGGCGACACCAGGTGCCGCTCCAGGCTGTGCAGCGTCCAGCCATCAAACCGCACCACTTCATCAGGCCCCGGGCGCACAGGCGCCTCGGCACCGCGCGTGCGGCGCAGCACTGTCTGGATGCGGGCCACCAGCTCACGCGGCTCGAAGGGTTTGCCCATGTAATCGTCCGCGCCCATCTCCAGCCCCAGCACGCAGTCGTAGGGGTTGGCGCGCGCGGTGAGCATGATGATGGGCACCCGCGAGCGTTCGCGCAGCTCACGCGCCAGCGTGATGCCATCGGTGCCGGGCAGCATCACATCCAGCACTACCAGGCCGATGGGCTGTGCGGCCATCTGGGCGCGCATCGTCTGGGCGTCACAGGCCGCGTGGGCGGCATAGCCAAAGCGGGTCAGATAGTCGGTGAGCAGTGTGGTGATTTCGACATCGTCGTCCACCACCAGGATGTGTTGCATGGGCGGGCACAGGCGCAAAGGAACGCACCAAGTTTAGGGAGCCTGCGCCCCCACCTCAGTGCAATCTGGCAGGCGTTTGCCCCCCTGTTCAGGCCTTGTATCCACCCTTTGTATCGACCTTGGTACAAAGCAGACAAACCCGGGAGACACGCGCACCCAAGAATGGGATCGGGCCATGGCTGAGGGCTTCCGCAGTGGAGGGCCCGGCACCGGCCCACCCTTGGAACGAAAGGAACGACGATGACGACCATCAGTAGCGTCAGCAGTGCCTGGTCCAGTGCGAGTGTGCAGCGGGCATCGCGCCCGGGGCCTTCGCCGGAGCGGCTGCTGTCCAAGATCGATGCCGACGGCAGCGGCGGCGTGAGCGACACCGAATTGCAGGGCCTGCTGGACGACGTGGCGAAGAAGACCGGCGTCAGCAGCCAGACCAGCGCAGCCGACCTGGTGAAGCAATACGACGCCAACGGCGACGGCAGCCTCAATGCCGACGAGCTGGGCAAGACCCTGCAAAGCGTGCTGCCGCCGCCCCCCTCGACCATGGCGTTCGCCCAGTCGCGCAGTGGCGAAGGCGCCAGCGCTGCCACCAGCGCCACTGGCAAGGCGGGCGACGACCTGTTTGGCAAGGTGGACAGCGATGGCGACAGCGCCGTGAGCAAGACCGAGCTGCAGGCTTTGCTGGAGGCCATGTCCGGCGGCACCGCCAGCCAGACCGGCGTGAGCAGCGATGACGTGTTCAGCCAGCTGGATACCAACGGAGACGGCAGCCTGACGCAGGCCGAGTTCGATGCGGGCCGACCTTCGGGTACGGGCGGCGACGCGGGCGGCATGCAGGCCATGGGGGGCATGCCACCACCTTCGGGTGGGCCGGGCGGCCCTGGCGGGGCGGGTGCGGCGACCGGCAGCAGCTCGGCGACCAGCTACGACCCGCTGGACACCAACGAGGATGGCGTGGTCTCCGCCGCGGAGCGCCTGGCAGGCGGAACCAGCACGGAGGAGCAGGACGCAATCACCGCGCTGTTCAACGCCATCGACACCGACGGCGATGCCAGCATCAGTGCCAGCGAGTCCAAGGCATTCATCGACCAGTTGACCAGCCAGGTCGAGCCCACCACCATCAGCAACAGCACCGAATCCGCCGGTCGCAACGACCTGGCCCGGCTGGCTGACTTTGCACGGCAGCAGTACGAGCGCGCCGCCAGCGACTGGCGCACGGCGTCGAACACCAGCAGCCTCAGCGCTGTGGCCTGACCCAGCTATCCCCGTAGTCAGTGCCAGGTTTCTGGCCGAGCAGTGCGATTCGCCCGTCAATTGACGAGCTGCGCGTGCCAGAAACTGCCTCCGCGAGCCTGCGGGTGATGCTCTGGGCCAGAATATGAGTTCAATCGGCCGATTGTGCTAGTGCAATATGCCTGAATAGCTATACATTCAATAGCAAATTATCCTGCTGATGGCGCGCAGAGCTTGTGGCGATCTGGCCCCTTGCCCCGCCCTCGCCCCGCCCTCACCCGCTACAGCGCCTGCACCAGCGCCCGCACAGCGCGGGGGTAGATCACATGCTCCTGCGTCAGCACCCGGGCCGCCAGCGTCTCGGCCGTGTCACCCGGCAGCACTGGCACCACGGCCTGGTCCAGGATGGGCCCCACGTCCAGCTCGGCCGTCACCTGGTGCACTGTCACGCCCGCAAACTTGCAGCCTGCATCGATGGCGCGCTGGTGCGTGTGCAGCCCGGTGAACGCGGGCAGCAGCGAGGGGTGGATATTGATCAGTCGCCCGGCGTAATGCGCCACAAACCCCGGCGTCAGGATGCGCATGAACCCGGCCAGCACCACCAACGCGGGCTGGTGGCGGTCGATGGTGGCGGCCAGTTCGGCGTCAAACGCCTCGCGGCTGGCAAAAGCCTTGTGGTCCAGCGCCTCGGCGGCTATACCGTGCTCCCGTGCAAACACCAGCCCGGCGGCATCCGGCTTGTTGCTGATGACGGCCGCCACACGGGCGCCGTAGCGCTGCTCCCAGTGCTCCTGCTGCGCCGTGCGGACGATGGTGGCCATGTTCGAGCCGCCGCCAGAGATCAGAATGACGATGTTCTTCATAAATTGCCACGGATTATCCCAGTGCCCTTCGACCCCACCACACGCCCCCTCACCCCCAACGAAGCCCGCGTGCTTGCCACCCTGATGGAAAAGGCGCGCACGGTGCCCGACAGCTACCCCATGTCGCTCAACGGCCTGGTCACCGGCTGCAACCAGAAAACCAGCCGCGACCCGGTGATGAACCTCAGCGACGCCGAGGCGCAGGAGGCGCTGGATTCGCTCAAGCTGCTGACGCTGGCGTTTGAGAGCAGCGGCAACCGCACCACGCGCTGGGAGCACAACTTTCAGCGCGGGGTGGGCGTGCCCGAGCAATCGGCCGTGCTGCTGGGCCTCTTGATGCTGCGCGGGCCGCAGACGGCGGGCGAGCTGCGCATCAACGCCGAGCGCTGGTACCGGTTTGCCGATATCTCGTCGGTGGAAGCCTTTCTGGACGAGCTGCAGGAGCGCAGCGCCGAGAAGGGAGGCCCGCTGGTCCTGCAGCTGCCCCGCGCACCCGGCGCCCGCGAGCAGCGCTGGGCCCACCTGATGTGCGGACCGGTGGACACCACCGCCAGCCACGCGCCCGCGGGCAGTGCGGGCTCCAGCCCCTCACCCGCACTGCAGGCCCGCGTGGACGCCCTGGAGGCTGAAGTGGCGAGCTTGCGCAACACCGTGCAGCGGCTGTGCGCCGAGCTGGGCATTTCCCCCGACTTCAGTCCAATGTCGCCACCCGGACAGGAATAAAACGAACGACCGTGCTACAAATGCACTATCACTAGGAGACGCACCGCATGGATCTCGCATTCACCCCCGAAGAGCAGGCCTTCCGCGAAGAAGTTCGCGCATGGGTTCACGCCAATCTGCCGCAAGAAATCTCTCACAAGGTCCACAACGCCCTGCGCCTGACCCGCGCAGACATGCAGGGCTGGGCCAAGATTCTGGGCAAAAAAGGCTGGCTCGGCTTTGGCTGGCCCAAAGAGTTTGGCGGCCCCGGCTGGACGGCCGTGCAAAAGCACTTGTTTGAAGAAGAGTGCGCCCTCGCCGGTGCGCCCCGCATCATCCCCTTCGGCCCCGTGATGGTGGCCCCTGTGATCATGGCGTTTGGCAACGCCGAGCAGCAAAAGCGCTTTTTGCCCGGCATCGCCAGCGGCGAAGTGTGGTGGAGCCAAGGCTACAGCGAGCCAGGCTCGGGCTCGGACCTGGCCAGCGTCAAGACCCGCGCCGAGCGCGTGGGCGACAAGTACATCGTCAATGGCCAAAAGACCTGGACGACCCTCGGCCAGCACGGCGACTGGATGTTCAACCTGGTGCGCACCAGCACCGAGGGCAAGCCGCAGACCGGCATCTCCTTCTTGCTGCTGGACATGAAGTCCAAGGGCGTCACCGTGCGCCCCATCAAACTGCTGGACGGCGAGTGCGAAGTGAACGAAGTGTTCTTCGACAACGTCGAAGTACCCGCCGAGAACTTGATTGGCGAAGAGAACAAGGGCTGGACCTACGCCAAGCACCTGCTGAGCCACGAGCGCACCAACATCGCCGACGTGAACCGCAGCAAGCGCGAACTGGAGCGCCTCAAGCGCATCGCCAAGACCGAAGGCGTGTGGGACGACCTGCGCTTCCGCGACCAGATTGCACTGCTCGAAGTGGACATCGTCGCCCTGGAAATGCTGGTGCTGCGCGTGCTGTCGGCCGAGAAGTCCGGCAAGAACTCGCTCGACATCGCGGGCCTGCTCAAGATCAAGGGCAGCGAGATCCAGCAACGTTATGCCGAGCTGATGATGCTGGCCGCCGGCCCCTTCGCCATGCCCTTCATCGAAGAGGCCATGGAAGCCGGCTGGCAGGGCAATTTCCCCGGCGGCGTCACCGCCAACGCACCGCTGGCATCCACCTACTTCAACCTGCGCAAGACCACCATCTATGGTGGCTCCAACGAAGTGCAGCGCAACATCGTGGCGCAGACCGTTCTGGGCTGACGCCCAGCACGGTCCGCGCCTTGCGCGACAGGACTGCTCCCCCGTGCCCCCTCCGGGAGGGGGTTCCCGATAGAGCTTCGCTGGTTGTTGAGGGCGTCACGGCGCCACAACCGGCACAAGGAGAGATACATGGATTTCGATTTTTCTGACGACCAGGAACAACTGCGCGACGCCGTTCGCAAGTGGGTGGACAAGGGCTACACCTTTGAGCGCCGCCGCGCCGCCGTGGCCGCAGGCGGTTTTGACCGCGCCGCCTGGGGCGAATTGGCCGAGCTGGGCCTGACCGCCCTGACTGTGCCCGAAGCGAACGACGGCATGGGCCAGAGCGCCATCGATGCCATGGTGGTGGCCGAGGAACTGGGCCGCGGCATCGTGCTGGAGCCCATCGCCCAGGCCTTCATCGCCAGCAGCGTGCTGTCGCACTACGCCCCGGCTGACGTGCAATCGGCATGGCTGCCCCGCGTGGCCAGCGGTGAAGCCCTGGTAGTGCTGGCCCAGCAGGAGCGCAAGGCACGCTACCGCCTCGATGTTTGCGATGCCAAAGCGGCCAAAGCGCAATCAGGATTTACGGTAACGGCTATCAAAAGCGTAGTGGCTGCTGGTGACAAGGCGGACGCCTTCATCGTGCCCGCACAACTGGATGGAAAGATCGCCCTCTTCCTGGTCGAGCGCACCGCCAGCGGCGTGACCACGCAGGGTTATGTCACGCAAGACGGCAGCCGCGCCGCCGAGGTGCAACTGGCCAACGCCCCCGCCACGCTCATCACCACCGACGGCTTGGCCGCGCTGGAACTGGCCGTGGACACCGGCATTGCCGCCGCCTGCGCCGAAGCCGTGGGCGTGATGGACAAGACTGTGGCCATCACGGTCGAATACATGAACCAGCGCAAGCAGTTCGGCGTGTTCATCGCCAGCTTCCAGGCACTGCGCCACCGCGTGGCCGACATGAAGATGCAGCTGGAGCTAGCCCGCTCGATGAGCTACTACGCTAGCCTCAAGCTTGGCGCCCCCGCGGAAGAACGCCGCGCTGCCATGGCCCGCGCGAAGGTGCAGCTGGGCCAGTCGATGCGCTTTGTGGGCCAGCAGGCCGTGCAACTGCATGGTGGCATCGGCGTGACGGACGAATACATCGTGAGCCACTACTTCAAGAAGCTCACCCAGCTGGAAGTGACCTTTGGCGACACGCTGCACCACCTGGGTGAAGTGTCTGCCCGCATGCAAGACACCGCAGGCGTGTTTGCCTAACGGTCGCTGACGCAGACGCGTCACAGCCGTCAACGATGCTCGTGGATTCACCGGTCCACGGGCATTTTTTCTTTCTGGAGACAACTCTATGAACAACACACTCTGGCTGCAACGCCGATCTCTCCTGCTGGCCACCGCTGCGGCAGCCACCCTGGCCCTGGCTGGCTGCGCCACCCGGAGCCCCAGCCTGGCCGAGGCACCACCCATCGTCTTTGTGCATGGCAACGGTGACACCGCTGCGCTGTGGCAAACCACCGTGTGGCGGTTCGAATCGAACGGCTGGCCCCGCGAGCGCCTGCACGCCATCGACGTGCCCTACCCGCTGTCGCGCGACGAGGACGCCAAGCCCCAGGCAGGCCGCACATCGGCCGCAGAGCACATGGCCTACCTGAAGGCCGAAGTGGACAAGGTGCTCAAGGCCACGGGCGCAAGCCAAGTCGTATTGGTGGGCAACTCGCGCGGCGGCAACGCCATCCGCAACTACATCTACAACGGCGGCGGCGATAAGACGGTGAGCCACGCCATCCTGGGCGGCACACCCAATCACGGCGTGTGGGCGATTCCGGGGTTCCGTGAGGGCAATGAGTTCTCGGGCACCGGCCCCTTCCTCAAAGCACTGAACGCCCCCAAGAACGCAGCGGGCGACGAGGTCAGCGGCCCGGTCAAATGGATGACCATCCGCTCGGACAACAACGACAAGTTCGCCCAACCCGACGGACTGTGGATCGGCCAGAAAGGCACGGCCACCAACGTGACCGCTGCAGGCCCCGAACTCAAGGGTGCCACCAACGTGGTGATCCCGCGCATCGACCACCGCGAGACGTCGTACTCACCCGCAGCGTTTGAAGCCACCTACCGCTTCATCACCGGTAAGGCGCCAGCACGCACCGAGATCGCTGCGGAAAAATCTGTGGTGCTGAACGGCAAGGTCACGGGCCTGGGCGTGGACTCTGCCGACCCCAAGACCGGCAACTTCAGCAACAACCTGCCGCTGGCTGGCGCACAGCTCGAGGTGTACGCCACCGACCCAGCGACCGGCGCCCGCACGGGCAACGCCCTGATGCGCAAAACGGTGGGCGCAGATGACCAATGGGGGCCACTGGCCGTCCCCACCGGCTCACCCATCGAGTTCGTGATCGCCGCCCCGGGCTACGCCACCACCCACATCTACCGCAGTGGCTTCCCGCGCAGCAGCGACCTCATCCACCTGCGCCCCGAGCGCATCGCCGACGCCGACAAGGCGGCCGACTCCATCGTCACCCTGACCCGCCCCCGCGGCTACCTGGACCCGGCGCGCGACAAGATGCTGCTGGATGGGGCAGCCCCTGCGGGCGTACCCCTCGGTGCAGGTGTGGCATCGGCCAAGGTCAAGCCTGCCGGTGGCGTGCGCAGCATCGTCGCCGAATTCGATGGCGAACGGGTGGTGGGGCAGACCTGGCCTGCTGCGCAAGGCCACGTGGTGATGCTGGAAATCAGCCAGTAGTTGGCCGATATCCCTGCGCCTGCGTCAGGGCACTGCGATGCGTCGCGGACGCAAGCTCATCTGTGCGAGTGCCCTGCGTGATCGTGGCTTTCCGCACGCTTGCGGTCTTCCACAACGTTCACCGTCGCGCCATTGGGTAGCACCATGTCTCCTGGCCGCTGCGCAGCGCCACATTCGCCCAACCACCGGCCCTCGAACTCGGTGCGCCCTGGAACGAAACGCACAGGTTTGGAATAAGTGACCTCAAACACGCCACCGTAGGCGGTTTGAAGGTCGCCTGACAGTTGTACCGTAGCGTCCACGCGGTTGTCGTGCACATAGCAAACGGTGCGCACCTCACTGCCAAGTGCATTTTTCTTCACCCTCACGCTGTGACAATGCTCCTGACCGGGCACGATCGCAAGCAACATGATCGGCTCCGCTGGGCGGTCAGTGCATTGCAAGACCTTCTGCTCATTCGCTACCGAGTTGCCGGTACTACGAACCGTGACCTCCCAGAGCCCCGGCTTTCGCGCTGGCATCTGCTGCGCATTTGCAGATTGGTTAGCGGCAACCCCCATCCAAACGCCCAGGCCAGCAAGGCAGGACCAGCGTGCGACATGCGCAATCTGTCTCATCGAACATCTCCAGTAAAAAAGGGGGCTGACTGCGCCCGACGGAACACTCTCGCCCCAAACTTCACGCCTCCTGACAGGCTCAGCGCGCCTGTCGGCGATGGAAGTAGATGAAGAACGCAGCCATCAATGCTGACAGTATCAATAGTCCCCATTCGGACAGAGTTGGAATGGATGCAGGAACGGCTATCGCCACAAAAGTCACACCCACCGTACAAGACGCGTTAACCGGGTTCGTCGTATAGGTATTGCCAACCAGGGTGCCCCCGCACGCTCCGCCACCGGTTGCGATACGCGCCACAAAACCAGGGTCGGGCGTCACTGTGTAGACCACGGTGTTACCGGGGGCTGCGACATTGGTCACTCCCAAGGGCGTGACAGCGCCATTCGTTCCCGTAGTTGCCGTCACGGTCAGCGGTGCAAAGCTGAAAGCCACATTGCAATCGGCGGTCACCGGGTTGACGGTGTAGGTGTTGCCGGCCAGCACGCCGTTGCAGGAGCCACTGGCGCTGGGGATATTGCCTGCATTGGGGGTGAGCGTGTAGGTCACAGTTCCGCCTACTGGCACCGTGCGCGAGCTGGCGGGAGCCACAGTTCCTCCGGTTCCAGACGTCATGGTGACGGTAGCGGACAGAGCAAAACTGGCGACTACTGCGGCGTCCGCAGTCATGGCGGGCACGCTACATGGGTTGGTGGTGCCCGTACATGCGCCCGACCAGCCGGTGAAAATGCTTCCCGATGCCGCCGTGGCCGTGAGTATGGCCTGGCCGCCGTCTGCCACTGGCAGCGTGCAGGTGGCACCGCAGTTCATGCCAGCAGGCACACTGACCACCGTGCCACTTCCCACACCCGACTTGGTCAGGCTCAGGTTGTGCAGCGTGGCGGCTACCGAGTTGGTGTCGCCAGCAGTGTTGTTGGCAGTGTTGTTATCGGTGACGCCCGCAGGGGTCGCAATGTTGAAGACCGAGGATGCCGAAGTCGGGCCAGTCACGGTCGCACCGAACGTGAGCGTGACACTTCCGCCTACCGGAATGTCCAGAAGTACACCCCCACCAGGCAGAGTACCCGCCGAGGGCGCTCCACCCTGACACGATCCGCCCGCCGTGCCGCTGCAAGTCCAGTTGCCCACTGTGAGGCCCGACACAGTCGGCTGCGTCAATGCCGCTCCAATCACAGGAGCCGGACCGTTGTTGCTCACCACGACGGTGTAAGTGGAGGCGCTGCCCGCAGCGGTGGCCGATACACCATCGCTCACACTGACCGTCAAGTCTGTCAACGTTGCGCCACTGACAACTCGGGTCTGCACCAACGGGCCCAGCACCGTACTGGCCCCCGTGGCTGACATGGAGTAAGTGCCATGGTTGAGCGAGTTGGTCGGACTGCTGGTGCTCGCACCGGCTGGCACACCCCATACGATCTCAAAAGTTCCGCTCTGGTGATCGACCAATGAGCCAAAGTCGCAGGTCACTGTGCCCGCAGACCCCACCGCCGGTGTCGTACAAGTCGCGCCAGCAGGCGCTGTCACCGACTGAAACACCGCATCGATGGTGGCAGTGTTGGCAGCGTTTCGCACTTGCGGGCTTTGCGCACTGACTTTGCTGTTGAAAACCATCACCCCGCTGTTGTTGCTGTAGGTGTAGGTGTAGGCCACGTTGTCACTTGGCTGGACGGTAGTGGGCCCAGTGGCCGAGACGAGCAGGCCGGCAAAGAAGGGGCCGATCGAATCTACGTAGACCTCCCCCGAGTGACCGCCTTGGCTGCAGCCTGCAGCAATGACCTCGACTTCGACGGTATCACCCACATCCAAAAGTCCGTTCCCTGGGGCCACGTCAATCGCCTGCCAGCCGGTGTACTGGTAGCCCCCCAGGGTCTGCCATGGCACGCCTGGCTGCGCCGCAAAGTTGAATGTGTAAAACAGGCGCGTGCCCTTGGTGGCATTACGCACTTCGACGTAGAAATAGGCTTGCTGCTCAGGGCTGTGGCCGCCGTCCTGGATCACCGGAGCGACAGCCATGCGCAAGTGCACTTTGCCATCCACGGGGTCCACATCGGCTAGCACCATCTGGGCGGACTGCTGGATGCCGCTCGCACGGTTGTTGTTGCCACGCGCGTTGATCCGTGCGCTGTACGAGCCTTGGAAAGGGATGGTGATGGCTTGTCCTGGTGCGTCCGGCGCACTCGCGGGCGTGCCGGATGCCGTGCTCACCACCTGCGTCACTGGAGCCGTGATGGGAGGCTGCAAATTCAGATGGCTTTTCTGGGTGGGCGGGAATGTGGCAATACCGTTGTTGCGGTAGTTGGTCACCGTCCAGCCCGTGAAATCTCCACTTTCGAAATCACCGTTCACCACCCCCGCCCGAGCGGTGGATGCCAAACACAGCGCAGCAACAAAGAGCGCGAAGACTCCACTCAAGCAGCGGCAACCCATGGTCCGCAATGCCATCCAGTTATCGATCATTTTCAACACTTCCCCCTCTTGGTAAACCGCAAATTCCCGCGGACGGCCGCGGGTTGACTCACACAAAAAAAGCCAAACTGACTTCGAACGGCTGGCGCACAGGCAAGCCTCTCCCCTCGTTGGCCTTCAAGCCATCGAAAGAAAATGGGTAACTGGTTGAATGGGTGGGCGATGCTGCGCCAGTGCAGCCGTAGGAGCCCCTGCGCAGGGCTATGTCACGAAGACGAGCCCCTTGCCGAACACTGCACGCACCGGCAAGGGCATGCTGGTGATTTCCAGAGTCTTGCGGCGCAACCGGTTGAGCGCCGACTCGATGCGGTGGAAGTCGTCCTCCAACCCTCTTCCACCCACGGCCTGCATCAAAACCTGCTTGCTGACAACCACGCCCTTTGTCTTGAAAAGGCAAGACAGAAGTTCAAGCTCACGGGTCGTAAGAGGTACCAGCAATTGATTGGGCGCGCGCAAGGCAGCGTTCGCTGCATCCAGTTGCCAGGGCGCAGCAACCGACACGTCGATCCCCCCTTGCAAGCGCTTGCTGCGCAACTGGGAACGGATGCCAGCCACGAGTTCCTGCATATCCACAGGCTTCACGAAATACTGCAATGCACCGGCATCGAGACCTCTGATCCGACTATCGAGATCAGCACGGGCCGTCATGAGTACCGTGGGGACGCCCTGAGATGCCAAACGGGTGAGCAAGCTCAGGCCATCTTCACCTGGCAGCCCAATGTCGATCACAACCAGATCCACACGCGACTGCAGCAGACGAACGTAGAAGTCCTCTGCGGATTCGGCGCCCCAAGACTGAAAGCCAGAGCGCGCGAGGAATCGGCACACATTGCTGCGAATGTCCTCGTCGTCTTCGACAACAGCAATGATCGGTTCGGCAGACATGAGAAAAATGAGAGCAGATCAGGAAGTGGGTTGCGTAACATTGTGTCAGCGCATCACGCCGCCAGCCATGCACAAGAACTCTCAAGCACTCACAGAAAAGATGCGCCGAAAGCCGTCCAGGACAACTCACATCCCCTTGACCGCACTTTGGCTCTGCGTTCTGCTATGGGGTTTGGCATGCACACCAGCACAAGCGCTACAAACGCCAACCAGTTGGCAGCTGGGTTGGGATGTCCCCATGGACAGACTGGATGATCCCAGCGGCAATCTGGGACCTGAGGCGATCAGCACCACTCCAGCAGAAGAAGCGAAAGCCAACCTCCAAGCGCCTTTGAGCGCTGGGTATCTGCGTCACACCGTATGGCTGCGCTTCAAGGTGCCAGCGCTCCCCCCTGAACATGAACCTGGAGATCTCTGGCTGCTGGCACAGCCGACCTATCTTGACTTTGTGACCCTGTACCAGAAGGGCAGCGATGGTGCGTGGCATCTGCAGGAGAGCGGGGATCTGGTGCCCACGGATCGCAAACCGGGCGTTAGGCAACATCTGTTTCGTTTGACACCCGGCCGGGAAGCTCTCATCCGGATTCATACAACCAGCGCGACGCAGTTCCAAGCGGACATTCTCGATACCCACACTCTTGCAACCACCCTAGCATCCGCGGAACTGCTCATGGGGCTTTATTTCGGCGCCATGTCCGCTCTTTTAGTGGGCATCTGGGCTGCCACCATCATTTTCCGGACGCGTGCGCTCTTCTCGCTCGCGGTCCTGGTGACTGCCAGCGCCATTCACGTGTTCAACGTGCGGGGCTACTCAAGTCTCTGGACCCCACCGGACTTTAGCTTCTGGGACAGCAACGCTGTCAGCATGGGGGCTTTTTTGCTACCCGCGGCGCTGGCATGGCAAATCAAAGAGCAGCTGACACGCCATACGCCCTACCAGTGGACCGGCAGATTCCTGACCCTCCTCATCGGAGTGAATGTGCTGGGCGCTTTCAGCGGACCTCTGGGCTTTTACCCCGACGTGGCGTGGGTCAATCTGATTTCTCTACTTGCCAGCGACATCGTAGGAATATCACTTTGCTGTCTGACATTGCGGCGCCGAGACCGCATCGGTCCGCATGTGCTTTTACTCCTGGCATACGGCCTGCATTGCCTGTGCGGCGTGCCCATCGCCATTCTCATGACGGGTCAGATTCAATGGAATATCGATGCGACATGGATCTGGCAACTTGAGGCCATCGCATTCACCGCTCTGCTGGCCAGCGCGGTGTTCGTCGGGATGGTGACCCGTTATCGCAGAGCCCAGCGCGCGAAGGACCAGGCCATAGAGCGGCTGGCGCTGTCCGAGCAATCGCTGGAGGAACGCATCCTGCAGCGGACTACGGAGCTATCGGCGGCCCAAGTCGCGCTTGCAACATCGCTTGAAAGCGAGCGCGCCTTGCGAGATGAACAACGGCAGTTCTTCCACATGATCAGCCACGAGTTCCGAACCCCACTGACCGTGATCGATAGCGCTGCGGCAGAGCAGCAGAGCTTTCCCTCCGCCGAGCTGCAGCCTCAGGTGGATCGGGCCGTGCAAATACGAAGGGCCAGCAGGCGCCTGACCGCATTGGTCGACAGCTGTCTGATCAATGAGCGACTCGACCACAGCGGCCTCGCGCTGCAGGCATCACCGGTCAAGGTCAGCGACTTTCTCCACCACGCCGCTCAATTGGTGCACTGGTCGCCCCGCCACCGCTTGCAGCTTTTTACCGACTCTGCGCCAACGGAATGGGTCTGCGACGCCACCCTGGTGCACATTGCCCTGTCCAACCTGGTGGATAACGCCGTGAAATATGCAACCGCCGGGGAAATCTTCATTGCGGCACAAAAGGGGGTGACGGGGCTGCTTGAAATCTCTGTGGCGGACGAAGGCTCTGGAATGTCGCTGGACGTGATGAACCGTATTTTTGAACAGTTTGAGCGAGGCGACCGCACAGACCAAAGTAAGGGATTTGGCCTTGGACTATGGGTTGCGCGCCGCATTGCACGCTTGCACGGGGGCGACATCACCGTCCAGTCCAGCGAGGGCTTAGGCGCCTGCTTCACATTGACGCTGGCCTCGCAGCGCATCAGCCCGAGCGGGAGATGAGGCGCCACCAGCGCTACGTCGCCAGAAAGCTGCGCCAGCGGAATCCTGGATAATTGTGCTCCGCAATTTCTGTTGACGTCGGCCCTCTTGTGTCCGGCAGACCGCCCGGCGGTCCCTTTTCAAAGTTTCAGTATCCATGAGCGCCACAGCGACCGATCCCAACCTTCAGCACCTGACCCAGGCCCGCGAGCAGATTGCACAAGGCGATCTCAAGAATGCCGCACTGACGCTCAATAAGGCCAACGCCCAATGGCCACAAGACCCCCGCGTTTTCATGCTTGGCGGACTGCTGGCGGAAAAGTCGGGCAATGTCAAAGGTGCTTTTGAAGCGCTTCGCAAGTCGGTGTCTCTGGCGCCGGACTGGGGCCCTGGACTGCTGGAATTGGCCTTGCTGCTGGCGCGCCAAAACCAGTTCCAGGAGGCGATTGAAACCGCGGAGAAAGTCGCTACGCTTGAACCCCAGAACCTGCAGGTGCTCGCGGGCGTCATCGACATCGCGCACCGCGCCGGGCATCTCGACATGGCAATCCGCCACCTGCGCCGTGGACTCGACCTGGTCCCTGGTGATGTGGCGCTGCGGCGCCTGTTGGCACGTGATCTGAGCGACCAGGGCCAGCACGAAGCGTCCATCTCGATGTGGAATGCCCTGGTGCAGGAGCATCCTGCAGATCCGCAGTCATTGGTGGGCCATGTGCAGGCCTGCATTGCCGCAGGCAACCCCACTGGAGCACGCGACAGCGCCGCGGCTTTGCTGGGTTTGGCGCCAGACGACGCCGTGTACCAGTATTACGCCCGGTTGGCCCATGGTGAGACGCCCGGCCAGCAACCGGCCGAGCTGACGCGCGCGATTTTCGACAACATGGCAGAGTTCTACGACCTGCACATGGTGCGCGGTCTCAAATACCAGTTGCCCAAGCAGGTGGGCGACAAGATCTTGGCGCGCCACCCCGACAAGAAAATCAACGTGCTCGACCTGGGATGCGGCACGGGCCTGCTCGGGGTTTGCCTCGGCCGGCTGGATGGGGCGCTGGTGGGGGTTGACCCCGCGATGAAGATGATCGAGCAGGCTGCACGGCACAACGTTTACGACCGTTTCCATACCGTCAACCTGCATGACGCACTGCGCGAGACGCCCGCCGCGCTCTATCAGGTGATTGCTGCGCTGGACGTGTTCATCTACGCTGGCGAAGTGACGCAAGCCATCCCTAACGCGCACCGCGTGCTAGCACCGGGCGGCATGATGGTCTTCTCGTTCGAGGCGGCCCCCGAACAAGGCCCCGACATGGTTTTGCAACCTGCCGGCCGTTATGCGCACAAGCGCAGCCACGTGGAAGCGGTGTGCGAATCTGCTGGGTTTGCCACCGTCGAGATCGAGGAAACCGTGCTGCGCGAAGAAAACCACACCCCCGTCCCCGGGTTCGTGGTGACTGCCTACAAGGCAGCTTGACCGCTTGGCAAGGTCCCGCCGCACTGTGCACGCGGGCGGTGTGGACCCAAGCGTTACGCCAACAAGCGTGACGACTTCGGCACATGGGCCATCAAGAAGTCCATTTGATCCGCCAGGATGCGCCGGTTGCGCAAAATGAAGTCTTCCCACAGGCTGGGCACGTAGGGCGTGTAGAGCAGCGGCATGTGCGCCTGCTCGGGCGTGCGGGGCCCTTTGCGGTGGTTGCAGGGGCGGCAGGCGGTGACCACGTTCATCCAGTGGTCCTGGCCGTTGCGGGCAAAAGGCACGATGTGCTCGCGTGTCAGGTCCTCTTCGTGAAAATGCCCACCGCAATAAGCGCACACATTGCGGTCGCGCGCAAAAAGCTTGCCGTTGGTCAGGCTGGGCTTGAGGTCGAACGGGTTGATGCTGGGCACGCCCTTGGTGCCAATGATGCTGTTGATGGCGATCACCGATTGCTCACCCGTGATGGCGTTGTGCCCGCCCCGGAACCGGGCGATCTGGGCGCCGGACTCCCAGCGCACCTCACCAGCGGCATAGTGAATCACCGCCTGTTCGAGTGAAATCCACGATTGGGGCAGCCCCTGGGCTGACAGCTTCAAGACCTTCAAAACACGCCTCCTGGAACACAAAGTACACAAGGATTCGGAACGCAGATGTCTCGCGGGCAGCCCTGCGCGGGGCCAGCCGTGGGTCACAATATACTCCGTTTTCATGACAAATTGGCGTCCTGCGCTTGATGGACATGCGCATGCTGCTATCAAAAAGATAACAAACCGATGAAGATCTTTCGCGGATTCCACCACCCTGGCATCGCCGATGCCTGTGCGCTGACCATCGGTAACTTCGACGGCGTGCACCGTGGCCACCAGGCGATGCTGGCCCTTTTGAACAGCGAGGCAGCACACCGGAGGGTGGACAGTTGTGTGCTCACTTTCGAGCCCCACCCGCGCGACTACTTTGCTGGCGCTCACCACAAGCCCGAACTGGCCCCGGCCCGTATCGGCACCCTGCGGGACAAGCTCACCGAGCTGGAGCGCTGCGGGGTGCAGCAGACCGTGGTGCTGCCGTTCGATGCGCGACTGGCGGCCCAGTCACCCGAGGCATTCATCGACGAGGTGCTGGTACGCGGCCTGGGCGCGCGCTACGTGCTGGTGGGCGATGATTTCCGCTTCGGGCGCCAGCGCGCAGGCGACTACGCCATGCTCGATGCGTCGGGGCAAGCCCAAGGCTTTGACGTGGCGCGCATGAACAGCTACGAGGTGCATGGCCTGCGTGTCTCCAGCTCCGCCGTGCGCCAGGCCCTGAGCGCTGGCGACATGGAATCTGCCGCGCGGCTGCTGGGACGGCCCTACACCATCAGCGGCCATGTGGTACACGGCCGAAAGCTGGGACGCGAGCTGGGCGCCACCGCCGAGGGAGCCGGGGACGGCTTTCGCACGCTGAACCTGCGATTTGCCCACTGGAAGCCCGCCGCCAGCGGCATCTTCGCCGTGCTGGTGCATGGCCTTGCGGCCGAGCCCCTGCCAGGCGTGGCCAACCTGGGCGTGCGCCCCTCGCTGGACCCCCAGGACGTCAACGGTGGCCGCGTGCTGCTGGAAACCCATTGCCTGCAGTGGCCGGCCGGACTGGGCGCCGAAGAAGCGTACGGTAAAATCGTGCGGGTGGAACTGCTGCACAAACTGCACGACGAGCTGAAGTACGACGGTCTGGATGCCCTGACGGCGGGCATTGCCAAGGACTGTGCGGATGCCCGCGCCTACTTTGCGACGGCACCCAACCATACCGAGACCCGGCGCCAGACCACTCGCGACCGAATTTGAGGGAGCTGCCTGCGCAGCGCCTGCCCGGCAGGCACGACATCTCTCCACGCCACGCTCTTTCCCGTTTTGCTCCGGGCCTGCCCCGGAATGCCCCGTTTTAAGGCTCCCTCATGTCCGACAACGCCAGTACCACCGCTCCCTCCGCTCCGGACTACCGCAGCACGCTGAACCTGCCCGACACCCCCTTTCCGATGCGCGGCGACCTGCCCAAGCGCGAACCCGGCTGGGTCAAGGAATGGGAAGACCAAGGGATCTACAAGCGCCTGCGCGATGCACGCCGGGGCGCGCCCAAGTTCATCCTGCACGACGGCCCGCCCTATGCCAACGGCCAGATCCACATGGGCCACGCGGTCAACAAGATCCTCAAGGACATGATCACCAAGGCGCGCCAGCTCGAAGGCTTCGACGCGCTGTACGTGCCGGGCTGGGACTGCCATGGCTTGCCGATCGAGAACGCCATCGAAAAGAAACACGGCCGCAATCTGAGCCGTGACGACATGCAGGCCAAAAGCCGCGCGTTTGCCACCGAGCAGATCGCGCAGCAGATGGTGGACTTCAAGCGCCTGGGCGTGCTGGGCGAATGGGACAACCCCTACAAGACCATGAACCCCGCCAACGAGGCGGGAGAAATCCGCGCCTTCAAGCGCGTGATGGAACGCGGCTTTGTGTACCGGGGCCTCAAGCCCGTGTACTGGTGCTTTGACTGCGGCAGTTCGCTCGCCGAGTTCGAGATCGAATACCAGGACAAGAAGAGCACCACACTGGACGTGGCCTTCAAGTCGCACGACCCGGCCCAGCTGGCCGCCGCGTTTGGTCTGCCCGCATTGACCAAGGACGCCTTCGTCGTCATCTGGACCACCACCGCCTGGACCATCCCCGCCAACCAGGCGCTGAACCTGAATCCCGAGATCACCTACGCGCTGGTGGACGCGGGCGAACGCATCCTGCTCGTCGCCGAGCCGCTGGTGGCCTCGTGCCTGGAGCGCTACGGCCTCACCGGCAGCGTGCTGGCCACCACCCTGGGCAAGAACCTGGGCGGACTGGAATTTGAGCACCCGCTGTACGACGTGGCCAGCGAAGACGGCAGCTTTGGCTACCGCCGCCTGTCGCCCGTGTACCTGGCCGACTACGCCACGGCCGACGATGGCACGGGTATCGTGCACTCGTCGCCCGCCTACGGCCTGGAAGACTTCAACTCCTGCCGCGCGCATGGCATGGCGCTGGATGACATCCTGAACCCCGTGCAGGGCAACGGCACCTATGCAGCCGACTTCCCGCTATTTGGCGGCCAGCACATCTGGAAGGCTGTTCCCGTGATCATCGAAGCCCTGCGCAACGCGGGCCGCCTGATGACCACCAAGGACATCACCCACAGCTACCCCCACTGCTGGCGCCACAAGACGCCGGTGATCTACCGCGCGGCAGCGCAATGGTTTGTGCGCATGGACGAAGGCGAAGGCGTGTTCACCCTGCCCGGCATGAAGCCTGCCAAGACGCTGCGCCAGATCGCGCTGGACGCCATCGAGCACACCAGCTTCTACCCCGAGAACGGCAAGGCCCGCCTGCACGACATGATCGCCGGGCGGCCCGACTGGTGCATCTCGCGCCAGCGCAGCTGGGGCGTGCCCATCCCATTCTTCCTGCACAAGGATTCGGGCGAGCTGCACCCGCGCACCATGGAGATCATGGACCAGGCCGCAGACATCGTGGAAAAGGGCGGCATCGAGGCTTGGAGCCGCGTGACCACCGAAGAAATCCTGGGTGCTGCCGACGCACCGCACTACACCAAGAGCACTGACATCCTGGAAGTATGGTTCGACTCCGGCTCGACCTTCAGCCACGTGCTGCGCGGCACGCACTCCAGCGTGCACCACGACACCGGCCCCGAGGCCGATCTGTACCTGGAAGGCCATGACCAGCACCGCGGGTGGTTCCACAGCTCGCTGCTGCTGGCATCGGCCCTGGAAGGCCGTGCGCCCTATCGCGGCCTGCTGACCCACGGCTTCACCGTGGACAGCCAGGGCCGCAAGATGAGCAAGTCGCTGGGCAACGGCATAGACCCACAAGAGATCAACAAGAAGCTGGGCGCCGAGATCATCCGCCTGTGGGTGGCCGCGAGCGACTACTCGGGCGACATCGCGGGCGACGAGAAGATCCTGGCCCGCGTGGTGGACGCCTACCGCCGCATTCGCAACACGCTGCGGTTCCTGCTGGCCAACGTGAGTGACTTTGACCCGGCCAAGGACGCGGTGCCGTTTGACCAGATGCTGGAGATCGACCGCTACGCGCTCACGCGCGCGTCCGAGTTCCAGGCCGAGGTGCTCGCGCACTACAAGGTGTACGAGTTCCACCCCGTGGTCGCCAAACTGCAGCTGTACTGCTCGGAAGACCTGGGCGGCTTCTACCTGGACGTGCTCAAGGACCGCCTGTACACCACGGCGCCCATGAGCCTGGCCCGCCGTAGCGCGCAGACGGCGCTCTACAACATCACGCACGCCATGCTGCGCTGGATGGCGCCGTTTCTGTCGTTCACGGCGGAAGAGGCGTGGAAGGTGTTCGGCAGCTCCGACTCGATCTTCCTGGAGACCTACGGCAACGTCGCGGGCGTGGGTGCCGGTGCCGACGAAGGCCTGCTGGCCAAGTGGTCGCGTATCCGCGAGATCCGCGATGCAGTGAACAAGGAGATCGAGGCCCTGCGTGCCGCCGGCCAGGTGGGCTCGTCGCTGCAGGCCACCGTGACCCTCACCGCTGCGCCCGAGGACCATGCGCTGCTGGCCAGTCTGGGTGAGGACCTGAAGTTCGTCTTCATCCTCTCCGCCATCGAACTGGTCGCTGGAAGCACCCTCCAGATCAGCGTCCAACCCAGCTCGGACGCCAAATGCGAGCGCTGCTGGCACTACCGGAGCGACGTGGGCAGCGATGCCGCGCACCCCACCATCTGCGGTCGTTGTACCAGCAACCTTTATGGTGACGGCGAAAGCCGGGCGCACGCGTGATGGCGCGCTCTACGCAAACCGGGCAGGCCGGGCGCACCGGTGCGGGCATGTGGCCCTGGCTGGCGTGGGCAGTGTTTCTGCTGGTGGCCGACCAGATCACCAAGACGCTGATCCTCAACCACTACCAGCTGGGCGACTCCACGCTCATCACCAGCTTCTTCAACATCGTGCGCGCCCACAACACCGGCGCAGCGTTCTCGTTCCTGTCGGACGCGGGCGGCTGGCAGCGCTGGCTGTTCACAGGGGTTGGTGTGGCGGCCACGGTCTTCATCGTGTGGCAGCTGCGTGCGCACCCGGGCCAGAAGCTGTTCAGCTTTGCGCTGTCCAGCATCCTGGGCGGTGCCGTGGGCAACGTGGTGGACCGGCTCATGCATGGCTACGTGGTGGACTTCTTGCAGTTCCACTACGCGGGCTGGTACTTCCCGTCGTTCAACCTGGCGGACTCAGCCATTACCGTCGGCGCTGCCTGCCTGATCCTGGATGAGCTGCTGAGGGTGCGGCGCGAGCGCTGAGGCTGCCCAGCCCCCCTCCTATCCCAACGGCCCGCTACACGCGGGCCGTGCCGTTTGGGGCGCAGCAACGCACCCAGCGCCGACATGGGCATCTGCTCCGGCGCTATGGAATCAGGAGTATGCTTATGTGTCAGTTTTATGACAGCCCGGTGCGCGCGGTTCTTGCATTGGCCCCTGGGTCTGGTCATCGCAGGGTTTGCGCCCATCACAAGAAGAAGAAACAACGGTTTTCATGAAGCATCTCCTCAACCTCCTGGCAGCCGTGGCGCTGCTGATCTGGGGCACCCACTTGGTGCGCACCGGCATCCTGCGCGTGTTCGGCGCCAACCTGCGCCAGCTGATTGCACACAGCGTCAGCAGCCGCTTCACCGCTGTGCTCTCCGGTATTGGCGTGACGGCCGTGGTGCAGTCCAGCACGGCCACCGCGCTCATCGTGTCGTCCTTTGTGGGACAGGGCCTGGTGGGCCTGCCTGCGGCGCTGGCCGTGATGCTGGGCGCCGACGTGGGCACCAGCGTGATGGCCGTGGTGTTCTCCATGGACCTGTCGTGGCTGTCGCCGCTGTTCATCTTTGTGGGCGTGGTGCTGTTCATCTCGCGCAAGGACACCGCCGTGGGCCGGGTAGGCCGCGTGCTGATCGGCCTGGGGCTGATGCTGCTGGCGCTGCGCCTCATCACCGAATCGACCACGGTGCTCACCCAGTCGCCCACCGTGCGCACGCTGCTGGGCGCGCTCACCAGCGATTTACTGCTGGAGATTTTCACCGGCGCCATTCTGGCCATCGTGGCGTATTCGAGCCTTGCCACCGTGCTGCTCACGGCCGCGCTGGCGGGCTCGGGAGGTATTCCGGCCGACGTGGCGCTGGGGCTGGTGCTGGGCGCCAACCTGGGCAGCGGCGTGCTCGCCGTGCTGACCACCATGAAGTCCAACGTGCAGACGCGCCAGGTGCCCCTGGGCAACCTGTTCTTCAAGATCATTGGCGTGCTCATCATGACGCCCCTCACCGGCCTGTGGCTGCAGCATGTGCGGCCCTACGTGCCCGAGACTGCCGCCCTGGTGGTGCTGTTCCACCTGGCCTTCAACGTGGTGGTGGGCATCGTCTGCATTGGCCTGACAGGCACGGTGGCGCGTACGGTGCAGCGGCTGCTGCCCGCCGAAAAGTCGCAGGCGGCTGCCGGCACCCGGCCCCAGCATCTGGACCCCTCCGCCCTGGCCACGCCGTCCCTCGCCATCTCGTGCGCCGCACGCGAAGCCCTGCACCAGGCCGACGTGGTCGAATCGATGCTGCTGGGCCTGCACAAGGTGATCCGGACCGATGACCTCAAGCTCGCCGAAGACCTGCGCAAACTCGACGACGAGGTGGACGGCCTGTACTCGGCCATCAAGTACTACATGACCAAGATCTCGCGCGAGGCGCTGGACGAACGCGAAGGCCGCCGCTGGGCCGACATCATCAGCTTCACCATCAACATGGAGCAGATCGGCGACATCATCGAGCGCGTGCTGATCGACATCGAGGACAAGAAGATCAAGAAGGGCCGCCAGTTCTCTGAGGCGGGCATGGAAGAGATCAACGAGCTGCACGCCCGCCTGATCGACAACCTGC
The DNA here is from genome assembly GCF_003058055.1 of Acidovorax sp. 107. Lineage (NCBI taxonomy): Bacteria > Pseudomonadati > Pseudomonadota > Betaproteobacteria > Burkholderiales > Comamonadaceae > Acidovorax > Acidovorax sp. 107. The sequence goes on along the minus strand of NZ_QBTZ01000001.1, from coordinate 4,488,806 downwards.
GGCTGGCGATGAGCGTGTTCTTGAACGGCAGCGTGCGCGACGCGCAAAAGTTGCTCGAAGAAAAAGCACGCTTCCGCGACCTGGAACACGCCTACTCGGCCACCCATCTGGCACGCCTGTCAGACAACACGGTGCAGAGCATCGAGACCAGCTCGCTGCACATCGACCTGATCAGTGAACTCAAGCGCATCAACTCGCTGCTGTGCTCGGTGGCCTATCCCATTCTGGAATCGGCCGGTGCCCTGGCGCCCAGCCGCCTGCGCACGCTCAACGAGCAGAGTTGAAGCCTTTTGGGCCGCAGGCGCATGCTCTTCATGCGTTTGCAGCTATACAAAATATAGCGGCCTCGTTACCTACACGCTGCGCCGCGCATAGCGCTGCGCCAGCACCGCGCACACCATCAGCTGCATTTGGTGGAACACCATGATGGGCAGCACGATGGCGCCCACTGCATGCGATGCAAACAGCACCTTGGCCATGGGCACGCCGCTGGCCAGGCTCTTCTTGGAGCCGCAGAACACCAGGGTGATTTCGTCCTCCTTGGAGAATCCCATGCGCCGCGCCACCCAGGTGGTGGTCACCAGCGCCAAGGTCAGCAGCACGGCACACACGACCACCAGGCCCAGCAGCGCAGACGCTGGCAACTGCCGCCACAGCCCTTCGACCACCGCAGCGCTGAAGGCGGTGAACACCACCAGCAGGATGGAGCCCTGGTCCACCAGCTTGAGCGCTGCCGCCCGGCGCTGCACAAAGCCGCCAATCCACGGGCGTAGCAGGTGGCCTGCCACAAAGGGCACCAGCAACTGCAAGGTGATGCGGCCGATGTTGGCCAGCGTGTCGTGCTGGGCGGCGCCCGCCTGCTGCTGCGCCTCGGGCAGCAGCAGCCCCACCAGCAACGGCGTGATCACAATGCCCAGCAGGGTCGATGCCGACGCGCTGCAGATCGCCGCCGGCATGTTGCCACGCGCCATGGCCGTGAACGCAATGGCCGACTGCACTGTGGCGGGCAGCACGCACAGGTACAGGATGCCGGTGTAAAGCCCCGGCGTGACCAGCGGCAGCAGCACCGGCCGCAGCGCCCAGCCCAGCAAGGGGAACAGCACAAACGTGGTGCCCACCACCACCAGGTGCAGCCGCCAGTGCGAGAGCCCCGCCACGATGGCATCCCGCGAGAGCTTGGCACCGTGCAAGAAGAACAGCAGCGCCACGGCCGCCACGGTGATGCCCTCCAACGCCTGGGCCGCCACGCCCGATGCGGGCAACACGCTGGCAAGGGTGACGGTGCCCAGCAAGGCCAGGGTGAAGTTGTCAGGAAGGAAGCGGGAACGGGCCATGGGTGACAGCGCAGCGGCAGCGCAAAAAATGCAAAAGGACATGGGGCACACAAACCCCGAAGACATGCATTGGACCGCAGCCGGATTCCAAAGAGAAATGGATTTCTCTGATGGATTTATGATTCAAGCTCATGAATATCACCCTGCGCCAGCTGCATGTGTTTCAGTCGGTGGCCGCCACCCGCAACTTCAGCCGCACTGGCGATGCGGTGGGCTTGACCCAACCGGCCGTGAGCCGCTGCATCACCGAGCTGGAAGCCCAGCTGGGCCTGAAGTTGCTCAACCGCACCACGCGCGAGGTGACGCTGACCGATGCCGGCCAGCGCCTGTCGGCCCGCCTGCCACGCGTGCTGGAGGAGCTGGAGAACACACTGCTGGACGTGCGGGAGCTGGCCACCCAGCGGCGCGGACGCGTGCGCGTGGCCAGCAGCCCCACGCTGTCGGCCAACCTCATGCCCGACTGCATCGCCGAATGCCAGCGCACCCTGCCCGGGCTGGAGCTGGTGCTGCTGGACCGCATCCAGAGCGCGGTGCTGGCCAGCGTGCTGTCGGGCGAAGTGGATTTCGGCGTGGTCATCGACCCCAGCGAGCGCGAGGCGCTGCATTGCGAGACCATCCTGACCGAACCCTTCTGCCTGGCCTGCCCACCCGGCCACCGGCTGGCAGGCAAACGCCAGGTGCGCTGGACCGACCTGCAGGGCGAAGCGCTGGTGCTGCTGGACCACGACTCCGGCAGCCGCCGCCTGATCGACCGCGCCCTGGCCGAGCACGGGGTGGCCTGCACGGTGGCCCAGGAGGTGGGCCACCCCACCACGATATTCCGCATGCTGGACGCGGGCCTGGGTATCTCGGTCATCCCCACCCTGGCACTACCGCCCGAAGGCCTGGCACGGCTGGCGGTGCGCCCCCTGGTGCCGCGCGTGGACCGCGAGATCATGCTGGTGCACCGTCGACACCGTGCGCTCTCGCCCGTGGCGCACGCGGCCTGGGACCTGGTGAAGGCAGTGGCGGTGCAGCGGGGGCGCACGGGCGCTGGACACAAAAATGGAACCAAACCGGCTGCCAGTGCCGATTGATAAAGCGCATGCAGCTATCGAACAGATAGCAAATCACTGCTTACTGCGATGCGAGGCTGCCGCGCACCACGCCATCCACACTGCCCGCGCTGCCCGCGCTGCCCAGACTCTAAGCCCCCAGGAACCCTGCGATCACCAGCCCGGCCTCCAGCGTGAACAGCCCCTGCGCCACGCGCTCGCGCACCACGTCCAGGGGCAGCAATGCAAAGTGCTCGACCTCGCCATCCTGGTTGTCGGGCTCCGTGCCCTGGGGCACCTGGGCACGGAACCAGTCGATGCGTTCGACCATGAAGCCTGCGCCACCGCCCTCACGGCTGGGGCGGCTGAACAGCACCCGCCCACCGTGCGCCACGTCGGCCAATGCATCGACCCGCAAACCGGCCTCTTCCCAGGTTTCGCGGGCCAGGGCCTGCGGCAGCGAGTCGGCGGCCGACACCATGCCGCCCATCAGCGTGTCCCACAGCCCGGGGTTGTTGGGTTTGGTCATGGAGCGCTTTTGCACCCACATGCGCCCGTCAGGCGCCACGCCCACCAGGTGCACGGCCCGGGTGGCCACGCCCAGCACGCGCACGGCACCGCGCTCCACCGTGCCGATGACCTCGCCCGCTGGGTTGGTCACCGCCAGCTGCTCGTCGCGCCAGGGGCCACACAGGCCCACATCGCGCAGCGCGGCGGCCAGGGTGTTGAGGGCATCCGTGGCGTCGGCGGGCGGTGCCTGCAAATGCCACGCAGAGCCCTCAGATTGCTCTGTTTCTGATAGCTGATAGCGCTTATCAAACAAGCGCTTCAGGCTGATCTGACTCAAAAACCCTGGTGCCACCGACCCCACCACCTGCCCTGCCACCACCAGCGGCTGGCGGGGCTGGGCCGGGGGCTGCTGCGCCGCCCGGCGCGCTCCCGCCAGCCACTGGTCGAAGGTGGGTGTCTGGACGACCGCGCTCACAGCGTGAGGATGGTGCAGCCGGTGGTCTTGCGTGCTTCCAGGTCGCGGTGCGCCTGCTGCACGTCGGCCAGCGGATAACGCTGGTCGATGTGGATCTTGACCTGCCCGCTGGCGACCACTGCAAACAGGTCGTCGGCCATGGCCTGCGTAGCCTCGCGCGTGGCGATGTGGGTGAACAGGGTCTGGCGCGTAACGTAGAGCGACCCCTTGGCACCCAGGCTGCCCGGCGCAAACGGCGCCACCGGGCCCGAGGCGTTGCCAAAGCTGGCCATGAGACCGAAGGGGCGCAGGCATTCGAGCGACTTGTCCCAGGTGTCCTTGCCCACCGAGTCGTACACCACCTTCACACCCTTGCCACCGGTGATCTCCTTCACACGCGCGGCGAAGTCCTCGGTGCTGTAGTTGATCGAGTGCGCCGCACCGTTGGCCAGGGCCAGCTGGCACTTGGCATCAGACCCCGCCGTGCCGATGAGCTGCAGGCCCAGCGCCTTGGCCCATTGGCTGGCGATGAGGCCCACACCGCCCGCGGCGGCATGGAACAGCACATGATCACCGGGCTGCAGGCCTTCCACGGGCCGGGTTTTCTTGAGCAGGTATTGCGCCGTGAGGCCCTTGAGCATCATGGCGGCCCCGGTCTCGAAGCTGATGGCATCGGGCAGTTTGCATACGCATTTGGCGGGCATCACGCGCACTTCGCAGTAGGCGCCGGGCGGGTTGCTGGCGTAAGCGGCGCGGTCGCCCACCTTCAGGTGCGTGACGCCTTCGCCCACGGCCTCGATCACGCCGGCACCTTCCATGCCGATGGTGGCGGGCATGTTCAGCGGGTACAGGCCCGTGCGGTGGTACACGTCGATGAAGTTCAGGCCGATGGCGTGGTGGCGAATGCGGACCTCGCCGGGGCCGGGCTCGCCCACGGTGACGTCAACGATGTGGAGTTCTTCGGGACCACCGTGCTGGCGGATCTGGACGGCAAGGCTCATGACTGACAGTCTCCAAAAAAAGGGGTGGGGGAAATCACAACGGCGGCCATCCTGCCACGAATTGCGCGCGGTTGCCGACGGCCCATGCAGCACCGGTGCGTGCAGGGGCCTTCTGCCCCGGGCGCAGCAGGGCCCCGCCCGCACCGTTACAGTGCAGCCCCATGACTCAAAAAATCACACCCGGCACGGCCGTGCTGCTGGTGATTCCGCCCTTGCTGTGGGCTGGCAACGCCGTGGTGGGGCGGCTGGTCCATGACCTGATTCCTCCCATCACCCTGAACTTCATCCGCTGGGTCCTGGCCTTTGCCATCCTGCTGCCCCTGGCCCATGGCGTGCTGCGCGCCGACAGCCCCCTGTGGCCCCACTGGCGCCGCTATGCGCTCCTGGGGCTGCTGGGCATCGGGGCCTACAACGCGCTGCAGTACATGGCGCTGCAGACCTCCACACCCATCAACGTGACGCTGGTGGGGTCGAGCATGCCGGTCTGGATGCTGGCCGTGGGGGCGCTGTTTTTCGGGGCCGCCGTGACCCGCCGCCAGGTGCTGGGCGCACTGCTGTCGATGTGCGGAGTGCTGCTGGTGCTCAGCCGGGGCGAGTGGTCGCAGCTGCTGGCGTTCCGCCTGGTGCCGGGCGACCTGTTCATGCTGCTGGCCACCATCTCGTGGGCGTTCTACAGCTGGCTGCTGTCGCGCACCACCGAGCCCACCAGCATCCGGGGCGACTGGGCTGCGTTCTTGATGGCGCAGATGGTGTTTGGGCTGGCTTGGTCGGGCAGCTTTGCTGGGGCCGAATGGGCCAGCGGGCGCACGCACATCGCATGGGGCTGGCCGCTGGTCGCCGCGCTGGCGTTCATCGCCGTGGGGCCGGCAGTGCTGGCCTACCGGTTCTGGGGCGTGGGGGTGCAACGCGCGGGGCCGGCCTTGGCCAGCTTTTTCGTGAACCTCACGCCGCTGTTCGCGGGGCTGCTGTCGGCGGCTTTTCTGGGTGAAACACCCCAGGCGTTCCACGGTGTCGCGTTTGCATTGATCGTGGGCGGCATCGTGGTGTCATCGCGGCGCTGACGGCGCCAATTTCCGAAAAAACCGGCGGTAGTGCCGGTATTCTGAGTCTTTATTGCTATACAAAATATAGCAAACTGGGTGCTTGGCTCACCCCTGCACGGGTGCAGCGGCGGCGGACTCCATCAGCGCCTCCAGCGCAGCCACGGGGGTGGGCCGCCCCAGCAGATAGCCCTGGAAGTACACGCAGCCGTGCCGGGCCAGGAAGTCCTTCTGCGCCTCGGTTTCCACCCCTTCGGCAATCACATCCAGCTCCAGGTTGCGCGCCATGCCCAGGATGGTCTGCACGATCACATCGTCCGTGTGCCGCACGCCCAGGTTGTGCACAAAGGACTGGTCGATCTTGAGCTGGTCCAGCGGCAGCCGTGTGAGGTAGGCCAGCGATGAATAGCCGGTGCCGAAGTCGTCTACCGAGAAGCGCACCCCCTTGGTCTTGAGCAGGCCGATCTTGGCGATGGTGTCGTCCACATTGTCCAGCACCAGCGACTCGGTCAGTTCGAGCTTGAGCAAATGGGGCCGCGCCCCGGTCTCGCGCAGCACCTCCACCACGCGGGCCACGAAGTCGCGCTGGCGAAACTGCCGCGCACTCACGTTGACGGACACCTGCAGGTGCCGGTAGCGCTCGTCCCCCTGCCAGGCAGCCAGCTGCTCGCAGGCCGTGCGCAGCACCCAGTGCCCCATGGGCACGATGAGTTCGCTCTCTTCGGCCACGCCAATGAATTCGCCGGGCGCGACCAGCCCGCGCTCGGGGTGCTGCCAGCGGATCAGGGCCTCAGCGCCCACCACACGGCCGTCCAGGTGGAACTGGGGCTGGTAGTGCAGCACGAACTGCCGCGCCGTGAGCGCCATCTGCAGGTCGCTCTCCAGCTGCGCCCGCATGCTGATGACGATCTGCATCTGCGGGTCAAAAAAGCACAGCGCGTTGCGCCCCTGCGACTTGACCTGGTACATCGCAATGTCGGCCTCCTTGAGCAGGTCCACCGACGATTGCAGGGAGCCGCCCATCAGCGTGGCGCCGATGCTGGGCGTGCTGTGGTGTGCGTTGCCGCCCAGGGTGTAGGGCACGTTGAGCTTGCGCAGGATCTTCTCGCCCACCCGCCGCGCTTGGGCCGCAGCCTCGTCGCGATGGACCGACAGGTCGCTGAGCATGACCACGAATTCGTCGCCCCCCAGCCGCGCCACCGTGTCCTCGCGCCGCACGCAGGTCTTCAGGCGTTGGGCCACCTGGCGCAGCAGCATGTCGCCCACTTCGTGGCCGCGCGTGTCGTTCAGGGTCTTGAAGTGGTCCAGGTCCAGGAACAGCAGGGCTCCGTACTGCCCGCTGCGCACGCTGGCAGCGATGGCCTGCTGCATGCGGTCCATCAGCAGGCGGCGGTTGGGCAGGTTGGTCAACGGGTCGTAGAAGGCCAGGCTCTCGATCTCGGTGCTGGCCTTGCGCAACGCGGTCACGTCGTGGTAGCTGATAACCAGCCCTCCATCGGGCGTGGCGCGTTCGGTGATCTGGATGGTGCTGCCGTTGGCGTAGGACTGCTCGCGTGGCTCGGACTGGTGCTTTTGCCGCTGCAGGCGCTGGTTTACCCAGCGTTTGCGCTCGTCGCCCTGCAGGCTGGGCACATGGTGCTCCACCGTGGCCTCCAGCACCGTCCTGAACGGCACCAGCGGCTTCATCACGCCCCGCAGCCACGGGAGAATGGTCTCCAGCTGGAGGTTCCACTGCACCACGCGCTGCTGGTTGTCGAGCAGCAAGAAGCCGCTGACCATGGACTCCAGCGCCTGGTCCAGCGTGGCCTTGGACTGCGCGATGGCCAGGCGGGCCTGCGACATCCGGTCCACATACCGCAGTGCCAGCACCCCTGCGGCCAAGATCATGGCAATGAACAGCAAGGTGGTCAGCGCAATGGCGTCGCGCTGGTCGCGCCAGTTGGCCAACGCCGCGCTCAGCGGAATGCTGGCCGCGATGCGCAGGTCTTGGTACAGGATGGGCCGGAACACCACGAGCGAAGGTTCGCCCGTCAGGCGTGCGGGGGCCTCCCAGGCCATGCCCTGGTTCGCCAGGTCACCAATGGGCGGCGCGAGGAGGGGCGCGGTCACGTCTTCGCGGTTGGGCACGCTGAGCAGCAGCAGCCCGTTGGCTCGCTCCAGCGTCACCTGCAGGCCATTGATGTCCACGCCCTGCACCAGCACCGAGCTGAGCACGGACACCGGCAGCTCGGCCACCACCACCACGCGCGAGCTGTCGGCCATGCGCAGGTGGCGCGCAAAGTACAGCACCCGCTCGGAGCTGGCAAAGCTCACCACCGGCGCGCTGACCATCAGGGTGGACACCGGTTGCTCGAGCACGGCCTCCAGAAAACCCGCGGGCAACTGCACCAGCAGGCCCCCGCCGGCCGGGTCGGACGATGCCAGGGTCTTGCCTGTGCCGTCGAGCACCGCCACGTAGCGCACCATGAGGTTCTGCCGGGCCGACCCACGCAGCCGCTGGCTGGCCGTTTCGGGGTCCACCCAAGCGGTCATGGCATGGGACAGGCCGAGCAGCTCGTCCATGCTGGCCAGCAGCACATCCACCGCCAGCAGCGACCGGTTGAGGGCGGCTTCTGCTCCTGCAACGAAGCGCGTGGCCTGCGCCTCGCTGTCGGCCAGCGCGGCCTGGCGGGCGTTCCATGCCAGGGTGGCAGCCACCACCACCACAGCCGCCACAAACACTGCGGCGCCCGCCCAGACATAGGCCTTGATGCGCGAGGGTGCAGCGGACTCGGTCATTTCGCAGGCGCTGCCTGCAGACCACGCGCCGGCCCGATGGTCTGGTTCCAGACCTGTGCGCACCGGGCGCCGCAGCGCTGCACCCAGCGCGGCAACACGGTGGATTGAAGGATCTCCTGGCGGCTGCGCTCATCCTGGGAGGATGCGGACACCACGACCATGCTGCCCTTGGTGCCGGCGCTGCAGGTGGGCGCGCCCCGGTTGCAAGCCAGGCCGTCCGCGGTTTCGCGTTCGGATTCGGCCCAGATGGCGGCCTCCAGGCGGGGCAGCTCGCGCTTGAGCAGCGTGCGCAGATCGGCCGGCAGCGCAGCCCAGGCGGCCTGGTTGGCACCGAACACAGCGAGCCCCCAGGTGACCGGCAGGGTGTGCACGTGGGTGGTGAGCGCGGGCAGGCCAAGCATGTTGCCCGACATGGTGCCGGTGATCGCACATTCGGTATTGCCCGCCGTCAAGCTCGGCACGATCTGCGCAAAGCTGGTCAGCACGGGCACCCCGCCCAGGGCTCCCACAAAATCGGCCTGGGTGGCCGACGACACACGCACGCGCCGGCCGGTCAGTTCGGCCAATGCACGCAGCGGCTTCTTGCAGAAAACTACTTGCGCGGGGTACACGTAGATGGCCAGCGCCTCGACGCCGTGTTGTTCACGCAGCGCTTTTTCGAGATAGGGACGAAACGCAGCCAGCGTGGTCTTGAGGGTGGCGATGTCGGGGTTCAGCCCGGCCAGGTCGGGCGCGGTGTATTCGGGGTATTGCGCGGTGAACGAACTCATGAGGGTCGTGCCAAAAGGCACCACGCCCAGTTGCAACAGCCGCAGCATTTCGGCGCCGGGCACGCCCGCCCGGTCAAAGGGCACGATCTCGGCCTGGAAGCGCCCGGCGCTCAGGCGCGCCAGCTCTTTGGTCCAGAAGGGCTCTTCCTGCCGGTTGTACTGGCTGATGCCCGCCAGCCCCCCCACGATGCGCAAGCGGTAAGGAACCGCCGCAGTGGCACCCGCGCCGGGCGTGTTGACCGGATCGGCAGCCTGCGCGGCACCCCATGCCCCCAGCGCCATGCACAACAGTGCAGCGTGGCGTTTCAGGCGCAGCAGAAAGGGGGTGTGGGCAGGGTACATGGCGGCGGACAGTAGCGGGCGCTGGCCCGCAGTATTCCACCAATTATTCAGCGCGCCGGTAAAGCTGTCGGCAAAACACCACGGGTGCATCCCTGGCCTGCGGGGGCTCTGCGCCAGCGCAGCGCACAGCCCGGCCGGCGTCAGAACGTGCCAGGGTAGGCACCACCGTCGGCCAGCACGTTCTGGCCGGTCATGTAGCCTGCCTGCATGCTGCACAGGAAGGCGCAGATGGCGCCAAATTCTTCGGCCGTGCCATAGCGTCCCGCCGGAATCTGCGCCTGCTGGGCAGCACGCAAGTCCTCAACACTCTTGCCCGCCTTGCTGGCCGCCGCCGTCACGGTGGCGGCCAGGCGGTCGGTGTCAAACTTGCCGGGCAGCAGGTTATTGATGGTCACCCCGCGCGCCGCAATCTTGCTGCGCGATACGCCCGCCACAAACCCCGTGAGACCGCTGCGCGCGCCGTTGGACAGGCCCAGGATGTCGATGGGTGCCTTCACGGCGCTCGACGTGATGTTGACGATGCGGCCAAACCCACGGGCAGCCATGCCATCCACAGTGGCCTGGATCAACTCGATGGGAGTCAGCATGTTGGCGTCCACGGCCTTGATCCAGGCATCGCGGTTCCAGTCGCGGAAGTCGCCGGTGGGAGGGCCGCCTGCGTTGGTGACCACGATGTCAAAGTCCCGCCCCGGGCCGCCCGCCACCGAGAACACCGCTGCGCGTCCCTCTGGGGTGGTGATGTCGGCCGCCACTGCCAGCACCTGCGGCTGGACGCCATTTTGGCCCCTAGTGCCGGTGTTGCTTGCACCGTCAGCTATCAAACGAGTAGCAGCCTGATGCAGCGCCTCTGCGTTGCGGGCGTTGATGACCACATTGACACCCTCTCGCACGAGCGCCTGCGCGCAGCCATAACCCAGCCCCTTGCTCGCGCCGCACACCAGCGCCCATTTGCCTGCAATACCCAAATCCATAACAATCTCCTGGTTGCACACTGATACAAGTGCGCGTCATCAAATCATAGTGGGAGAGCTTCATCATGAACCGGCTGCACTGCAAAGCCCTGGCCCCTTGGCTGGCATCGGCCGCGATGGCCCTACTGCCACTGTTTGCCACCACCGCACAGGCGCAGGAAGCGGCCGTGATCAAACGCGCCACCCAGCTGCGCGACACCCCCGCAGAAAGCGGCGCCAGCGTGGCGCCCTTGGAGGCCAATGCCGTGGTCACGCGCACAAGCGAGCGCAAGGGCCCCTGGACCAAGGTCAGCACTGCGCAAGGCGCCACTGGCTGGGTTCACATGTTCGACCTCGGGCCCCAGTCGGGCTCCGCGCCCGCCACGGGCAATGCGGCCACCAGCGGCATGCGCGGCCTGGGCAGCCTGTTTGGCGGCAACAGCGGCACCACCACCACGGCCACCTCTACCGTGGGTATCCGGGGTCTGGGCGCCGAAGACATCGCCAAGGCCCAACCCAACCCCGCAGCCGTGAGCCAGGCTGAGGGCCTGCGCGTCAATGCCGACCAGGCCCGCCAGTTCGCCAGCAATGCAGCGCTGCAGCCACGCAACGTGGCCCCGCTGGCCGAGCCGCCCCGCCCCTCCTCCAGTGGCGGATCGGGGGCAACAGGCTCGTCCAACAACCCCTCTGATCCCAATTTCAGCCCCAACTGAGCGAGAGCTGCCATGCGCCTGCCCCATTCCCCCCCCCGCATCCGGCTGTTTGCAACGGCCTGCACCGCTCTGGCCCTGACCCTGCTGCCCAGCCAGGGGCAGAGCCAGGGGGTCATGAACCTGCTCAACGCCCTAGGCGGTGGCAGCACCACCAGCAACACGGGCGGCGGCCTGCTGGGCGCCATCACCGGAGGGGGCGCTCCCGCAGGCCAGGGGGATGACCTCATCAGCATGCTCACCCGCTCGGTCGAGAGCATTGACGAGCCCCGCGAGATCGAGATAGGCCGCCAACTCTCGGCCGTGCTGCTGGGCAGCAAGCCGCTGCACCCGGACATGGCGCTGCAGCGGTATGTGAACCAGCTTGGGCGCTGGATCAGCCTGCAGTCACCACGCCCCAACCTGCCATGGACTTTTGTGGTGCTGGACGACCCGGGCTACAACGCCTTTGCGGCGCCAGGTGGTTATGTGTTCGTGACCAAGGGTCTGATCGACCGCTGCGCCGACGAGGCCGAGTTGGCGGGCATCCTGGCCCACGAAATCACCCATGTCACCGCCAAGCACCACCTGCTGGCCATTCGCAAGACGGCGCAGTCGGGCATGCTCACGCAGTTGGTGGCCTCGCAGATCAAGACCAGCGCCGTGGGCAACGTGGTGGCCTCGCAGTTCTTGGCACTGGGGCGCAACCTGTATGCGCGTGGCCTGGACCAGACCGATGAGTACGATGCCGACCGCACGGGCGTGGCCCTGGCCACCCGCGCGGGGTTTGACCCCTACGGACTGGTGTCGGTGCTGCAGCACCTGCGCACCGCCACGCCGGACAACCCTGCCTTCACGTTGGCACTGGCCACGCACCCCCCTGCACAGGCACGCCTGGAGCAGTTGGAACTGGCCATGGGCAAAAACCTCGATGGCTTCACCGGGACGGCTCCCGTGACAGTCGCCCAGCGCATGAGCCCCAAGGCTGCCCCCGCAGCGGCGGCGGCTCCGTCTCCCGCAGCACCGCCAGAGGCACCAGCCCGCAAGGCAGCACCCCGGAAAAAGACCTCGTAGAACACGCCAGGCGTCTGCCCCCGTCTGCTGACGCACACGGCCCCTGGGTGCATGGAGGCTCGCGGCTTGGCATGTGCCGCTATCGGGTGAGGGCGACGACGCTCAGGCCCTGCGCGCCATGCGGGTGAAGATGAAAATGCCTGCCATCACCAGCACCGTACCCGCTGCCACCCATACCGTGAACGGTTCGCCCAAAATCCACACACCCATGAGGATGGTGGACAACGGGCCCACCATGCCCGTCTGTGCGGCCATGCCCGCGCCAATGCGCTCAATGGCCATCATCACCATCAGCACGGGCGCCGCCGTGCAAAGGGTCGCATTGAGCACCGACAACCAGATCACCTCCGGGGCCACCACCGCAGCACTCAACGGGCGCAGCACCACAAACTGCAGCAGGCAGCACAGGCACGCCACCGTGGTGGCCAGCCCCACCAACCGCAGCGAACCGAGGCGCTGCACCATCTCGCCGCTGTAGACCAGGTAAATGGCATAGCTGACTGCGCTCAGAAACACCAGCAACGTACCCCAGGCGGCGTTGGCGCCCTGCAGGTTGGCCTCGTGCCCGAACACCAGCACCACCCCGCTGTAGCTCACCAGCATGCCTGCGGCCTGTGCCCAGCGGATGCCCCGCCCATACAGCAGCCAGCCCAGCAGCACGACGAGCGTGGGGTTGAGGTACAGGATGAGGCGCTCCAGGCTGGCGCTGATGTAGGCCAGCCCGGCAAAGTCCAGAAAACTCGCCAGGTAGTACCCGGTGACGCCCAGGCCCAGCACGCCCAGCCAGTCCTTGCGTGTGAGCGGTGGCTTGCCCCGGCTGGCCCACCATGCCATCACGGCAAAGATGGGCAGCGCAAACAGCATGCGGTACATGATGAGCGTGACCGCGTCCACCCCATGGCGGTAGGCGAGCTTGACGATGATGGCCTTGCCGCTGAATGCGATGGAGCCCAGGAATGCCAGCACAAGGCCGGAGGCAATGCTCTTTTTTTCAGTGGTCACGCTAGAGAGGGGCGCGAGGCGCCCGCGGTAGTGTCTGCCCACCCGGTACCGCCGGAAGGCTCGAACCAAGTGTGGCACGACAGGGCCGTCGAGGCCATCGAACCTCTGCGCGGGCGCCCCCTTCATCAGCGATGGCAGCCGGGCTGAAGCCGCTCCTGTCCTGCCTGCCGAATCACCGGACGCACAGTCTCAGCGGTGTTTGTGAAACACCCGCTGATGCAGACGCCGCAATGACCACCAGACCCCGGCCGCAACCACCGGAATCGCCAGGGCTGCCGTGGTCTCTGCGGACAACGGCCACCCCAGCTTTTGCGCGCCCTTGGCCAGGTAGCTGACGAGCCCGACGATGTAATAGGTGATGGCCGCCACGGACAGCCCTTCCACCGTGGACTGCATTTGCAGCTGCAGGTCCTGCCGGTGGTTCATGGTCGTCAGCAACGCCTGGCTGCTTTGCTGCTGCTCGATCTCCACCCGGGTGCGCAACAGGTTGCTCATGCGCGACACGCGTTGCGACAGCGCATCCTGCCGCCGGGTGGCCCATTCGCAGGTGCTGCGCGCGGGGGTCAGGCGCCGGTCCATGAACTCCCGGATGGTCTGCATGCCCGCCAGGCGCGATTCGGCAACGTCCTGGATGCGCCGATCCAGCAATTCAAAGTAGGCGCTGCTGGCCGAAAAGCGCGAATGCGTGGCTGCATATTGGCTTTCCACCTGCCCCGCCAGGCGCGTCAGCCGGTCGAGCAAGGCAGGCTCGTCATCGCGGTTGGCCGTGCGGATGGCCTCGGCCAGGGCGGCCAGTTCTCGCTCGGCAAAGGCCAGTACGCTGGCGGCCTCGCGGGCGGCGGGCAGTCCCAGCAAAGCCGCCATGCGGTAGGTCTCGATCTCCAGCAGCCGCTGTACCAAGCGCCCCAGGCGCCTCGGCGTCATGCCCCCCGCCAGCAACACCATGCGCGAGAAACCGTCCGCATGGATCGCAAAGTCGGTGTACACCTCGCCATGCCCATCCGCCACGGTGGACGCCACCAGCGTGTCTTCGTGCAGCACATGCTTGACCAGAGAGCCCGAGCCGAAGGTGTGCGTGGGCAACACCCACAGGTTCAGGCTGCAAAGGCACTGGCCGGGCAAGGTCGCCAGCCAGTCGTGGGGCACAGAATCCACGGCGCTCGCGGGTTCGCGCTCGCCAAACGCCTCCACGGGCGTCGGGACCATGAAGGTCCAGGTGACGAACTCGGTGTGTAGCTCCCAGCGCAGGCGAAAAGCGCCCAAATCCATCCGCAAGTGGGTGGTCTGTGCATCGGGCAGCGCCATGTGGTGATCACGCAGCAGTGCGGTCACATGGGCCCGGCTGGCCTCGCGTCCGGCGGCATCGGCCAACATCACGATGTGGGCGATGGCCAGCGGGGCGTTCATCGCCTCCGGAGGGCGGGCGTGGATTTCGTTGTGCAGCATCACCCGGTGGGGGTGCTGCGTGGGGAGAAAGGGTGTGGACATGCGGACCTCTGCCCGCGATTGTGTACTGGCGACGGCAGTGCCATGTGGACGCCACTGCCCAAAAAACAACGGCACCCGAAGGTGCCGTTGGTCAGGGTGGAAAAACAGCCGGAGCCGATCAGTCTTCCACGAACGCCTCTTCGCGCTTGCTCTTCACGGCTGGCAGCAGCACGATGACGAGCAGCAGGGCCGCTGCCGCCAGCAGGCCTGCCGACAGCGGACGCGTGACGAACACACTCCAGTCGCCACGCGACAGCAGCAGCGCACGGCGCAGGTTTTCTTCCATCATCGGCCCCAGGATGAAGCCCAGCAGCAGAGGCGCAGGTTCGGTACCCAGCTTGTGGAAGATGTAGCCAATCAGGCCGAACGCACCCACCATCCAGATGTCGAAGGTGTTGTTGTTGGTGGAATACACACCCACCGCGCAGAACAGCACGATGGACGGATACAGCCAGCGGTAAGGCACCGTGAGCAGCTTGATCCAGATGCCAATCAGCGGCAGGTTCAGGATCACCAGCATCGCATTGCCGATCCACATCGAGGCGATCAGGCCCCAGAACAGTTCGGGGTTGCTGGTCATCACCTGGGGACCAGGCTGGATGTTGTGGATGGTCATGGCACCCACCATCAGCGCCATCACGGCGTTGGGGGGAATGCCCAGAGTCAGCAGCGGGATGAACGAAGTCTGCGAACCGGCATTGTTGGCCGACTCAGGCGACGCCACGCCACGGATGTTGCCCTGGCCGAAAGGCACTTCGCCAGGCTGCAGCTTGGTCTTCTTCTCGACCGTGTAGGCCGCGAACGCTGCCAGCAGTGCGCCGCCACCGGGCAGGATGCCGAGGGCAGAACCCAGGGCCGTGCCGCGCAGCACCGCAGGGATCATGCGCTTGAAGTCTTCCTTGGTGGGGAACAGCCCCTGCACCTTGGCAGTGAACACCTCGCGGTCTTCGTCAGGGCGCGACAGGTTGGCAATGATTTCACCGTAGCCGAACACACCCATGGCGATGGTCACGAAGCCAATGCCGTCGGTCAGTTCGGGGATGTCGAAGCTGAAGCGGGCCACACCCGAGTTCACGTCCGTACCCACCAAGCCCATCAGCAGGCCCAGCACGATCATGGCCACCGCCTTGAGCAGCGAACCCGAGGCCAGCACCACGGCACCGATCAGGCCCAGCACCATCAGCGAGAAGTATTCAGCGGGGCCGAACTTGAAGGCCACTTCGGTCAAGGGAGGTGCAAAGGCCGCCAGGATCAGCGTACCCACGCAACCGGCGAAGAACGACCCCAGGCCGGCAGCCGCCAGCGCAGGCCCCGCTCGCCCCTTGCGCGCCATCTGGTAGCCGTCAATCACGGTCACCACCGACGAGGACTCGCCCGGCAGGTTCACCAGAATGGCGGTGGTCGAGCCACCGTACTGGGCGCCGTAATAGATACCGGCCAGCATGATCAGCGCAGCCACAGGGGGCAGCGCGTACGTGGCGGGCAGCAGCATGGCGATGGTCGCCACCGGGCCGATGCCGGGCAGCACGCCAATCAGCGTGCCGAGCAAGCAGCCCACAAAGCAGTAAATCAGGTTCTGGAAGGTGAAAGCAACACCAAAACCCAACGACAAGTTGTTAATAAGATCCATGGTTGGTGCTCCTGCTTAACCTGCGATGAAACTCGGCCACACAGGGAACTGCAGCTTGAGCGCCCACACGAAGGCCACGTAGCTGCCGGCGGCAAGTACGGTGGCCAGTACGAATACAGCCTTGGCATTGAACTCATTGCCAGCCAAGCTGGAGATGAAGGTCAGCGCGTAGATGCCCACGATGAGCCCCATCGCCGGGATACCCAGGCTTGGCAGGCCGCCCAGCAGAATGCCGAAGGCGAAGTTGGCGGCGAGGATGAAGAACAGGGGCTTCCAGGCCCATTTGCCGATCTTGTCGCCATCGGCCGTTTCCACGGTCATTGCCTTGAAGGTGATCACACTGCCGATGACGGCGAGCAAGATCCCCAGCAACAGCGGGAAGTAGCCGGGCCCCATGCGCGCACCCGACCCCACGTTGTAGGTGGTGGCACCCCACGCAAATGCGATACCGACGCCCATGAACATGAGCCCGGACGCAAAGTCTTTGTTACTCTTGATTTTCACGAATTGTCTCCTTGACGGAATTCTCGACTGCGCGATTGTGCTGGCTAGGCGGGGGCAGCGCGATGTGGATTCCACCTACATCCGGTAACGCCCTGCCCCGCCTGGCTGCGGTGCACGCCACCCAGAAGACCGTCTCAGAAACAAAAAAGGGACGAAAAAAGCAGGTTGCAACCATCGCAACCCCGCCCGCTGCTGCGCTCACTCCAGCGGCGGTGTCGCCGCTATCACCTCGTCCATCGTCGTCAGGCCTTCGGCCACTCGCAGCGCGCCTGCGAGGCGCAGGGGGCGCATGCCATCTTGCACGGCCTGGCGGCGCAGCACATCAATGGAAGGCGCCTGTGTGATCTTGTCCTTCAGCGCCTCGCTGACGGTGAGCAGTTCATACAGCCCCATGCGGCCTCGAAAGCCTCCCATCCGGCAATCCACGCAACCGACCGGCTTGTAGGGGTGATAACTGCCATTGATCTTCCAGGGCTTGACCACCTCGGCCAGGGCATCGCGGCTCGCAGTCTCGTCCTTCTGCTTGCACTGCTTGCACAGCGTACGCACCAGCCGCTGTGCGAGCACGCCCAGCAAGGTCGCGTTGAGGAGGTACGAGGGCACGCCCAGCTCCATCATGCGGGTGATGGCGCTGGGTGCATCGTTTGTGTGCAGGGTCGAGAACACCAGGTGGCCCGTCAGCGCGGCTTGGATGGCCATCTCGGCGGTCTCCAGGTCGCGGATTTCGCCCACCATGATGATGTCGGGGTCCTGCCGCATCAGGGCGCGCAGGCCTTCGGCAAAGTTGAAGTCGAGCTGCGGCTGTACCTGGGTCTGGTTGAAGCTGGGCTCGATCATTTCGATCGGGTCCTCCACCGTGCTCACGTTGACCTCTTCGGTCGCCACGCGCTTGAGGGTGGAATACAGCGTGGTCGTCTTGCCCGAGCCCGTGGGCCCGGTCACCAGGATGATGCCGTGCGGGCGCTGCACCAGCGCCTCCCAGCGCTGTGCATCGTGCTGCGCAAAGCCCAGGGCGTCCAGGTCCTTGACCGCGTTGTCGGGGTCAAAGATGCGCATGACCATCTTTTCGCCAAACGCAGTGGGCAAGGTGGACAGGCGCATTTCCACCTCTTCGCCCCGCTGGTTGCGGGTCTTGATGCGACCGTCCTGCGGGCGGCGCTTCTCGACCACGTCGATGCGGCCCAGCAGTTTGATGCGCGCCACCATCGCGTTGTGCACGCCCATGGGCATCTGGTACACCGGGTGCAGCACACCATCGATGCGAAAACGGATCACACCCTGGTCGCGGCGCGGCTCCAGGTGGATGTCGCTGGCACGCTGGTCAAACGCGTACTGCCAGAGCCAGTCCACCACCTTGACCACGCCTTGGTCGTTGGCGTCAAGCTGCTTGTTGCTCTTGCCCAACTCCACCAGCTGTTCAAAGCTGTTGCCACCCGAACTTCCTCCGGCCTTCTGCGCCGCACGCACCGACTTGGCGAGCGCAAAAAATTCGGCCGTGAAGCGGTGGATGTCCTGCGGGTTCGCCACCACCCTGCGCACCGAGCGGCGGGACTGCCGCTCCACCTCGGCCACCCAGTCGTCGATGAAAGGCTCGGCCGTGGCCACCACCACCTCCTTGCTGGTCACCTGCACAGGCAGCACCTTGTGGCGCTCCGCGTAGGTGGCACTCATGGAGTCGGCCACGCGGCCCACATCGACCTTGAGCGGGTCGATGCGCATGTAGGCCAGGCCCGCGCGCTGCGCCAGATACTCGGACAGCGCCTCGATGTCGAGCGGCTTGCCGTCGCTGGCACGCTCCATGGCCACACTGGCCAGGCGCACCAGGGCGTGCTGGGAGCTCTCGGCCTGCGAACAACGGGCCACGGTGCGCTGCGCTTCCTCGCGCGAGATCACCTTGTCATCGCTGAGCCACTGGACCATGCGGCGCCAGTCCACCGGGCCGACGTGCGAAGCCGATTTCAACCGGTCAGGCGTCAGGGCAGAAGCATTCATTGCAAGATTCCTTTCAGGGCTTCACGGGCTTGAACACCCGCAGCCATTTGGAAGTGGGCAGGTCCCAGCGCGCCTGGATTGCCTCGGCCTTTTCGGCCAGCTCCGCGCGCTTGGGCCGCGTGGGTGTGCGCTGCGCCAGCACCACCGTGTTGCCTTCGCGTGTGGGCTTGAACGCCCACAGCGCATCGTCGCCAAACGCCTGCGCCATGCTCTGCAGGCTGCGGTCAAAGCTCGACGCGCGGCCAAACAGGTTCACGGTCATGCAGCCCGTCTCCGTGAGCAGCGCGCGGCAGTCGGCATAAAAGTCGGGGCTGTCGAGCACGGGGGCCGCAGCCTCGTGGTCGTACAGGTCTACGGCCAGCGCATCCACCGTGCCCAGCCACATGGGGTTCTGGATCTCCTTGGCCGCATCGGCCAGCACCACGCGCAGTTTGGGGCCGTCGGGCGGCAGCTTGAACCACTGGCGGCACACAGCGAGCACCTGCGGGTTCAACTCAATGGCGGTGGCGCAGATGCGCAGCTTTTTGTGGCAGAACTTGGTGATGGCACCAGCCCCCAGGCCCAGCTGCATGGCATGGCCCTTGGACACCTGCGCCAGGTCAGCGAACAGCAGCCAGGCCATCATGCGCTGCACGTATTCCAGCTCCAGGGCAAAGGGCTCGTCGATGCGCATGGAGCCCTGTATCCAGGGTGTACCCAGGTGCAGGTGGCGCACTTCGCCGTCGTCAGACACGCTGACTTCGGGCAGTTCTTGCAAGGTTTCTTTTTTACGGGCCATTCACAGCAATCCGTGCCGGGCCATCACATCGGCCCAGGCGGTCAATTTACGTTCAAAACTCCAGGAGGCGTTGGCCGGGCTGGTCGATGGCAGGCGCACGGCCTCAATGGGCCGTGCGCCTGACTTCCCCACATCATGCGGCAAGAGCGTCGGCTGCCCGGCGGCACCCAGCGCGGCAAGCGCCGCCGGCGCGTGCCGGAAACTCTCCGCACCGTTGTGCGCCAGCGCAGCCAGCTGGGGGCACACGCTGCGCAGCGCGGCAAAGTCGTTGAGCCGGGCATTGCGGATGCTGGTGTCCAGGCTGCCCTCGCGCTCGCAGCTCTGGTACACGTCCCACAGCCCCAGGCCGCGATCCAGCAGCCAGGCGCAGCGGTCCGCATAGCCATCCTGCCCCGCTGGGGGCAAGGGATGCTGGGGCCACAAGGCCTGCAGGATCTTCCAGAAGTGGTTCTGGGGGTGCGCGTAGTACTGGCGGGCTTGCAATGACGCAGCCCCCGGAAAACTGCCCAGCACCAGCACCACGGTGCGCGCACCTGCTACCGGCGGCAGGCCCAGCCAGCGCGCGGACGGACCGGAGGCGTCAGGGGTGGAGGCCAAAGAGGGGCCGGCTGCAACAGGGGCTGGGGACATGGGGCAATTTTGGCCCCAAAGGACCGTCAGCCCCGTCTGGCGGACCAAAAAAGATAGCTGTCGGCCCTTTGCCACAGGGCATCAAGCTCTCAAATTTCTCCCCATTCATCTTTCTTGTCGGTCTCTCATCCGCCCTGCGATGGCCGCGCGTCTGCCAGCAGACTCTCCAGCCGGGGCAACGCGGCCAAGGCATTGGCCCTGGTGCTGCCAGCCAGCGCCGGCACAGACTCGCCGCGCAACTGGGCCACCACGGCCGCAATGCCGGGTAGCTCCCCCGGGCTGTTGCGGCCCTGGGGCTGCCCGGCAGCGCGCTCTGCGGCGGTGGTGTAAAGCCAGTGGGGTGGAATGTCGGGTGCGTCGGTCTCCAGCACCAGGGCGTCGCCGGGAAGTTCGGTGGCCAGGCGGCGCAGCTGCAGGGCGCGGTCATAGGTCACCGCACCGCCAAATCCCAGCTTGAAGCCCAGGCCAATGAACGCCTGCGCCTGCTGCAGGCTGCCATTGAAAGCATGGGCGATGCCACCGCGCACCGGCACATCCCGCAGGCCTTTGAGCAGCTTGTCGGCAGAGCGTCGCACATGCAGGATCACCGGCAGGTCAAACCGCCGGGCCAGCTGCAGCTGCGCGCGGTAAAACCGCTCCTGGCGCACCGGGTCGAGGCCCGGCACAAAATAATCGAGACCAATCTCGCCAATCGCCACCAGGCGCGGGTCAGCATGGTGCTGCTCCAGGTACCGGGCCAGATGCTGCAGGTCCTCCTCCTCGGCGCGCCCTGTGTAGAGGGGATGAATGCCCAGCGCATAGCTGTCCCCATGCTGGTGCGCCAGCGCCCGCACGGTGTCCCAGTTGCTGCGCTCCACCGCCGGGATCACGCAATGGCAAACGCCTTGCGCCGCCGCCCGGGTGCGGACGGCGCCGCGGTCGGCATCGAACTCGGGGGCGTCGAGGTGGCAGTGGGTATCGATCCAGGCGGTCATGCACCGATGATGCCCGATGCAAGCTGCAGCGGCCGCTGTCGCAGGGGGTGGTGGGTCTGTGTAGCCCTGCATGTGCATTTGCCGGCAAACCGTGCTACTGTCATTTGCGTGCGCCAGGCCCTGGCGTGTACGAGCAAAGGTGACAGGATGCCCCGGCCCGCCCTCTACAGCAGCTCCCGACCCGCCCGCAATCGCACGCCTGCGGCGGTGGATGCCACCGAAGCCGCGGCCCACGCAGCGCTGCCTGCAGATGATTCTGCGGCGACAAGCGCCGCCACCGCAGCCGCTACGCCCCAGCCACCCCGGGCATTCAAACGCCAGCTGGTCGCCCTGTGGACCATCGTGGTGCTGTTGGTGGCCTTGCTGGTAGCCAGCGCCTGGCACAACACCCGCAGCCCCGCCCGCAAGATCACCCAGGACGACATCGACGCCGCAGTGCTGCGCACGCTGGAGACCACCACCCCGCCCTCTGCCGCCGCGCGGGCTGTGGAGAGCATCGGCCCCTCGGTGGTGCGCGTGGTGGGCTACGGGCGCAGCAAGAACGGCAAGGAAGAGGTCGAGCGCGGCATTGGCACGGGCGTGGTCATCGTGGACAAAGGCGTCATCCTGACCAATCTGCATGTGGTGGCGGGCTCAGACCGCATCGGCATCACCTTCTACGACGGGCTGGAGACCACGGCCAGCATCACCGGCGTGCAACCCGAAAATGACCTGGCCGTGCTGCAGGCCCACAAGGTACCTGACGACCTGGAAGCCGCCACCCTGCGGTCCACACAGAACCTGCGCCCGGGCGACCATGTGGTGGCCGTGGGTTTTCCCTTTGGCATCGGCCCCTCGGCCTCGGCGGGCGTGGTGTCGGGCCTGCAGCGCGAATTCACATCGCCGGAGGGCAAGCGCCAGCTCAGCAACCTGATCCAGTTCGACGCGGCAGCCAACCCGGGCAACTCCGGCGGCCCGCTGGTGACGCTGGACGGCGAGGTGGTGGGCATCGTCACCGCCATCCTCAACCCCACCCAGGCGCGCACCTTCATCGGCATCGGCTTTGCGGTGCCCATTGAAAACGCGGCGTCCGCCGTCGGCATGCCCCCGTTCTGAACGTACAACACACCACTATCACCATCTTCCCACCCATCATCGCAAGGAGCCCCATGTCGTCCAGCACATCGCCCAATGCATCGAACGCTGCCACCGCCACGCTGATGGAACAGGTGCTTTACGAGGTCAAACGCGTGGTGGTCGGGCAAGACCGTTTTCTGGAGCGCGTCATGGTCGCCATGCTGGCCCAGGGCCACCTGCTGGTCGAAGGCGTGCCGGGCCTGGCCAAGACGCTCACCGTGAAGACGCTGGCCAGCACCATCCAGGGCAGCTTCAAGCGCATCCAGTTCACACCCGACCTGGTGCCCGCTGACTTGGTGGGCACGCGCATGTACAACCAGAAGACCGGCGAGTTCAGCACCACGCTGGGCCCCGTCTTTACTCACCTGCTGCTGGCCGACGAAATCAACCGCGCCCCGGCCAAGGTGCAGAGCGCGCTGCTGGAGGTGATGCAGGAGCGCCAGGTGACCATTGCGGGCGAAACCCACAAGGTGCCCGAGCCCTTCCTGGTGATGGCCACGCAGAACCCTATCGAGACCGAAGGCACCTACGCGCTGCCCGAGGCGCAGGTGGACCGCTTCATGATGAAGGTGCTGCTGGGCTACCCGACCGAGGAGGAAGAGTTCGTGATCGCCCAGCGTGCACTCGATGTGCCCGTGCAGGTACTGCCCGTGGCCACCACGGCGCAGCTGGCGGCGCTGCAGGCCGAATGCCGCACCGTGTATGTGGACCCGTCGATGCTGCAGTACGCCGTGAAGCTGGTGGCTGCCACGCGCGAGCCCGCACGGCATGGCCTGAAGGACCTGGCCGGCTACATCAGCTGCGGCGCCAGCCCGCGTGCCACCATCGCCCTGGCCGAGGGCGCGCAGGCCCTGGCCATGCTGCGCGGGCGCAACTATGTGCTGCCCGAAGACATGGTGGACCTGGCCGCCGATGTGCTGCGTCACCGTGTGGCGTTGTCGTACGAGGCACTGTCCGAGGGGCTGGATGCCGACGCGCTCATCCAGCGCATCATGGCCAAGATCCCGGCACCGGCGCGCCCCTTGCACCACGAACAAAAAGTCGCTTGAGTCCCTCGCCATGACCCGCAAGCCGCCCGCCACATCCGCCACGGTGCACACCCTGCCCACGCTGCCCGGGCAGGCCGACCGGCTGCTGCGCGAGCTGGAGTGGAAGGTGATCCGCCGCCTGGACGGCCTGCTGCAGGGCGACTACCGTACGCTGATGCGCGGCAGCGGCCTGGACCTGACCGACCTGCGCGAATACCAGCCGCACGATGA
The DNA here is from genome assembly GCF_003058055.1 of Acidovorax sp. 107. Lineage (NCBI taxonomy): Bacteria > Pseudomonadati > Pseudomonadota > Betaproteobacteria > Burkholderiales > Comamonadaceae > Acidovorax > Acidovorax sp. 107. Next base: position 4,465,457 of record NZ_QBTZ01000001.1, on the reverse strand, counting down.
CGTGCGCCACATCGACTGGAACGTGACCGCGCGGCTGAACACGCCCCATGTGCGCGTGTTCACCGAAGACCGCGAAATGTCGGCCTGGTTTCTGCTGGACCTGAGCCCGTCCATCAGCTTCGGCCCCACCGGCCATGCCAAGCGCGACATCCTGACCGGCTTTGTGGCTGTGCTTTCGCGCCTGCTCACCCGCCACGGCAACCGTGTGGGCGCCGTGCTCTATGGCGGCGCCAGCCCGCAGGCTGCGCGCGCGGTGGACGTCGTGCTGCCCCCGCGCAGCAGCCGCGCCCATGTGCTGCACTTGGTGCACAAACTGCTGCCCTCCAAAACCCCTCTGCCGCCGCACAAGACGGGTGGCGGCGCCACGGAGCTGCACCGGCTGCTGCAAACCGGTCTGGCCACGCTCAAGCGCCGGTCCACGGTGTTTGTGGTGTCCGACTTCATCAGCGCGCCTGGCTGGGAAAAGCCCCTGGCCCAACTGGCCCAGCGGCATGACGTGGTGGCCGTGCGCCTGCTCGACCCGCTGGAGCTGGAGCTGCCCGATGTGGGCCTGGTGACGCTGCGCGATGCCGAAAGCGGCGAACAACTGCAGGTGGACACACACGACGCGGGCTTTCGCCGCCGCTTTGCCCAGCTGGCCGCCGACCGCGAGGCCGCGCTGCGCGAGGGCCTGACCCGCGCAGGTGCCGACACGCTGGAGCTGTGCACCGACGACGACCTGGTCGATGCCCTGCTGCGCTTCATGGACCTGCGCCAGCGCCGGGTGCGGGCGCACAGCACCGCTCTCGTCCCCGTATCGGCATCCGCAGGCCCTGCCGCACAGGCTGCCGCTGCCTGACCGATCGATGGATTGATTAATTAGTTAATCACCCGCCGCGCACGCTGTACTCGCCACCAAGGACACACACCATGGTTTTTCTCTGGCCCACCCTGCTCTGGCTGCTGCTGGCGGTGCCCCTCTTGGTACTGCTGTACTGGTGGCTGCTGCACCGGCGCAAGAAAACAGCGCTGACCTACTCCAGCCTGTCCCTGGTGCGCGAGGCCATGGGCCCCGGCCAGCACCTGCGCCGCCACATCCCGCCCGCGCTGTTCCTGCTGGCCCTGGTGGCCCTGCTACTGGCCGCCGCACGTCCCCTGGCCGTCATCACCCTGCCCTCACAGGACCAGACCATCATGCTGGCCATGGACGTGTCGGGCAGCATGCGCGCCGCTGACGTGGAGCCCGACCGCATCACCGCCGCCCAGAACGCCGCTAAGGCCTTCATCGCCGACCTGCCGCGCCATGTGCGCGTGGGCATCGTGGCCTTTGCGGGCAGCGCCCAGCTGGCCCAGCTGCCCACCCAGAGCCGTGAAGACCTGGTCAAGGCCATCGACAGCTTCCAGCTGCAGCGCGGCACGGCCACGGGCAACGGCATCATGCTGTCGCTGGCCACGATCTTCCCCGACGCGGGCATCGACATCGCCGCGCTGGGCGGCCGCCAGGCCATGCGCCCCAGGCCCATCGAAGAGCTGGGCAAGCAACAGGACCCCGCCAAGACCTTCACGCCTGTGGCCCCGGGCTCCTACAACTCGGCCGCCATCATCATGCTGACCGACGGCCAGCGCACCACAGGCGTGGACCCGCTGGAAGCCGCCAAGTGGGCAGCCGACCGAGGGGTGCGTGTGTACACGGTGGGGGTGGGCACGGTGCAGGGGGAGACCATTGGCTTTGAGGGCTGGTCGATGCGGGTGCGGCTGGATGAGGAAACGCTGAAGGCGGTGGCTGCGCGGACCAATGCCGAGTACTTTCATGCGGCGACGGCAGCAGACCTGAAGAAGGTGTATGAAACGTTGAGTTCGCGACTGACGGTGGAGAAGAAAGAGACGGAGATTTCGTCTTTGCTGGCGTTATTGGGGGCGGTGCTGGCGTTGGCGGCGGCGGGGCTGTCGGTGTGGTGGTATGGGCGGGTGATGTGATTTTTTGGTGATTTTGGCCGGATGCGCTAGTGGGATATGCGCTGGTAGCTATTGATTTTGTAGTGTTTGGCTGCGTGGGCTGATATGGCCGCATGCCTTTGTTGAGGGCGGAGGCCGGGAGTCGCCCGGCAGGCGAGTCCCTTTCTTTCGCGTCGCCGAAAGAAAGGAACCAAAGAAAGGGCGACCCCACTGTCTGCGTCCCCTGCGCTTCGCTTCGGGGCAACCTGCGGTGCTCGGGTTTGGCGGGGTCTCGCTCGAACTCGCTGCGCTCAGACAATCGCGAGCCCTGATCCGCCAAACCCTGCGCTCCTCGGCGCATCCAGAGGGGCAAAGGGAACAGAACATCCACACGGGCCTTTGCTGCGCTCGGCCCATTCTCGCGGGCGCAAGCGCCACGCACTGCGCAGCCTGGGCCGAGCGAAGCAATGGCCCGAATGGATGTCCGGCTGTTGGATGTTCGGCTGTCCCACCCCTGCTGGCTGCGCCTGCGGCGGGGCGGTTGCGGGGTGGCATGGGCGTCGAAGCGCCCGTGCTTCGTGAACTGACTCGCCGCAGTTGTTTGAACGAAGCGCGCCAGCGCGAAGTGAGTTCTGCGGCGCACCCCGCAACCGACACTCCGCAGGTTTGCCCCTTCGCTCCGCGAAGGGGTCGCAGACTGGGGGTCGCCTTTTCTTTGGTGACTTTCTTTTGGCGAAGCAAAAGAAAGTTACTCGCATGCCGGGCGACTCCCGGCCTCCGCCCTGAAAACAGGCATACCTTCCAAACCAGCACGCCCGTGCTTCGACCAGCTCAACCCGAACGGACAGGGCAAGAACGAGCTATAAAAACAATAGCTTTCAGCGCTTTATGAATAAGCGCCAGAGCCCAAAATCACCCCAAAACCCCAGACACCAACCTCATCACCCGGTCACACCGCGCCGCCAGCGACTCATCGTGCGTCACCATCACAAACGCCGTACCCTGATCCCGCGCCAACTGCAGCATCAGGTCGAACACCCCATCCGCAGTACTCCGGTCCAGATTGCCCGTAGGCTCATCCGCCAGCACACAAGCCGGCCGCGTCACCAACGCCCGCGCAATCGCCACCCGCTGGCGCTCACCGCCCGACAGCTCGGCCGGCCGGTGCATCAGCCGTTCCTTCAAACCGACCGACGCCAGCACCCGCTCCGCCTCGGCATGGCACTGGGCTAGTGGCAGGCGGCGAATGCGCAGCGGCATGGCCACATTGTCTAGCGCGCTGAACTCCGGCAGCAGGTGGTGGAACTGGTAGATAAAGCCCAGATGCTGGTTGCGCAACTGCCCCTGGCGCTCCGCTGACAGCGACGACATCTCCTCGCCCTTCAGGCGCACGGTGCCCGCCGTGGGTGCATCCAGCCCGCCCAGCAGGTGCAGCAAGGTACTCTTGCCCGAGCCCGAGGCACCCACAATCGCCAGCGTTTCGCCCGCATGGATCTGCAGGTCCACGCCCTTGAGCACGGTCACATCCAAGCGGCCTTCGGTAAAGCGTTTGGTCAGGCCCTTGGCTTCCAGCACCACGGTGTTGTTTACAGCATTCATCTCAGTGATCCATGGCATGAAACTGGCGCTCGCCAGGTCGGGGCGGCCGCGCAAGGGCCGCCCCGCCGCGCTGGCTGCGTCCCTCTGCCCGCATTGCGCAGCAATGCGAGAGCGGGGGGAAGACGCGGAGCGTCTCAGGGGGGTGTTTCTCATCATTCATAACGCAGCGCCTCGGCAGGGTTCACACGGCTGGCGCGCCAGCTGGGGTACAGGGTGGCCACAAAGGCCAGCACCAGCGAGATGACCGCAATGGGCACGATGTCGCTGCTCTGCGGCTCGCTGGGCATCTTGCTGATGAGGTAGATGTCCTTGGGCAAAAAGCTCGCGTTCAGTGCACGCTCGATGGCCGGCACGATGACGTCGATGTTGAAGGCGATGCCCAGGCCCAGCAGCAGGCCGACCAGCGTGCCGATCACGCCCACCATCGCGCCCTGCACCACAAAGATGCCCATGATGCTCTTGGGACTGGCGCCCAGCGTGCGCAGGATGGCGATGTCGGCGCGCTTGTCGGTCACCGTCATCACCAGGGTGGAGACCAGATTGAACGCTGCCACGGCCACGATGAGCGTGAGGATGATGAACATCATGCGTTTTTCGAGCTGCACGGCGGCGAACCAGGTGCGGTTTTGCTGCGTCCAGTCGCGGATCAGCAGCTGGCCGCTCAGGGTCTGCGCCAGCTGCTGCGCCACCTCGCGGGCCTGGTGCAGGTCCTTGAGCTTGAGGCGCACGCCCGTGGGGCCTTCCAGGCGGAAGATGCGCTGCGCGTCCTCGTGGTGCAGCAGCACCAGGGCCGAGTCGTATTCGTAATGGCCCGAGTCAAACGTGCCCGCCACCGTCATTTGCTTGAGGCGCGGCACCACGCCTGCGGGCGTCACCTGGCCGGCGGGCGCAATCAGCGTCACCGGGTCGCCCACCCGCACGCCCAGGGCACGCGCCAGCTCGCCCCCCAGCACCACGCGGAACTCGCCGGGCACCAGCAGGTTCAGCGTTTTCTCGTTGGTGGCGGCCAGGTCGGTCACCGCGCCCTCCAGCGCCGGGTCAATGCCGCGCACCAGTGCGCCCTTCATGTCTTCGCCGCGCGCCAGCAGGGCTTGGGCCGCCACAAACGGCGCGGCCCCGATCACGTTCGGGTTCTTCTTGGCCTCGGCCAGGGTCAGCGCCGGGTCGGGCAGTGCGGCCCCCAGGGGCGCAAAGATCTCGATGTGCGAGACCACGCTCAGCATGCGATCGCGCACGTCTTTCTGAAAGCCGTTCATCACCGACAGCACGATGATCAGCGCCGCCACCCCCAGCGCGATGCCCAGCATGGACACGCCCGAGATGAACGAGATGAAGCCGTTGCGCCGCGTGGCGCGGCCCGCGCGGGTGTAGCGCCAGCCCAGGGCCAGTTCGTAGGGAATTTGCATGGATATGGGAAGAAGGGCCTGCGCGGTGCGGAATGCGCGCCACAGGCGGGGCAGATTGTGGCATCCCGGACAATAGAGGGATGTCGGACACCACCCATTTGCTCATTCCCTACGCCGCCAGCGCCTCGCCGGGATGCCAGCAAGCCCAACAGGGCCTGGCCCTGCCCCACCTGGACCGGCTGCTGGCCCGGCTCAGCCCCCACCCCGAATACAACGACACCGGCGAAGAAACCAGCTTCTCCGCCCCCCACGAACGTGCCGTGGCCCGCGCCCTGGGCCTGCCCGCGCAGGACGGCCGCATCCCCTGGGCGGCCTGGCACCGCCACCAGCAAGGTCTGGCCACCCACGGCGAGGCATGGGCCTTCGTCACCCCCTGCCAGTGGCAGGTCAGCACCGACCACGTCACCCTGCGCGACCCGGCGCAACTGGGCTTGGACGAAGCCGCATCGCGCGCGCTGCTGGCCATCGTGGCGCCCTGGTTTGCCGAGGACGGCATCACCCTGCACTACGACCAGCCCACGCGCTGGCTGGCCAGCGGACCGCTGTTTGCCGACCTGGCCACCGCGTCGCTGGAGCGCGTGCTGCTGCGCGACGTGCGCGCCTGGATGCCCGATGCCAAACAGGCCCGCACCCTGCACCGCCTGCACAGCGAGATGCAGATGCTGCTGTACACCCACGCCTTCAACGAGGAGCGCTCTGCGCAGGGGCTGCCGGTCGTCAACTCGTTCTGGGTACACGGCACGGGCGCACTGGCTGGCCCACCGCCCGCCACCCCATCCCCCCCACTGCCCCACATTCCTACCACTTTGCGGGACGCCGCCTTGCGCGACGACTGGCGCGCCTGGGCCAGTGCCTGGGCAGCGCTGGACGCTGGCCCCGTGGCCGACCTGCTGCGCCGTGCCGAAAGCGGCAACACCGTGCAGCTGACCCTGTGCGGCGAACGCAATGCGCTGGGCTTCCACACCGCTCCACGCAGCCTCGTGCAGCGGTTTCAAGGCCTTTTTCGCCCCATGCGCTTGTCGAATATGCTGGTGCAGCTATGAAAATAATAGCAAGAGACATTCCGCCCCGCGCCGCCTGGGCGCTGGAGCAGGCCGGTGTGCACCCGCTGCTGGCGCGCCTTTATGCCGCGCGCGGCGTGCGAGCCAAGGACGAACTGGACGACGGCCTGGGCCGCCTGCTGCCGCCCAGTGGCAACCAGGGCTTGAAGGGCATTGACGCGGCCGCCCGCCTGCTGGCCGATGCCATGGCGCAGAACAAACGGCTCATCATCGTGGCCGACTACGACTGCGACGGCGCCACCGCCTGTGCCGTGGGCGTGCGCGGCCTGCGGCTGCTGGGCGCCCAGAACGTGGACTACCTGGTGCCCGACCGCGTGACCGACGGCTACGGCCTCACCGCCTCGATCGCCCGCCGCGTGGCCGAGCGGGGTGCCGACATGCTCATCACCGTGGACAACGGCATCGCCAGCGTGGACGGCGTGGCCGAAGCCAAGGCGCTGGGCCTGCAGGTGCTGGTGACCGACCACCACCTGCCCGGCCCCGAACTGCCGGCGGCCGACGCCATCGTCAACCCCAACCAGCCCGGCTGCCCGTTCGAGAGCAAGTCCATGGCCGGTGTGGGCGTGATGTTTTATGTGCTGCTGGCGCTGCGCGCTGAACTGCGGGCACGCGGAGTCTTTGACGCCGCCAGCCAGCCCAAGCTCGACCCGCTGCTCACGCTGGTGGCGCTGGGCACCGTGGCCGACGTGGTCAAGCTCGACGCCAACAACCGACGCCTGGTCGCCCAGGGCTTGAAGCGCATCCGCGCGGGGCAGATGCCCGCAGGCATCGCCGCACTGTTCCATGCCGCCGGCCGCAAGGCGCCCGTGGCCACCACCTTCGACTTTGGCTTTGCCCTGGGCCCACGCATCAACGCCGCAGGCCGCCTGGCCGACATGACGCTGGGCATCGAATGCCTGCTGACCGACGATGCAGGCCGCGCTGCCGAGCTGGCCGCCACACTGGACGGCATCAACCGCGAGCGCCGCGACATCGAAAGCGGCATGCGCGAACAGGCCATGCTGATGGCCGAGAGCCTGTTTGACGAGAGCGAGGAGCCCCCGCCCGCCATCAGCGTGTTCGACCCCGACTTTCACGAAGGCGTGGTCGGCATCGTGGCCAGCCGCATCAAGGACAAGCTGCACCGCCCCACCTTCGTGTTTGCGGCCAGCAGCGCGCCGGGCAAGGAGCATGAGCTCAAAGGCTCAGGCCGCTCCATCCCCGGATTTCACCTCCGCGACGCGCTGGACCTGGTGGCCAAGCGCCACCCGGGCGTGATCCTGAAGTTCGGCGGCCATGCCATGGCCGCGGGCTGCACCGTGGCCGAGGAATCATTCGATGTGTTCGAGCAGGCCTTTGCCCAGGTCGCGCAGGAATGGCTGGACGCCGCCACCCTCACCCGCCGCATCGAGACCGACGGCCCGCTGGCCCCTGAATACTGCCGCGCCGACATCGTGGACACCCTGCACCGCGAGGTCTGGGGCCAGGGCTTCGCGCCCCCCACGTTCAGTGAAGAGGTGCAGATCGTGAGTCAGCGCCTAGTGGGCGAGGCCAAGAACCACCTGTCCCTCAAACTGATCCACCAGGGCAGCCCCGTCGATGCGATCTGGTTCGGTCACACCGAGCAGCTGCCTGCCCGCGTTTTGCTGGCCTTTCGCTTGGATGTGAACGAGTGGAAGGGCGAGCGGAAGGTGCAGTTTCTCGTCGAAGGGGCGCAACTGTAGGCCCGTGCCTGCTCAGAAGCTCTCCCAATCATCATCGCTACCCCCGGCTGTCGCGCGGGGTGCGGCTGATGGCTGATGCGCCGCCTTGGGCGCTGGGGCGGCTGCAGCGGAGGCCGGCGATGACAGCCGGGCTGCCGCTGGGGCTTTGGGTGCCTTGACCGCAGCGGGCCGGTTGCCCAACGCAGCCGAGGCGGTGGCAGCGGGCCGAGGCGCGGGCGCCGGTGCTGCAGCCCGGGGCGCTGCTGCAGGAGCCCGGGTGGCCACGGCCCCCACGTTAAACACCGACACCGCTTGCGCCAGGTGCTGTGCCTGGTCGCGCATCGAGGCGGCTGCGGCCGTGGACTCTTCCACCAGTGCCGCGTTCTGCTGTGTCATCTGATCGAGGTGCGTGACCGCCTGGTTGACCTGCGCGATGCCGTCGCGCTGTTCTGTCGAGGATGCCGTGATCTCGCCAATCAGGTCGCTCACGCGCTGCACGCTGGCAACGATCTCTTCCATGCTCTGTCCGGCCTGCGCCACCTGGGCCGAACCCGATTCCACGTTCTCTACGCTGGCACTGATCAGGGTTTTGATCTCCTTGGCTGCCTCGGCGCTGCGCTGGGCCAGGCTGCGCACTTCGCTGGCCACCACGGCAAAGCCCCGACCCTGTTCGCCCGCACGGGCCGCTTCCACCGCAGCGTTCAGCGCCAGGATGTTGGTCTGGAAGGCGATGCCGTCGATGGTGCCGATGATGTCGCTGATCTTGCGGCTGCTGTCGGTGATCTGCTGCATGCTGGTGACCACCTGACCCACCACTTCACCACCCCGCGCTGCCGCCTGGGCCGCCGTGCCAGCGAGCTGGTTGGCCTGGCGGGCCGTGTCGGCCGACTGGCTCACCGTGGCTGTGAGCTGCTCCATGCTGGCTGCGGTTTCTTCCAGGTTCGAGGCGGTCTGTTCGGTACGCGCCGACAGGTCGTGGTTGCCGTTGGCAATCTCGATGGATGCGGACGACACCGAATCCACCCCCTGGCGCACCTCGCTCACCACACCTCGCAGCTGCGCCGACATCGTCGACAGCGACCGCAGCATGTGACCAAACTCGTCCTTGCGGGTGGATTGCAGTTCGCGCGTGAGATCACCTGCCGCAATGGCATCGATGGTTTCCACCGCTTCGTTCAGCGGCAGCGTGATGGAGCGCACCAGCTTCCAGGCCAGGAACAGGCCGGCCGCCATCAACACCATGGAGCTGATGATGCCGGTGATGGCGTAGTCGATGCGGCGCTGGGTGGCGTCGGCGCGGATCGCGTCGCGGCGCTTTTCGAGCGTGCCGACAAAGTCGTCCTGCGCCTTGAGGTATTTCGCGACCAAGGGGGCAAATTCGTTGTCCGCATAACGCTGGGTGGCTACGGCATCGCCCGCGCCCTTAAGCTCCCAGGTCTTGGCAGTGGCTGCCAGCACGGCCTTGCGGGCCTCCAGCACCTTGTCGAGCGAGGCTTTTTCCTCGGGCGCGGTGGCTCCTGCCACGATGCCTTCCTGCACCTTGTTGATGTTGCCAATGATCTCCTTGACCTTGGCGCCGTACTGCTCGGCCAGCACCGAATCGGTAGTGACCGCTCCGCCGATCACCATGGTGACGGCGGTCTCGGTGGCGCCCCGCCAGCGCACGGCGGCCGAGATGCGGGCCTCGATCTCGACCACGGCGTCCATGGCCGCCGTCATTGAAGAGTTGCCCCGGTTCTGCGCAAACGCAGACAGAAGCAACATGGCGATCATGAGCCCCAGAAAAGCGCTCCACAGCTTGCGGGAGACGCGGATATTGTCAAATTGCATGGTTTGTTTTTCCTCGTGGACCGGTGATGCTTCCATGTTCTGCGCATAGCGCGCAAGAAACATTCGATTACATCAATGACAGGTCATAGCCTACGCCAGCCAGAGGCACTGGCGGATTTGCGCCCCACCGGGGAAAACCCGCATCGCAAACACGCCAAAAATTCGCGCATGAAAATACATGAACGAGGGCCGGAGCGCACAGCCTGGCGGCGCTGGCGTGTGCGCACGCCCTGACCCGGATCACCCCTTATTTCGCACGATCAGTGCCGTGGCAGGGCTAAATCCAGCGGCCTTCGGGACACATGACCGCCAGGGATCAGAAACTTTCCCAATCGTCGTCCCCGCCCTTGGCTGCTGCCTTCGGTGCAGGGGCTGCCGACTGCGCGGCTGTTGGAGCCGGTGCCTTGGCCGCGGACAGGCGCGCCGGGGCGGGCGCAGGGGCCTTCGGGGCGGTGGCCGACGCCACGCGAGGCGCGCTGACCGTTGCCTTGGCCACGGCGGGCCGAGGTGCAGGCGCCGGTGCTGCAGCCCGGGGCGCTGCTGCAGGAGCCCGGGTGGCCACGGCCCCCACGTTAAACACCGACACCGCTTGCGCCAGGTGCTGTGCCTGGTCGCGCATCGAGGCGGCTGCGGCCGTGGACTCTTCCACCAGTGCCGCGTTCTGCTGTGTCATCTGATCGAGGTGCGTGACCGCCTGGTTGACCTGCGCGATGCCGTCGCGCTGTTCTGTCGAGGATGCCGTGATCTCGCCAATCAGGTCGCTCACGCGCTGCACGCTGGCAACGATCTCTTCCATGCTCTGTCCGGCCTGCGCCACCTGGGCCGAACCCGATTCCACGTTCTCTACGCTGGCACTGATCAGGGTTTTGATCTCCTTGGCTGCCTCGGCGCTGCGCTGGGCCAGGCTGCGCACTTCGCTGGCCACCACGGCAAAGCCCCGACCCTGTTCGCCCGCACGGGCCGCTTCCACCGCAGCGTTCAGCGCCAGGATGTTGGTCTGGAAGGCGATGCCGTCGATGGTGCCGATGATGTCGCTGATCTTGCGGCTGCTGTCGGTGATCTGCTGCATGCTGGTGACCACCTGACCCACCACTTCACCACCCCGCGCTGCCGCCTGGGCCGCCGTGCCAGCGAGCTGGTTGGCCTGGCGGGCCGTGTCGGCCGACTGGCTCACCGTGGCTGTGAGCTGCTCCATGCTGGCTGCGGTTTCTTCCAGGTTCGAGGCGGTCTGTTCGGTACGCGCCGACAGGTCGTGGTTGCCGTTGGCAATCTCGATGGATGCGGACGACACCGAATCCACCCCCTGGCGCACCTCGCTCACCACACCTCGCAGCTGCGCCGACATCGTCGACAAGGCCCGCGTGAGCACACCCAACTCGTCCTTGCGGTCATCTTGAAGATCCAGCGTGAGGTCCCCTGCCGAGATGGCTTCGGCCAGCACCACTGCCCTATCGAGCGGGCGGGTGATGGAGCGCACCAGCAGGGCCGCCAACAGCATGCCCAGGGCCACTACAGCGATGGCCGCTGCAGCCCCGATGAGAACGAGGTTGCCGCGTGTGTCGCGGGCAGCCTGCACCGCAGCATCGCGCTGCCGCTCTTGCACCGCCACGAATTTGTCGATCGACTCCAGGTAGGCCACCACCTTGGGGCGGTAAACCTTCTCTACATAGGCTTGCTTGGCGGCTGCGTCGCCGGCGTCGGTTAGCTCCTTGAGCTTGTCGGTCTGGCCACGGACATCGGCACGTGCGGCGGCCACTGCAGCGAGTGCCGCCTTGTCCTCAGGGGACACCGCCGCCTTGTTGATCTTTTCCTGCACCGGGGTGATGCGTGCGGTGAGCGCCGCCACCCGGGTATCAAAATCTGCCTTGAGGGCCTGGTCGGTGGTCACAAACCCGGCCATCGACATGGTAACGGCCACTTCCGCCAAGCCACGCCAGCTGACTGCCGTGGTGATGGCCGACTCGTACTTGTTGACGGACTCTTCGGTCGCAGCAGTTACCTGCCGTCCATACCACTGTGTCCAGACGGCGGCCACCAGCATCAGCGCCAGCAAACCAAGAATCACGCTCCACATCTTGTGGGCGACGCGCAGGTCATTGAATTTCATGGTTGCTCCTGATGCTCTGCGAGAACCGCAAGGTTCCGCGTTGTTATTGTTTCTTGCCCGAGGGAAACCACAACCTCATCGTTGATGTTAGCCCCGGCTGAACACCCACCGACAACGCACAGTGTAGATGTAACAAGTGTTAATGGATTCCGTGGGGCGCGTTATCAGTACAAGCCCTAAAATGAATCGGTGACCTCCATCCTCAACGCCGACCTGCACTGCCATTCCGTCGTTTCCGACGGAACCCTCACGCCCGAAAACCTGGCCGCGCGGGCCAAAGCCAACGGGGTCGAGCTGTGGGCGCTGACGGACCATGACGAGATCGGTGGCCAGCACCGTGCGGCAGCTGCCGCCCGCGCCCAAGGCATGGCCTATCTGACGGGCACGGAGATTTCGGTCACCTTTGCCGACACCACCGTCCACATCGTGGGCCTGGGCTTTGACCCTGACGACACCCAGCTGGCCCAAGGCCTGGCCGCCACACGCGGCGGGCGCGGCGAACGGGCGCAAGAGATGGCAGCCCAGCTGGCCCAGGTGGGCATCAAGGGCGCCTACGAAGGGGCGCTGCAGTTTGTGGGCAACCCGGCACTCATCTCGCGCACACATTTCGCGCGTTTTCTGGTCGAAACCGGCGTATGCAAAGACACTTCCGAGGTGTTTCGCAAGTTCCTGACCGAAGGCAAACCCGGCTATGTGCCCCACCGCTGGGCCAGCCTGGGCGACGCCGTGCGCTGGATCACGCAGGCCGGGGGCATGGCGGTGATCGCCCACCCGGCCCGCTACAAGTTCAGCGCCAATGAAGAATTCGCGCTGTTCTCCGAATTCAAGCAGCATGGCGGGCGCGCGGTCGAGGTCGTCACGGGCAGCCACAGTGCGGCCGAATACGTGACCTATGCAGACATGGCGCAGGAGTTTGGCCTGGCCGCATCGCGTGGCAGCGACTTCCACAGCCCCGACGAATCGCACACCGACCTGGGTACGCTGCCGTTGCTGCCCGGCGCATTGACCCCCGTGTGGGAGCTGCTGTCCGACCGGATTTTGCGATGACGGCACGCGCCGCATCGGGCGCACCGGCGTCCAGCAACCGCCCCGTGAAGGGTGGTGCCCAGGTGCGCTGCTCCCTGCATCATTGAGAACCAGCCCCTATGGCCCAGTATTTCGAAGCCCATCCAGACAACCCGCAACCCCGGCTGCTCAAGCAGGCCGCGCTGTTGCTACAAAAGGGCGGCATCGTGGCCGTCCCTACGGACTCCAGCTACGCGCTGGTCTGCCACCTGGACGACAAGGACGCGGTGGACCGCCTGCGCCGCATCCGCCAGGTGGACGAAAAGCATCACCTCACGCTGCTGTGCCGCGACCTGTCGGAGCTGGCCAACTATGCGCGGGTGGACAACCGCCAGTACCGCCTGCTCAAGCTGGGCACCCCGGGGCCGTACACCTTCATCCTCGAAGCCACCAAGGAAGTGCCCCGCCGCGTGAGCCACCCTTCGCGCAAGACCATTGGCCTGCGGGTGCCCGACCGCAAGGGCCTGCAGCTACTGCTGGAGCTGCACGGCGCCCCGCTGCTGGCCACCACGCTGATCCCTGCGGGCGAGACCGAGCCCCTGAACGACCCGCAGGAAATCCGCGAGCGCTATGAAAAGCTGGTGGACGCCATCGTGGATGCCGGGGCCTGTCCGCTGGAGCCCACCACGGTGGTGGACCTCACCCCCATGGGCACTGGCGGCGACCCGGTGGTGGTGCGCGAAGGCCGGGGCAGCGTGCAAGCATTGGGGTTGTAAAAGCCCGCTGAAAAGCGGCGCAGCGCTCAACGCAGTCGCTGCCAAGGGCCCGCGCCACCATGGAGCTGGCTCTGCCAGACCGTCCGTGGTGCCCCCTGAAAGCGAAGCCGCGCAGCGGCCCAGGGAGCTACAGCTTGAACGCTCCGACCGCCTGCTCCAGATCGCGTGCCTGCGCCGACAGCGCTGACGCCGTGGTTACCGCATGTTGCACCAGCGAGGCCGTCTCCTGCGTGCCGCCATCCATGTGTGACACCGCCACGTTGACATGGCTGATGGCCTCGCTCTGCTCGCGCAGGGCGGTGGAGATTTCACCCAGCAGCGCGCTGACTTGGCCCACGGCGCCGACGATCTCTTCCATGGTCTTGCCTGCCTTGCCCACCTGACCGGCGCCGCTTTCGACCTGTTCGACCGACGCGCTGATCAGCGCCTTGATCTCGCGGGCCGCCACTGCGCTGCGCTGGGCCAGATTGCGCACCTCGCTGGCCACCACCGCAAAGCCACGGCCTTGTTCGCCGGCACGCGCGGCCTCCACGGCGGCGTTGAGTGCCAGGATGTTGGTCTGGAAGGCGATGCCCTCGATGACCTGGATGATGTCCACGATCTTGCGCGAGCTGCCGCTGATGGCCTGCATGGTCTGCACCACTTCGCCCACCACCGAGCCGCCCTGCTCGGCAATCGCCGACGCCTGCACGGCCAGGCCGCTGGCCGAATGGGCACGCTCGGCGTTCTGGCGCACGGTGGCCGTGAGCTGCTCCATGCTGGCCGCCGTCTCGGTCAGGGATGACACCTGGTCTTCCGCGCGGCGCGACAGGTCGGTATTGCCGTGGCCTATGTCCGCCGCCGAGGCGGTGATCGAATCGGTGCTTTGCTTGATGCGGGACACCAGGTCGGTCAGCGTGTCCTCCATGGTGCCCAGCGCGCCCAGCAGGCGGCCAAAGTCCCCTTCCAGGTCGGAGTTGAACTCCTGGCTCAGGTCGCCCGAGGCCACGGTTTCGGCAATCAGGATGGCCTGGTTGAGCGGCGCCACGATGCTGGCGCGCAGGCTGAGCATGGCCACCAGGGCCAGCGCAAACACCACCACACTGCAACCAATGACCCAGGTGCGCGCACTTTGCAGCTGCGCCAGGGCCGCCTGGGCCGGTGGCGTGGCGCCCTGCAGCGCCTGCTCGGCACCACCGATGCCAGACAGCGCCATCACCATCAACAGCAGCACGACCAGTGCGAGGCCGCCAAACGCCAGCAACAGGCGCGTTCCGATCTTCAAGTTGTTCCACATGGCTTCAGTGTCTCCAGGCCTGTTGTACGTCGTTGTGGGAGGGGCCGCCGCACAGGACCACGCGCCGTGTGTCGCGGTCCGCGGGCAAGAGGCAGATGCTAGCAACGAACACCCCCTGAGAAAGCCCTATCGGCATACGTACAACCCACAACAGCGCCCGGCACCATCGCATGCGCACACGCGCAGCGTCACCCTTGCAACGCCGGGGACAGCGGAGCGTCTGAGACAATCCCGGCGTGGACACCTCCAATCTCATCCAAACCGTTCTGATCTACGCCCTGCCGGTGCTGTTTGCCATCACCGTGCACGAGGCGGCCCATGGCTACGCGGCACGCCACTTTGGCGACAACACCGCGTACATGATGGGGCGCATCACGCTCAACCCCTTCAAGCACATCGACCCGGTCGGCACCATCCTGATGCCGCTGCTGCTGTACTTTGCGACCTCGGGCGCCTTTTTGTTCGGCTATGCCAAGCCGGTGCCGGTCAACTTCAGCAATCTGCGCAATCCCAAGAAGCACATGGTGTGGGTGGCCCTGGCCGGGCCCGCGTCCAACTTCATCCAGGCCATCGCCTGGGCCGTACTACTGGTGGTGCTGGTGGGCACGGGGATCGAGGAACGCTTCTTTCTGGAAATGGCGCGCGCCGGGGTCATGGTCAACCTGGTGATGTGGGCGTTCAACCTGTTTCCGCTGCCGCCGCTCGATGGCGGGCGCATCCTGGTAGGCCTATTGCCCTGGCGGCAGGCGCACATGGTGTCGCGCATCGAGCCCTGGGGCTTTTTCATCGTGATGGGCCTGGTGATTGCCGGGGTAGTGGGCACGCTGTGGCTGCGCCCCCTGATGGCCGTGGGCTACACCGCCATCAACCTGTTGCTCACCCCGCTGACGGCCTTGCTGCGCTGAGCGCAGCAGAAACCTGCCACTTCCTGTTCATTTGATTTGCTGAGTTCTTGTTTCCCATGAGCACCACCCGTTTTCTCACCGGCATCACCACCACTGGCACCCCCCACCTGGGCAACTTCGTCGGCTCCATCCGCCCCTCGGTGGCGGCCAGCCTCACGCCCGGCGTGCAGAGCTTTTACTTTCTGGCCGACTACCACGCACTCATCAAGTGCGAAGACCCGGTGCGCATCCAGCGCTCCACGCTGGAGATCGCGGCCAGCTGGCTGGCCGCAGGGCTCAACCCCGAAAAGGTCACCTTCTACCGCCAGTCCGACATCCCCGAGATTCCCGAACTGACCTGGCTGCTGACCTGCGTGACCGGCAAAGGTTTGCTGAACCGCGCGCACGCCTACAAGGCCAGCGTGGACAAGAACACCGCCGCCGGGCGCGAGCAGGACGACGGCGTGACCGCAGGCCTGTTCATGTACCCGGTGCTGATGGGCGCGGACATTTTGATGTTCAAGGCCCACAAGGTGCCGGTGGGCCGCGACCAGATCCAGCACATCGAGATGGCCCGCGACATGGCAGCCAGCTTCAACCACCTGTACGGCGAGCACTTCGTGCTGCCCGAAGCGGCCATCGACGACCATGTGGCCACACTGCCAGGGCTGGACGGCCGCAAGATGAGCAAGAGCTACGACAACACCATCCCGTTGTTCAGCTCGCGCGCCCAGCTGCAAAAGCTCATCGGCGGCATCCTGACCGACTCGCGTGCGCCCGGCGAGGCCAAAGAGGTTGAAGGCTCGGCCCTGTTCCAGATCTACCAGGCCTTCGCCACGCCCGAAGAGACCGAGGCCCTGCGCAAGGCCTATGCCGATGGCATCGCCTGGGGCGACGCCAAGCACCTGCTGCTGGAGCGCGTGGACCAAGTGATCGCCCCCATGCGCGCACAGTACGAGGAGCTCATCCACAACCCCGCCCGCATCGAGCAAACCCTGCTGGCCGGGGCCGAGCGCGCCCGCGCGCTGGCCACGCCCTTCATCCGCGAACTGCGCAGCGCCGTGGGCCTGCGCAGCTTGGTGCAGGCCAGCACGGCCGCCAAACCGGCCAAGGCTGCCAAGACCGCCCTGCCCGCTTTCAAGCAGTACCGCGAGGCCGACGGTAAGTTCTACTTCAAGCTCGTGGCCGCCGACGGCCGCCTGCTGCTGCAGAGCACGGGCTTCGACGCACCCAAGGAGGCCGGCCAGGCCATTGCCCAGTTGCAAAAGGACAGCGCAGCGCTGCAGACACTGGCCCCGCGCCTGGCACCGGTGGACGGCGTGGACGCCGCCGAAGTGACGGCCGCCCTGCAGGCGCTGGCCGAAGCCGCCGCAGCTGCATAAGCTGCGCGACCGGTCCGTCGCGGCACCGGACAAGAGGTCGCTCATTTTTCAATAGCAATCAAGGCATATACAGATTGCGCCTCTGGCCTGAATGACTACAAATCGAGTGCGATACAGCCGCCCGTGCACCCACCCACGCCCCCTCCTGAGGGGCACCGGCCGCCCAGCAGGGCGCACATGTGCGTAAACTGGGTTCCCTGATCTGCTCGGGAGACTCCCATGAGACTGCTGTGTGCCTCGATGTCAGTGCTGGCCTTGCTGGCCGGTTGCAATGCCACCAACCCCTACGGCCCCTCGGGCCCCATGGCCTCGGGTCGCGACCGCACCTTCAGCGTGCCAGTCTATGGGCCCGACACCTCTCAAGCGTATGCGGCGGCCAGCCGCGAATGCCAGCGCATGGCCCTGCACGCCAAACTGCTGCGCAACGACGGCTCGCGCCTGGTGTTTGAATGCGTGAGCGAGTTGCAGGACAAGCCTTGAGGCCAGCCGCCCCACCAGCATGCCGCCGCTGGGCGAGCGCTGCGGTCTTGCTGGCGCTTTCTGCGCTGATCGTAGGCTGCCAGCACACGCCGTCTACCCCTGCAGGCACGGCCACGTCGCCCTGGGTCAACAGCCTGGGTATGGCCTTTGTCCGTGTGCCTGCGGGCACTTTCTGGATGGGGGGCGTGCCGCCCGTCGAGGCGCTGGAAAAGACCTTCCCGCAGTTGGAGCGCAAGCGCCTGACCGATCTGGCGGACGAATCGCCAGCGCATGAGGTGCACATCACCCGCGACTTTTACCTCGGCCAGCATGAGGTCACCGTGGGGCAGTTCCAGCGCTTTCTGGAGGCGTCCGGCTACCGGCCAGAGTCCGAGGCCGACGGCACTGGAGGTTATGGCTACAACCCCGCCTACGACCCGGCCACCACACGGCGCGGCGATGCGTTTGAGGGGCGCGATCCGCGCTACTCGTGGCGCAACCCCGGCTTTGCGCAGGGCCCGGACCACCCCGTGGTGAACGTGACCTGGAACGACGCGCAGGCCATGGCCCAGTGGCTCAGCCGCACCGAGGGCCACCGCTACCGCCTACCCACCGAGGCGGAGTGGGAATACGCCTGCCGTGCGGGCAGCCGCAGCCTGTACCCCCATGGCGACAACCCGCAAGAGCTGGTGTCTGCCGGCAACACCTTCGATCAGGCTGCGGCCCCGCAGTGGCCACGCTGGCACCAGCAAGCGCTGGCAGGCAACGACGGATACGCCTTCACAGCGCCGATAGGCCGCTTTGCACCCAATGCGTTCGGGCTGTACGACATGCTGGGCAACGCCTGGGAGTGGACGGGCGACTGGCATGGCGACACCTACTACGCCGAGTCCCCACGCAATGACCCCACCGGTCCTGCAGAGGGCAGCGTGCGCGTGCGCCGGGGCGGCTCGTGGCACACCTGGGCGCTGTACGCTCGCTGCGGTTACCGCAACTGGAACAGCCCGGAGACCCGCTACACACTGGTCGGCATGCGGCTGGTGCGCGAGATCGACGCCGCACCCTGACGGTTGTCACCATGGATTCGGGGCGGCAGGTTGTCGTTTGGACAGGGAGAACCGTGCGCACCAGCGCCCTGAACGACGATGCGCCGGAGCTCGCCCCTCGGATGACCGCCCCCAACTGCTAACAGGGCGAGGCGAATGGCACACGCAGAAATTCGAGCACCGCGCGCCGATCGCCCTGGAACACTATGCGGTCCGCCCGGCTTTGCCGCTGGTAGGCATACATCGGGTCGTAGTAGTCGCGCATCAGTGCCGCGATCCAGTCCCGGTGCAGCGACAGGTCTCCATGACTGCGTTGCCGCGCCAGCGCTTCCTGCATCGACGCGCGCAACGCCTGGTAGCGGTCACCCCCCAGGCGCTTGGCGAGCTTGCCCAGGCTGTCGAGCAGCCGGGCGGCAAACAGGTCAGCTCCCGTCGCCTCGCCGTGGACGGCCACAAAATCCGCACATTGCTGCCGCACGTAGTCCCGCAAAATGCGCTCCAGTCGAGCATCGAAAGGATCTTCGAGGCAGACGATAGGCACCTGCTCCAGCCGCTGGCGCAGTTCCAGCGGCACCGAGCAACTGCCCACGTGGCGCCCTTCATCTTCCAGCACGAAGGTCTCGTGGCCTCCTGCGCGCTTCTTGAGCACGTCGATGGCCAGCCGGTTCTCAAAGTCGATCTGCGTGGGCTGGCCACTGACGCGCTGGCCAAAACTGGACCCACGGTGGTTGGCATGGCCTTCCAGGTCTAAGCCGTTGGCCAGTTGCGCAATCACTTCGGTCTTGCCGGTGCCGGTCAGGCCACTGAGCACCACAAACCCGCACTGCGCCGCTGCAGCCTGCGTGGTGCCGATGAGGAACCCGCGCATGGCCTTGTAGCCCCCGACCACCCGGGGGTAGTCGATGCCCGCTTCGTTCAGCAGCCATTGCTGCACGATCTGCGAGCGCAACCCGCCACGAAAGCAGTACAGCACGCCCTGCGGATGCGCCCGCGCAAACTGCGCCCATGCCTCGATGCGCTGGAGCTTGATGGTGCCCGACACCAGCTGGTGCCCCAGCGCAATCGCGGCCTCCTGGCCCTTGTGCTTGTAGCAGGTGCCCACTTGCTGGCGCTCGCCATCGTCCATCAGGGGGAGGTTGGCCACGCCCGGAAACGCGCCCTGCCCAAACTCCACCGGCGCGCGCACGTCCATCATGGGCACATCGTTCAGAAAGATGTGCCGGTAGTCCGTCAGGTTGGTGGGCATCAGCGCAACTCGACGGCAAAGGCCTGTCGCGGGGTGAGCTCACCAATAGGCTGCAGCGCCAGGCCCAGTTCTGCGGCCACCTGCAGAAACTCGGCCTCGCCCTCCGGGCTCACGGCCACCAGCAGCCCCCCGCTGGTCTGGGGGTCGCACAGCAGGTGCTTTTGCACGTCCGTCAGGGGCGCAATCTTCGCGCCGTAGCTGTCAAAGTTGCGCAGCGTGCCGCCGGGCACACAGCCCTGGTCCATGTAGTAGTCCACCCCCTCCAGACGCGGCACTGCCGCGTAGTCAATCACGGCGCTCAAGCCACTGCCCTCGGCCATTTCCACCAAGTGCCCCAACAGGCCGAAGCCGGTCACATCCGTCATCGCTTTCACGCCTGCCAGCCGGCCGAACCGGCTCCCTGGCCGGTTGAGCGTGCACATCAGGTCGCGCGCCACCCCCACATCCTCGGGACGCAGCTTGGCTTTTTTTTCGGCCGTGGTCAGGATGCCGATCCCAAGGGGCTTGGTCAGATACAGGCGGCAACCCGCCGTGGCCGTGTCGTTGCGCTTGAGGTGGCGCTTTTCGACGATGCCCGTCACCGCCAGACCGAAGATCGGTTCGGGCGCGTCGATGGAGTGCCCGCCCGCCAGCGGAATGCCCGCCGCATCGCACACCGCACGCCCACCGCGCACCACCTCACGCGCCACCTCGGGCGGCAGCACATTCACCGGCCACCCCAGAATGGCAATGGCCATCAGCGGATCGGCACCCATGGCATAGATGTCGCTGATCGCATTGGTGGCGGCAATGCGCCCGAAGTCGTACGGGTCATCCACGATCGGCATGAAGAAATCGGTGGTGGACACCACGCCGCGCTCGGCATCCAGGGCATACACCGCCGCATCGTCCCGCGAGGTGTTGCCCACCCAGAGCCGAGGGTCCAGGTGCTGCGCCCCACTGCCCGCCAGGATCACGTCCAGCACCTTGGGGCTGATCTTGCAGCCGCAGCCCGCGCCGTGGCTGTACTGGGTCAGGCGGATGGGGGGGGTTGTCAAGGTCTCTGGGAGCATGCGAGGTTCTTTCGTAACATCAGGCGCGGGTCGCGCAACCCGTATTCTGGCGCCGCAGGAAAACGCGGCCATGCATCGCAATCAATACCCTGTCACTCCCGCATCTGCACGGTGATACCCACACAGCGGCGAATCTGCGAGCCTCTGCACCCACTGCATCCGAATGCGGGCCACCCAGCCGCCTGAAGTGTCCCAGCGGCCCCAAAGAAAAAGGCCCTGTGCTATTGATTAAATAGCTACAGGGCCTTGATACTGGCGGAGAGGGTGGGATTCGAACCCACGGTAGTGTTGCCACTACGCCTGATTTCGAGTCAGGTACATTCGACCACTCTGCCACCTCTCCTGTGTGTCGAAGCCTGCGATTATAGCCAGATTTTCAGGGCTTCAGAACGGCGGTGCCGCCCAGGTAAGGCCGCAGCACCTCGGGCACCGTCACGCTGCCGTCGGCCTGCTGATAGTTTTCCAGCACTGCCACCAGCGTGCGGCCCACGGCCAAGCCCGAGCCGTTCAGGGTGTGCAGCAACTCGTTCTTGCCCTGCGCGTTCTTGAAGCGGGCTTGCAGGCGACGGGCCTGGAAGGCCTCGCAGTTGCTCACCGAGCTGATCTCGCGGTAGGTGTTCTGCGCGGGCAGCCACACTTCCAGGTCGTAGGTCTTGGCAGCGCCGAAGCCCATATCGCCAGTGCACAGGCTCATCACGCGGTAAGGCAGGCCCAGCTTCTGCAGCACGGCCTCGGCGTGGCGGGTCATTTCTTCCAGCGCGTCGTAGCTCTTGTCGGGGTGCACGATCTGCACCATCTCGACCTTGTCGAACTGGTGCTGGCGGATCAAGCCGCGAATGTCGCGCCCGCCGCTCCCAGCTTCTGAGCGGAAGCATGGTGTGTGGGCCGTGAGCTTGATGGGCAGGTCGGCCTCTGGCGTGACCACGTCGCGCACAAAGTTGGTCAAGGGCACTTCGCTGGTGGGAATGAGGTACAGCGCGGTGTTGTCGGGCACGGGCTCGCCGTCCTGGCCGCCTTTCTTGGCAGCGAAGAGGTCGCCCTCGAACTTGGGCAGCTGGCCCGTGCCCTTGAGGGAGTCGGCGTTCACAGCGTAGGGCACGTAGCACTCGGTGTAGCCATGCTCTTGCGTCTGCACGTCCAGCATGAACTGGGCGAGTGCACGGTGCAGGCGGGCGATCGGGCCCTTCATCACCGTGAAGCGCGAGCCCGAGAGCTTGGCGCCCATGTCGAAGTCAAGGCCCAGCGGGGTGCCCAGGTCCACATGGTCTTTCACCTCGAAGGCGAAACTGGGAGGGGCGCCCCAGCGGCGCACTTCCACATTGCCGGTTTCATCGCTGCCCACGGGCACGGATTCGTGCGGCAGGTTGGGTACGGCCACCAGCATGGCCAGCAGCTCGGACTGGATCTGTTCCAGGCGCGCGGCGGATTGTTCCAGCTCCACCTTGCCTGCGGCCACCTGGGCCTTGACGGCTTCGGCGCCGTCCTTGTCGCCCCGGCTCATCAGCATGCCGACCTGCTTGGACAGCTGGTTGCGCTGGGCCTGCAGCTCTTCGGTGCGGGTCTGCAGCGTCTTGCGCTCGGACTCCAGGGACTGGAAAGCGGAGACATCCAGGAAGGCCTGTGGCTTTTTGCGGGTTTCCAGCCGCGCGATGGCGGTGTCGAGGTCTTTGCGGAGGAGAAGAATGTCTAGCATGGCGTGGATTTTAAAGGGGTGGTCGGTGTCGGCTCAGGCCAGGCTTGCCGGGTCAAAGTTGGCGCCGCAGAGAATCAGGGCCACCGTTTCCTGCGGCTGGGGTTTGTAGGCGCCGGTCTGCAGCGCGGCCAGGCCCAGCGCGGCGGCGGGCTCTACGGCCAGCTTCAGCTCCTTCCACAGCCACAGCTGGGCGGCGCGGATTGCGTCGTCGGGCAACAGCAGGGCATCGTGCACATGGCGCTGGCTGACTTCCCAGCCAATGGCACCGATGCGCTTGGCGCCCAGGGAGTCGGCGGCCACGCCACCCACTTCCACATCCACGGGCTGGCCTGCAGCGCGCGCCGCATGCAGGGTGGGCGCGCGTTCGGGCTCCAGCGCGACCACATGGGCCCGGCTCTCCACCCACGCAGCCACACCGCCGATGAGGCCGCCACCGCCCACGCTGACCAGTACCGTGTCGGGCAAGCGACCGCCCTGCTCTTCCATCTCCAGCGCCAGCGTGCCTGCACCGGCCACCACTTGGGGTTGGTCATAGGCATGGGCCTGCAGCGCACCCGTGGCCTTCTGGCGGGCCACACACGCTTCAAAGGCTTCGGCATATGCGGCGCCGGTGACGACCACTTCAGCGCCCAGCGCCCGCAAGCGGGCGCGCTTGGCCTCGGGCGAGACTTCGGGCACAAACACCTCGCAGCGCACGCCCAGCGCCTGGGCAGCCGCCGCCACGGCAATGCCGGCGTTGCCGCCTGAAGCGATGATCACGCCGCTGCCGGGCACGGGGTTGGCCAGCAGCCGGTAGAGCATGCCGCGTGCCTTGAAGCTGCCGCCTACCTGCAAATGCTCCAGCTTGAGCCAGACCTCGGCGCAGTCCACGCCCAGGGACTTGCCAGACAGGCGCATCAGTGGCGTGGTGCGCAGAAAGTCGGGCTGGGTGGCCAGTTGGCGGCGGGCGGCGACGATGGCGGCGCGGTCGATCATGCGGGGCTCCGTGGGGCAGGTGATGTCAAAAGAAGGGGCAGTGTAGGGGCTGCTCGCAACATGCAGACACAACGCGGACTGCATGTGCGCCGCCCTCCTGCCGATAACATGGGCAGGGCAGCACCCCGCGCACATGCGCTGGCGGGCCTGCGCGCAGGAGAAAAAGCATGTTCTTTGTATTCGGCCCGTCGGGCCAGATGTACCGTGGCGGCCCTGAAAACCTGGCGCGCATTTCTGCAGTGCGCAGTGTGCAGCGCCCGCAGGCCCTGCGCACGCGGCCCATGGACGTGCAAGACGGCCAGACGGTGCCCGTCTTCACGGCCCCGCCCCGCCCCACGGTGGCCCACACCAACGCTGCCGCATCGCCCTCCGTCGTCAACCTGCGCCTGCAAGACGCCGTGACCGCCTACGCGCAAACCGAACAAGGCCCCCAGGCTACCACCCGCCAGCCGCTGACGAAGGTGAGCGACGTGATGACCACCGGCGGCCTGGGCGTGGCGCCAGACGCGCGCGTGAACGATGCCTGGCAGACCCTGGCCGAGCACAAGGTGGCCCAGGCCCCTGTGGTGGATGCCCTGGGACGCGTGATCGGGTTGCTGCTCCGGGCCGACATGGCGCCGCTGGACTTGCTGCCCGAGCCCGGCGCAGTCAAGGAGGCCATCGCCCTGGCGCGCCGCCCGGTGTCCGAGGTGATGGTGAGCCCCGTGCCCACCGTGGCGGCCGACACCGAACTGCGCCGCGTGGCCGCCGTGCTGCTGGACACCGGTCTGCCCGGCCTGCCGGTGACCGATGAGGCCGGGGTGCTGTCGGGCTTTATCTCGCGCACCGACATCCTGCGGGCGGTGGCGGCCGACCCGCCACTGGATCTGTGGAGCGGGCCTGCGGTGTCGCTGTAGTGGCCTGCCCATGCCGTCTGGCTCTTAAAAAGAAGCCAAATGTGCCGCTAGTGCAATCTTTTTATGCGCTTTCAGCTATCAATTCAGGAGCAATCCAGATGCCGTGCGGGTCAACCTCCGACAGGCCCTGTCTCCGGCCTTCGCTGCGAGATTTCCAGGCCTGTGGCCGCGTCGATCTTGAGCCCCTTGGGCAGCGGGAATTTCACGGTTTCTTCGATGCCCGCCATGGTGCGCACCGACACCGCGCCCAGCGCCTTGATGCGATCGATGACCTGCTGCACCAGGATTTCAGGTGCCGAAGCACCGGCTGTGAGCCCCACGCGCGCGCGGCCTTTGAACCACTCGCCCTGCAGTTCGTCGGCGCTGTCCACCATGTAGGCCGTAGTGCCCAGCTTGGCGGCCAGCTCGCGCAGGCGATTGCTGTTGGAGCTGGTGGGGCTGCCCACCACGATCACCACGTCCACCTGCGGGCTCAGCACCTTGACGGCGTCCTGCCGGTTCTGCGTGGCGTAGCAGATGTCCTGCTGCTTGGGCTCGCGCACGCTGGGAAAGCGCGCGCGCACGGCGGCCGAGATTTCGGCGGCGTCGTCCACGCTCAGCGTGGTCTGCGTGACCACGGCCAGTTTCTCGGTCTGCGCAGGCTGCACGCGGGCCACATCTTCCACGTCTTCCACCAGGTGGATGCCGTGGTCGAGCTGGCCCATGGTGCCCTCGACCTCGGGATGACCCTTGTGGCCGATCATGATGAATTCGTAGCCTTCTTTGGCGAGCTTGGCCACTTCGACGTGCACCTTGGTCACCAGCGGGCAGGTAGCGTCAAAAATGCTGAAGCCACGCGCCACGGCCTCTTGCTGCACCGCCTTGCTCACGCCGTGGGCACTGAAGACCAGCGTGGCGCCGGGTGGCACGTCCGACAGCTCTTCGATGAAGATCGCGCCCTTGGCCTTGAGGTCGTTCACCACATAGGTGTTGTGCACGATCTCGTGGCGCACATAGATGGGGGCGCCAAATTTCTGGATAGCGCGCTCCACGATCTCGATGGCGCGGTCCACACCGGCGCAAAAGCCGCGCGGCTCGGCCAGCAGGATTTCTTGCGGCGCCTGCATCACAGGATCCCGATCAGCTGCACTTCAAAGGTCACGGGCTGGCCCGCCAGCGGGTGGTTGAAGTCGAACAGCACCGCGCCATCTTCACGCACCTGCATCACGGCCCCGGCGTAGCTGCCCTGGCCGTCGGGCGTGGGGAACTGCACCACATCGCCCACGTTGTACTTTTCGTCGGGGTCGCCCAGCTCGTTCATCAACTTGCGCGCCACCCACTGCTGCATGTCGGCATTGCGCTCGCCAAAAGCCTCGCCCGCAGGCAGCTCGAACGTGGTGCGCGTGCCTTCGGCCAGGCCCAACAGGCGCTGCTCCATGGCGGGCGACAACTCGCCCGTGCCCAGCGACAGGGTGGCGGGTTTGTCAGTAAAAGTGTTGATCACATCCCCCGCCGGGCCAGCCAGGCGGTAGTGCAGCGTGAGGAAGGAGCCCGGCTGAACGGTGGGAAGGGGGGTGGAAATAGAGGTCATGAGAGTCCCGATAAACTGCCACGATTGTAGAAAACCGGGGAAACCCCTACCCGCGGCTCCCGCCCCGTGTCTCCGCTCCCTCCGCCCTCCTCTCGCGCCATGCCCCTCAAAGACCTGCCCGCCGACGCCCAGCCCCGCGAAAAACTGCTGGCGCGCGGCCCCGCTGCGCTGGCCGATGCCGAGCTGCTGGCCATCCTGCTGCGCACCGGCATCGTGGGCAAGGGTGTGCTGCAGATGGCGCAGGAGCTGCTGGACCCGCCCGGCATCGACCCCAACACGGGCGCCATCACCGGTGGCTTCGGCGGCATTGCCGGGCTGCTGCACACCAGCGCGGCCGACCTGGAACGCATCAAGGGCCTGGGCCCCGCCAAACGCGCCGAGCTGGTGGCGGTGCTGGAGCTGGCCCGCCGCGCCCTGGCCCAGCAGCTGCGCGAGCGCGAGGTGTTCGACTCGCCCGACACCGTCAAGCACTACTTGCAGCTGCACCTGGCCGCCAAAGGGCACGAGGTGTTTGCCGTGCTGTTTCTGGATGCGCAGAATCGCCTGCTGGCGCTGGAGGAGCTGTTTCGCGGCACGCTCACGCAGACCAGCGTGTACCCGCGCGAGGTGGTGCTGCGCGCCCTGCACCACCAGGCCGCAGCCGTGGTGCTGGCCCACAACCACCCCAGCGGCAGCGTACAACCCAGCCGCGCCGACGAAGCGCTGACCCAGACCCTGAAGACCACGCTGGCCCTGGTGGATGTGCGCGTGCTCGACCATGTGATCGTCGCGCCGGGGCAGGCCCTGTCGATGGCTGAGAAGGGCCAGGTGTGACAGGACCTGCACCCGCACCGGCCCGCCCACCGACGGCACTACACACCGCGCTGGCACGGGCTGCACGTGGCAACGGGGCACCCGAGGAAGCCAGCGCCCCCGCCCCTGCGCCTACCGCGCCCCGGTCCATCCGGCGCGCAGGCCTGGCCGACAAAAAAGCAGCGGCCAAGGCGGCCATGCGCCCGCTGCGCCATGCCCCTGCCGCGCCCGCAGCCGCAGACAGCACCGCACCACCCCGCCGCCGCGCCCCGCCGGCCCCACGGCGCGCGGGCGAACGCATCACCCAGCTGCAGGACCTGGCCACCGTGGCCCGCCGCCTGCGCGAGGAGCAGGAGCGCCGCGAGGCTGAAGAAAAAGCCCGCCGCGAAGCGGCTGCCCGGGCCGAGGCCGAGCGCCACCTCTTCAGCCGCAGCGTGGGCCCCGTCACGCCGCTGCGCAATCCCAACGTGGCGCGGCTGCGCAAGCATCTGCCTCCACCGCTGCCGGTGCAGCACTGGCTGGACGAGGAGCGGGTGCTGATGGAATCGATCAGCGATGACTTCGACGTGAGCACCCTGCTGGACACCGACGACCAGCTCAGCTTTCGCCGCCCCGGCATTGGCGTGGAGGTGACACGCCGGCTGCGCGCGGGCCATTGGAGCATTCAGCGCCAGCTGGACCTGCACGGCCTGCGCGTGGACGAGGCGCGCGAGGCGCTGGGCGACTTCATCCGCCACGCCCACAAGATCGGCCTGCGCTGCGTGCGCGTGGTGCATGGCAAGGGCTTGGGCTCGCCCGGCAAGAGCCCCGTGCTCAAGGGCCGTGTGCAGCGCTGGCTGGTGCAAAAGAACGAGGTGCTGGCCTTTGTGCAGGCACGGCCCATGGACGGGGGCGCGGGGGCGCTGGTGGTGCTGCTGCAGCCCGTTCTGCGAAAAAACTCATAAAAAAAGCCGCAAGCGCATGATTTATTTGCGCTTGCAGCTATCAAAAACAGAGCAAATCAGAGACAACCGGGACATGCAGCGGTGGCGCGGTGAAGGCGCGCACCGCCACATTCCCTGCGGCGGTGGGCTGATGCTTACTTGGACAGGTCCACGCCGTACTTCGAAGTGCCCTTGCCCGAGCCATCATCGGCCGCTAGCAGCGACACATTGCCCAGCCCGGCCGCTTGCGCCACGCTGAGGGCATTGGCACCCGAGCTGAACACCACCGGCCCCGCCACCGTGGCCTTGGCAAAGCGCCAGCTCTTGGCAGCGCCGTTGGCAGCGCGGGTCACGGCGGGGTTCTTGCGGATGTAGTCGATCACCACGTCGCGGTTGGCATCGGGCGAGGCCCAGATGGTGCCTGAGCCGTCGAGCTTGTCGATGAAGCTCTTGCCGCTGGTGGCGCGGTAGTTGTTGGTGGCAATCACGAACTCCTGCGCCGCGTCGATGGGCTTGCCCAGGTAGGTGAGGTTCTTGATGCGGCTGCCCACGGCCTGCGTCACGTCGATCTCGTACTGCACGTCGGCCGTCGTGAACATGTCGAAGTTGTAGCCAGGGAAGGTGCTGATGAGCTGCTGCTCGCCCGTCTTGGCCGGGTCGATCTGGTTGAAGCGCTTGGCAGCGGCCTCTAACCAGTTCTTAATGTCAGCACCGTTCACCTTCACCGCGTACACCGTGTTGGGATACAGGTACAGGTCGGCCGCGTTGTTGATGGCCAGCGGGCCCACCGCCACGTCGGTGTAGTCGGCCCCGCCCTGGAAGCCGCTCTTGAACGGTGCGCTCACCGACAGCACGGGCAACGCAGCGTACTGCGGCAGGCTGGCCTTGAGGTAGGCCGCCACGTAGGCCTGCTGGGCCTGGTTCACGATCTGGATCGCGCCGGGGTCACCCACATCGGCAAACAGCGTGCTCATGCGGAAATCGGTCTGGCCGATCGGTGTCTTCACATACTTGATCGCGGCCTGGTGCTGCGTCTCGATCAACGGGGCGATGGCAGGGTCTGCATCCACAGTCACCGTGGCACCTGCGGCATTCTTGCTCTGGATGTTGCGCAGCTCGCTCTTGCTGGCGGACTTGTTGACCACCCACTTGGCGCCATCCCACTGCAGCGCCAGCTGCACCACGCCCAGCGCCTTGCCCCACGAGCTGGCCATCACCGCCGGCACGCCGTTCACAGTGCCTGCCTTGTGGTCCACGCCGGCCAAGTTGAAGCTGGGGGTGGCCGCCGTGTCGGGGAACACGCCGTGCTGGTGGCCCATCACCATCGCGTCGATACCGGCCACCTTCGACAGGTACAGGCCCGGGTTCTCCATGGTGGCCGAGTAGGCAGCATTGTCGAGCCCGCCGTGCAACAGCGCCACCACGATGTCGGCACCCTTGGCGCGCAGTTCAGGCACGTACTTGTTGGCGGATTCGACTGCGCCTTCGGTATAGACCTTGCCTTCCAGGTAGCGCTTGTCCCAGTTCATGATGCCGGGCGTCGTGAAACCGATCACACCGATCTTGATGGGCAGCTTCACTTCCTTGCCATCGGTACCCTTGGCCACCAGCGTGCGCTCCAGCAGCGCATAGGGCTGCACCAGCGGCTTCTTGGTCTTGCTGCTGTACACGTTGGCCAGCACGGCGGGGTAGCCTGCGCCTGCGCACTTCTTGGTGGCATCGACGCCATCCACGTCCAGCCCGCCACCCAGCACCTGGTTCAGGAAAGGCAGGCCGTAGTTGAACTCGTGATTGCCCAGCGTGCCCGCATCAAATCCCAGCGCGCCCATGGCCTTGTACATGGACAGCTGCTGCGTGCAGGGGATGGGGCTGATGGTGGCCTCGTAGTCGGCCAGCGCGGTGCCCTGGATGGTGTCGCCGTTGTCCACCAGCAGCGTGTTGGCAAACTCCTTGCGCGCGGCGCGCACCAGCGTGGCGGTGCGCTCGAAGCCGTAGGACTTGTCATCGGCGAGCTTGAAATAGTCGTAGCTGCGCACGTTGAAGTGCAGGTCGGTCGTCTCGAGCACGGCCAGCGTGGCTGTGGCGCCTGCGTTGCTGCTAGCGCTGTCGCTGCCACCGCAAGCGGCCAGCGACGCGGCCAGGGCCACCAACCCCAGCGTGGCCACGCGGCGTGAAACACGCGAAGAAGAAATCAAAAAACCCGGAGTGCGCTCAGGCATGAACAGTCCCTCATTGAAACAAGGGACCGAGTGTCTGGGCCGGGTTTGACAGCGGTGTGACGCGACGGCGGCGCCGCAACACCCGCGCAGCGCCCCGCGGTCAGGGCGCCGCGTGTCGATTCAGCCGATGCGGTACACGTCGCCGTTGTGGGGCGAGGCGCTCTCGTGGAATAAATCTTCCAGAAACTGCACCAGCTCATGCTCTGCGACAAAGTCGGGGATCACAAAGCCAGACGGCGTGCGCTTGCCGTCAGCGCCCACGCGGTAGGCCTGCCACAGCGGGCCCTCGCGCCGCACTTCGACGATGCGGCCGAACACGTTGAAACGCGGGTGCACGCTGGCGTCTTGGCGCGGCCCTGGTGCGGGAGCCGACTCAGCGGCGGTCATGGCATGTTCTCCAGACGCGATGAGCCATCAGCCCGGGACCGGAGGGGACGCCTGCGGCGCCACCGAGGCAATCAGGTCCACCTCCACAGTGGCGCTCTTGGGCAGCTGCAGCACCCCCACCGAGGTGCGGGTGTGGGCACCCGCCTCCCCCAGCACGGCAAACAGCACCTCCGAGGCGCCATCGGCCACCTCGCTTTGCTGCGTGAAGGTGGGCGCCGACTGCACGTACACGGTAATGCGCAGGATGGACTGCACGGCATCCAGCGAACCCAAGGCGCGCTGCAGCAGCGCCAGCGCCCGCATCGCGCAGACCTTGGCGGCCTTTTGCGCATCGGCCAGCGAGGCGCCGGCACCCGCCGCGCCGGTGACGACCACCGTGTCGCCCACGCGCGGGATCTGCCCGCTCAGGTAGATGTGGTGGCCGTCCCGCACCAGCGGCACATAGTTGCCGCCGATCTTGATCTCGCCCTCAAAGCTGTAGCCCAGCGCCTGGGCCTGTTCCTGGAATCGTGCGTCGCGTGACATTGAAATGGTTCTCCTGCAAAGAATCTGCCGCCCTCGCAGCGGTTTACATGAAGCGCGCAAACGGGTCCACCAGCGACGCAATGGATACCGCCCCGGGCACCACACCTTCATTGCGCCGCGCAGACTCGGGCCCCGCAGTCACCGGCACGGCTGGCAACGGCGGCATGCGGCGGCCATACACACGCTGCACGCGGTCGTCGAGCGTGGGGTGGGTGTCCAGCCAGCGTTCCATGCGGCTACCACCGTCCACATCCACCAGCAGCATGTGCTGCACGGCCGGGTGGGCCAGGCCGGTGTGGGCGGGGTTCTCGGCATACCCGGCCGGTGTGTCGCGGCGCTGGGCCATGACCTTGCGCAGCACACCGCCCAGACCGTCACGGCTGCGTGTCCACTGCACCGCGCGTGCGTCGGCCAGGTATTCGCGCTGGCGGGACACGGCGGCCTTGAGCATGCGGCCGGTGAGCCAGCCCGCAAAGCCCGCCACCATGATGGCCGACCCGAACCACCAGGCCAGGCCCCGGCGTTCGCGCATCGTGTCGCCAAAGTTGTAGACCAGCTCCAGCCCGAACACCATGCCCGCCAGCCGCATCTTCAGGCGCGTGTCGCCCTCGTGCAGATGGCTCAACTCGTGGGCCACCATGCCCTGCATCTCTTCGCGGGTGAGGTAGTCCAGGGCGCCCTGCGTCACGGCAATGACGGCGTCGCTCTCGTCCCATCCTGCAGCGAAAGCGTTGATGGCATCGGTGCGGGGCATGACCATGATCTGCGGGCGAGCCATGTGCGCAGCGATGCACAGCTCGTCCACGATGTTGGACAGCCGCTGCTCGGCGTGCGACAGCGAAGGACGCAACTCGCGTGCACCCACGCGCCGGGCCAGCTTGACACCGCCAGCGCGCAAATTGGACGTCTCCACCCACCAGCCGCCGAGCACCAGCATCAGCGAGACGCCCACATTGGCCGCCAGGAAACCCTGCGGAAAGGGCAGATGCACTGGCAGCACCGCCACCATCAGCCACCAGGCCAGCGCCAGGGCAGCATGCACAGCCGCCACCAGAACGACCACGGCGAAGGCAAAGCCCAGCAGCAGGCGGCGCGTCTCGCTGCGTGCGTTGTGCTGGTGGTCCCAGAACTTCATGGGTGTGGCGAGGGGAGGATCAGAACTTCACCCGGGGCGCAGCGCGCTCTTCGTCGGACTGCGTGGACGCCAGCATGGGCGCGGGCGCAAAACCCAGCAGGCGCGCGACGACAAGCTCGGGGAACTGAGCCGCCGCATCGTTGAACTCCAGCGCCTGGTCGTTGTAGGCCTGGCGTGCAAACCCCAGGCGGTTTTCGGTGCTGGTGATCTCTTCGGACAGCGACTGCATGGTGGCATCGGCCTTGAGATCGGGGTAGCTCTCGGCCACCACCATCAGGCGCCCCAGGCTGCCGCCAAGCACGCCTTCTGCTGCCGCCAGCGCGCCCATGGCGCTGGCGCTTTGGGGGGCTGCACGCACTGCCGCGGCCGCACCCTGCGCCTGGCTGCGGGCCTTGATGACGGCCTCCAGCGTGGCAGCCTCGTGCGCCAGATAGCCACGCGCCACCTCCACCAGATTGGGAATCAGGTCATAACGGCGCTTGAGCTGCACGTCGATCTGGCCAAACGCGTTGGCAATGCGGTTGCGCAACTGCACCAGCCGGTTGTAGACCGTGACGGCCCACACCAGCACCGCAACCAGCACAACGACCACGACCCATGCAGTTGCCGACATACCCTACCTCCTGTATTTGTTGGAGGGAGCATCTTAGAGCCTGTGGACGAAGCCTCAGGAAACACACAGGGACGCCCTTCAAGGGCGCAAACGGGGGGCCGCCTTGCGGGCTGGCTAGACCCCTTTGTTGCGCATCCAGTCGGCCGTGCCCATGAAGCTTTCCTTCAGCCGCACGCGCAGGTCTGTGGGCACGCCGGTCTCGCCCATGGCCTGGTCCATGCAAGCCACCCACTGGTCGCGCTCCTTGATGCCGATGGCAAACGGCATGTGGCGCGCGCGCAGGCGCGGATGGCCAAACTGGTCGGTGTAGTACGAAGGCCCACCCAGCCAGCCACACAGAAACATGAACAGCTTTTGCCGGGCCTGGCCCAGGTCGCTGCCATGGGCGGCACGCAACTCGGCATAGCCAGGCTCCAGGTCCATCAGGTCGTAGAAGCGATCGGTCAGGGTGCGCACGCGCTCTTCGCCGCCGATCCATTCAAAGGGAGTGACGGCCACGGGAGTTTCGGCGGCGGGGGGCGAGGTGGTGGATTCCATGGAGCGGTAAAGGGAGATTGCCAAGTGGAATTTGCCAACCCTTGATTATAGAAATCCACGGTTTTCGCACGCCTGTCGGCCCCAGGACCGGGTCACGCTTCACGCCAGGCAAGAAGGCCCATTGCCCGCCCTCGCTACTCCAGCACCGCCCGCAACTGCCGCGTGGTCACCGCCAGGCGGCGGGCGCCGATCTGGGCCAGGTTGTTCATCACTGTGAGCGCTGCCTCGGGGTACTGGCGAGCCCAGGCATCGAAATGAGCGCGCGACAAACGCACCAGGTGCGCGGGGCCCCGCTCGGAGCCGGCGCAGGCACTGCGGGCTGCGCCATTGAGAAACGCCATCTCGCCAAACGCCATGCCCGGACCGACGGTCGCAAGACGTAAGCCCTTGTCGGGCGGCCACTGGGTGACCAGCGTGATGTGGCCGGACTTCACCACCAGCAGGTCGTGGTCGGTGTCGCCGGCATGGAACACCACACCGTGCGGTGGGACGGCCTGCTGCAGCAGCAAAGCCTGCAAGGCCTCTGCGGCGGCCTTGGGCACGCCCTCACCCACTTCCCCCAGCAGATCACGCTCGGGCCGGGCCGGGCGTTGCTCGATGGGGCGCTGGGACAGGATGCCTACCTCGGCCCATTCCAGCGCACGATCCAGATCGGCAAAGGCGCGCACCTGCTCCCCTGCATGTTCGGCGGCCATGGGGTCCAGTGCCGCCACAGCGGCCGCAATGCCTTGCTGGTCGAGGTCGCGCACCAGCGCCCGCAATTGGGCCAATGCGGTGCTGTCCCATGCCGGCACACGGCCCGCGTCAAGAATGACCCAGCGGTGGCGCGGCTGCAGCAGCATGCGCACCTGCTCCGCCAAGTGAGCGGCCACTCCAAACGACATCACGCCCTGCAGCTCGAACACCGCTACCTGGTTCATGCGCGGCGACAGCCAGCTGTCCGACCCCGCCCTGCGCAAGCGCCGTGAGCGCAGCTCGCCATCCAGCCGCACGTGTCGCAGCACTGTGGCGGCAGAGTCGTGCAGCAGCACAAACGTGGCCACCACCAGACCGGCCACCAGCGCCACCACGCCACCCATCACGGCAAACACCAGCGCCACCAGCCAGCTTTGCGCCCAGGTCACTCGTGACCGGCGCGCATAGCGCAGCGACCACATGAGGCCCGGCACCTGCATCAGTCCCGCCAACACCAGACCGCCCGCAAGGCAGGCCATGGGCACCCAGTGCAGCCACCACGCCCCGGTGACCGCCACCCCCAGCATGATGGCGGCGTGCCAGCGCGGGGCATCGCGCGATGCCTCCGCCTGCGCCAGCACGATGCGCGAACGCGACGCGCTGGTCGACGCGGGAATCATTCCCATCAGCCCGCACAGTGCACCCAAAAGGCTCTCGCGGCGCAGCGCCAGGTTAGCGTTGCCGCGCAGCCCATGGTCCAGCTCCAGCTCCTGGTTGAACACCAGAATCTCCAGGCTGTTGACCAGCGCCATCAGCACGGCCAGCACCACCAGGGCCGAGCCCTGCTGCCGGGCCAGGGCCCACCAGGGAATCCCTGTCCAGTCGGGCAGCAACGGCAAGGCAAATTGGCTGGGCAGCACTGCGGGCACCAGCACAGTGCTGCGCCCGCCCCCCCACAGCCCTGACAACGCCACGGCCAAGGCCACCAAAGCCACCGCCGACAGCAGACCCGGCATGCGGGGCCAGCGCTGGCGCAGCCCCCAGGCCAGCCCCACCACCGCCAGGGCGGCCAGCAGGTGCCAGCCGGTGCGTGCGTCCCACAGCGCATCGGCCCCGGCGCCAAAGCCATTGCGCACCTGCCCCACCACCATCGACAAGCCCACGCCTGCCGCAAACCCGTGGGTGACCGAGATGGGCAGAAACCGCGCTACCGACGCCAGCCGGAGCACCCCCAACAGCCACTGGAACACAAAGGCCAAGGCCACCGTGGCGCCGGTGACCGCCAGCACCTGGCGGGCGTTCAGACCCAGGCCGGGCGCAGCGCCATGGGCGGTGGCCAGCACGGCTGCAAACAGCAGCGCCACCACGGTGGTCGGTGCGTACACCACCCCCGCGCGGGGCGTCGCCAGGGTCAACAGCAGGCCGGGCAGTGCCGCCGACCACAAAGCCAGCGCCGCCAACGAATGCTCGCCCGCCAGCGGAGCAAACGCCAGCAGCCCCAGGCCAACCGCATGGGGCACGGTGACGGCCGCCGCGGACCACGCCGCCGCAGCGCCCGAGGGCTGTGGCGCTGAGGGCCCCGCCTCGGCACCTGCCGGGCGCTCAGCATGGCGATGCGCTGGGGGAGCCACAGGTGCGGTGGAAGGCATGGAGAAATTTATGCGACCGTCGAAGTCAGGGCGGTATCAAGGCACTGCCAAGGCATTGGTAAGCGCGCTACAGACTGCGCGCGGCAAAGGTGTCACAGGCCTTGACGCTGCCCGTCTGCAAGCCGTTGTTGAACCAGCGCTGCCGCTGTGCGCTGGTACCGTGGGTAAAGCTCTCGGGTACCACCGCCCCGCCGTTGGCACGTTGCAGCGCGTCGTCACCAATCTTGGCGGCGGCGTTCATCGCCTCCTCCACATCGCCCTGCTCCAGGATCTGGCGGGCCTTCTGGGCGTGGTGCGCCCACACCCCGGCAAAGCAGTCGGCCTGCAGCTCCAGCCGCACCGACAGTGCGTTGTACTCGGGCTTGCTCACGCGGCCCCGCATCTGGTCTACCTTGGCGCTGATGCCCAGCTGGTTCTGTACATGGTGCCCCACCTCATGGGCAATCACATAGGCCTGGGCGAAGTCGCCCGGGGCCCCCAGTCGGCTCTTGAGGGTTTCGTAAAAACCCAGATCGATGTAAACCTTCTGATCGGCCGGGCAGTAGAACGGGCCCATGGCAGCCTGCCCCGTGCCGCAGGCCGTGGGCGTGGCGCCCCGAAACAACACCAGGCGCGGGTCCTGGTAGCGCCCGCCGCCCTGGCGGAACACTTCGCCCCACACATCCTCGGTGTCGGCAAGCACCGTGGACACAAAACGGGCCATGGCGTCGTCGGCGGGCGGGCGGTGCGCGGGCGCTTGGGGCTGCGTCTGCACCTGGGGCGCAGGGCCGCCGCCACTGAGCAGGCCCAGGATGGTCAAGGGGTTGATACCCAGCACCCAGCCGCCCAGCAGCGCGATCACGATGGTGCCAATGCCAATGCTGCGCCCGCCAAACACCGGCGATCCGCCGCCGCCCCCCTCGTCGCGGCGGTCTTCCACGTTGTCAGACTCGCGATTGCCTTCCCATTTCATGGTGTCTCTCCAGCGCCCTCCAGGCGGGGCGACCAAGCCTGCATGTTACGCGCGGGACCGCCCCCGGCGCGGACGATTTACGATGTGTTCCACCCTGCTCTTGCACGCCCTTCACCACACCCATGGCACCTGACACCCTCCACAGCGCGCCCCAGGCCAGGCCCACCATCCTGCTCACCGGTTTTGACCCGTTTGGGGGTGGCACGCACAACCCCAGCTGGCTCATCGCGCAAGCCCTGCACGGCCAGCGCATGGCAGGGCACTCGGTCGTGGCCGCGCAATTGCCCACGGTGTTCGGGCAGTCGCTGCAGCGTTTGCAGTCGCTGGTGCAGGCCCACCAGCCGGCCCTCACGCTGTGCCTGGGGATGGCGGGCGGGCGTGATGCACTTTCCATCGAGCGCATAGGCATCAACATCAACGACGCGCGCATCCCCGACAACATGGGTGCCCAGCCCATCGACACCCCAGTCCACGCTGGCGGGCCCACCGCCTACTTTTCCAGCCTGCCCATCAAGGCGATGCTGCGCGCCGTGCAGCGCGCGGGTGTGCCCTGCGAGGTGTCGCAGACCGCGGGCACTTTCGTCTGCAACCATGTGCTGTACGGGCTGATGCACCTGCTGGCCCAGGGCCGGGGCCCCAAGGGCGCGCGCGGCGGCTTTGTGCATGTGCCTTGGCTCAGCGGCCAGGGCGAGCCCCACCTGCCGCTGCGCGACATGGTGCGCGGCATCCATGCGGCCCTCTGGGCAGCGGTGCTGGCGCCGCAAGACATTGCGCTGCAGGCGGGCGCAACGCATTAGCGGGCCGCGGCCCTGAGACAAACCTGCACCGGCACCCTGCACCGACCGGGGGGGGGGGGATGAGGCTCGGGATCATTGAGGGGTTCTCCGCTCCCCATTCAGCAGCCTGCTGTGTACAGTCCGGGCATGCCTTTAGCCTCCCCTCTTGAATCCCTGGGCGTGCTGGACGCAGCGGCCACCGCCGCGCGGCTGCCCTGGTCCGCTCTGGCGGATGAAATTGCTGCCTTGCTGCAAGACAGCACCGTGGTGGTGCCCCAGCGTGGCGTGCTGCCGCTGGCACAGGGCGGCAGCCTGTTTGTGATGCCGGCCACGGACCGCACGGTGGCCATGGCCAAGCTCATCACCTTCACGCCGGGTAACGCAGGCACGGGCCGCCCGTCCATCCAGGGCGATGTGGTGGTGTTCGACATTGCCACGGGCGAGCGCCGGCTGGTGCTGGACGGCCCCACAGTCACCGCGCGGCGCACCGCCGCCGTCTCTTTGCTGGCGGCCCGGCACCTGGCGCGGGTGCCACACGGCCCGTTGCTCATCGTAGGCGCAGGGGTGCAGGGCCTGGCCCATGCCGAGGCATTCATCCACGGCCTGGGCGTGCGCGAGGTGTGGATTGCCTCGCGCAGCAGTGCCAGCGCCGAGGCGCTGGCGGCGCAGGTGCGGGCCTTGGGCGCCCAGGTACGGGTGGTGGCCGATGCCGACGCTGCGGTGCCCCACTGCCCGCTGATAGCCACCTGCACCACCGCCAGCACAGTGGCACTGCATGCCCTGCCCCGTCCCGACGCCTTTGTGACGGCCGTGGGTGCCTTCACCCCGACCATGGCCGAATTGGCGCCGGGCCTGTGCCAGCATGTGGCGCGGCACGGAGGGATCGTGGTGGACACCAGCGATGCGCTCCACGAGGCAGGCGACCTGCTGCAGGCGGGACTGGACGTGGCCGCTCTGCCCACGCTGGGTGACGTGGTGTGCAGCCACGGCACCGCAGCCACCGTGCGCCACACGGGGCCGGTGCTGTTCAAGAGTTGCGGCTGGGCGGGCTGGGACTTGGCAGCTGCCCGGCTAGCGCTGCGCCACGCCAGCCAGGCGCCGGCTGCGATGAAGCCCTTGACGGCCACATCCGCATGATGTTCATCGCCCGCTTTTCAGACCACAGCCTGCGCATGCAGATCGCGCTGGTGT
The DNA here is from genome assembly GCF_003058055.1 of Acidovorax sp. 107. Lineage (NCBI taxonomy): Bacteria > Pseudomonadati > Pseudomonadota > Betaproteobacteria > Burkholderiales > Comamonadaceae > Acidovorax > Acidovorax sp. 107. Next base: position 4,427,224 of record NZ_QBTZ01000001.1, on the reverse strand, counting down.
TTGGCACGCTGGTGGTGAGCCTGTCGGTGTTGCTGTCGCTGGGGTTTGGCGAGCTTCTCAAGCACCGCATCCAGCGCGATGCAGGCAACTCCTTGCAGGTGGTGGCCGAAAACGCCGGCACGCTCCTGGCCCTGGGTCTGATGCAGCGCAGCCTGGAAGCCGAGGTGATGGCCAGCGCTGAAGTGGTCTGGTCCAAGGGACTCGACTCTGCCGAAGCGCAGCACATGCTCGTACGCAGCCAGGCCATGCAACCCAACAACATCTGGATCGGTGTGGCAGATGCCCAGGGCGTGGTGCGCAACGCCACGGGGGGGCTGCTGGTGGGCCAGAGCGTGGCCCAGCGCCCGTGGTTTCAACACGGGCTGGAAGGTGTGCATGTGGGCGACGTGCACCCTGCCCAGTTGCTGAGCTCTCTGCTGCCCCCCAACGCCACCGGCGAGCCACACCGGTTCGTGGACTTTTCAGCCCCCATCCGCATCGGCCCCACCACGGTGGGCGTACTCGGCATCCATGGCAACTGGCAATGGACCCGCGAGGTGCTGGAAAGCCTCACCCCCGTAACCTCCGATGAAAGCGCGCTCGGGCTGTTCATTTTCGACCGCAAAGGGGAGTTGATTTATGCGCCCGGCGGGCAGACCGACGCGATGCGAGCCGCCGGGCAGCGCCTGCCCGAGGGCATCAATGTCAACAACAACCGCGATGGCGACCGCACGCAGACCACGGTGACCCGATGGCAGGATGGCAAGCGCTACCTGACCGCAGCCACCCAGCTGCAGCCACGCAACGCAGCCAGCGACCTGGGCTGGCGCATCGTGGCACGCCAGCCGGTGGAGCTGGCTTTTGCCGAGGCAGACAAAACGGTCCAGCTGACACTGGTGATCGGACTGGCCGCCGCGCTGCTCGCCTCCGCCCTGGCCTGGCTCGCCGCCCGGCGCCTGAGCGTGGACCTGTACGCATTGGCCGATGCCGCCAGCGCGGTGGAAGCCGACCGTCCAGGCAGCAGCATCCCGGCCATGCAAAGCAACCGCGAGGTGGCGCAACTCTCCCAGTCACTGGGCCGCATGACGCACCGCCTGCTGGCCGCCCGCGAGGCCATGGAAGAAAAGGTGCGGCTGCGCACGCTGGAGCTGGAAGCCGCCAACCGCGCACTGGATCTGCAGGCACGCACCGATGCCCTCACCGGCCTGCTGAACCGGCGCGGCTTCGAGACGCAGATGGCGTTTGCCGTGGCCTTGGCGCGGCGCAGCAGCCGCTCACTCAGCGTGATCACCGTGGATGTGGACCACTTCAAACGGGTGAACGACACCTACGGGCACGAAGCGGGAGACGAGGTGCTGCGCCAACTGGCGCGCACGCTCGAGTCGCGCCTGCGCGGCTCCGATGTGGTGGCCCGGGTGGGCGGAGAGGAGTTTGTGGCCCTGTTGCCCGACACCGACCTCGAAGGCGCGCGGTCCATTGCGCAGGCCCTGGTCACGGCCATGGCCGGGCAGCAGGACCCGGTGGTGGGCGCGATCACCATCAGCGCCGGAGTGGCCACAATGCGCGGCGCAGACGACAACGGCGCAGCCATGCTGCGACGGGGTGATGCCGCGCTCTACGAAGCGAAGGGCCAGGGGCGCAACAGGGTCTGTGTCGAAGCGTGAGAGCTGTCCGGCGGCGCAGCGAGACCATCGCCCTGTGCGGCAGGCAGCGGCGCCGGGCTTTCCGCCTGCAGCACCGGAGCCTCGAAATACGGCCGCAAATGGGTCGCCAGTTCCTGCAGGCCCGTGTCCGGAGCGCTTGCTGCGAGCGCAAGCCGCTCCAGCGCATAGGGCCGGTGGCCCAGCATCATCGACAGGTTCACGCAGTGGCCTTGTGCCGCCATGCGCAGCACAAAGGTGTTGAGAAGGTCACAGGGCCAGTAGGTGTGATGCGCCTGGCAGTCTGCGTCGGCGGAATGCTGCGCCGGGCTGGCACGGCTGGTCGAAGGGGTGTCAGTGGACGCGGCGGCAGCAGGGGCCCGAGCGTCGGCAACGGTATCGGCCAGCGCTGGCACCAGAGCACGGACGGGCGCGAGGAAGAAGGTTGAGGCGGCGGCGGACATCAGCATGGTGTAACTCCATCAGCCCCCATCTCGCGGGAGGCGTGTCACCCATGCTAAAAAACTTACCGATGCTTGCATTTCAGCCAACACGCAAGGCGCATGTAGGACAGCAGCCCTGCCGCCGCCCACACCGCGCGCGTTGTCAGGCTTTGGGCAAGGTCACGCCCACCTGGCCTTGGTACTTGCCATCCCGGTCGCGGTAGCTGACTTCGCACACGTCGTCTTTGTCGCTCTCGAAGAACAGCACCTGGGCGCAGCCCTCACCTGCATAAATGCGTGCGGGCAATGGCGTGGTGTTGCTGAACTCCAGCGTCACATAGCCTTCCCACTCGGGCTCGAACGGGGTCACGTTGACGATGATGCCGCAGCGCGCGTAGGTACTTTTGCCCAGGCAGATGGTGAGCACGTTGCGCGGGATGCGGAAGTATTCGACCGTGCGGGCCAGCGCAAAGCTGTTGGGCGGGATGATGCAGCTGTCACCCTCGAAATCCACAAAGCTCTTTTCGTCGAAGTTCTTGGGGTCGACCACCGTGCTGTGGATGTTGGTGAACACCTTGAATTCGGGCGCACAGCGGATGTCGTAGCCGTAGCTGCTGGTGCCGTAGCTGATGATCTTGCGGCCTTCGACTTCGCGGACCTGGCCGGGCTCGAAGGGCTCGATCATGCCGTGCTCGGCCGCCATGCGGCGGATCCATTTGTCGCTCTTGATGCTCATAGCAGAACTCCCTGCGCTGTGGCCCGCGCAGTGGTGGACTGCTGGGCGCTATTAAATACGTAGCTGGTAGCGCATGAATATCAAGCGCTAGAGCCGTATTTTGCTTGAGAAATCACCGTTTCCTGCACCACGCGGTCGTCACCGAGCACGATCAGCGCAAACAAAAGCTCATCCAGGTTGCGCGCCTGGCGTGTCTTGCGCGCCAAAAGGGGGGTGGCCTCGGGGTTCAGCACCACAAAATCGGCCTCACAGCCCGGCTGCAGATTGCCCACCACGCCCGCAAGGCCCAGCGCCTTCGCAGCACCGGCGGTATGTTGCCACCACAGTTGCTGGGGCGACAGGCTCAGGCCCTGCTTGGTCTGCCCCTCCCGTCCCACGTAGTACGCGGCCAGCATGGTGTGGAACGGGCTGAAGCTGGTGCCTCCGCCCACATCGCTGGCCAGGCCGTAGCCAAAGCCCACCCGGTCGGCACCGGCGTAGTCGAAGAACCCGCTACCCAGAAAGAGGTTGCTGGTGGGGCTGACCGCAGCCACGGCACCGGTGTCACGCATCAGCGCGCGGTCATCGTCGTCGAAGTGGATGCAGTGCGCGTACACCGCGCGTTCGCGCATCAGGCCGAAGTCGTCATACACGCCCAGATAGCTGCGTGCGGCGGGGAACAGCTCGCGCGCCCAGCAGATCTCGTCGCGGTTTTCGGCCACGTGGGATTGAATCCACACATCAGGGTAACGCGCGGCCAGCTCGCCCGCGCCGCGCAATTGCTCATGGGTACTGGTGGGCGCAAAGCGGGGAGTGATGGCATAGCCCAGCCGGTCCACGCCGTGCCAGCGCTGGATCAGGGTTTCGGTATCGATAAGGCTCTGCTCGGTGTCGTCGCGCACGCCGTCAGGCGAGTGGCGGTCCTGCAGCACCTTGCCGGTGATAAGGCGCACCTGCTGACGCTGGGCTTCGGTGAACAGAGCCTCCACCGATGCAGGATGCGAGGTGGAAAACGCCAGGGCCGTGGTCACGCCGTTGCGCAGCAACTCGGCCACAAAGAACTGCGCCACCTGCCCCGCATAGTCCTGCTCCACAAACCGCGACTCGTGGGGAAAGGTGTAGTTCTCCAGCCAGGGCAGCAGGCCATCGGCGGGTGAGCCGATCACGTCCGTCTGCGGGAAGTGGATGTGCATGTCCACAAACCCCGGGGCCAGGATGCGCCCCGGCAGATGCACGATTGGCTCCCCGGCAAACTGGGGCGCGAGGGTCTGCCAGGCGCCTGCCGCCAGCACACGCTGGCAGCCCTGAGCGTCGGGGCCAACGGCCAGCAGGCCATCTTGGTCATAGAGGGCGCGGCCATCGTCGGCAAAACGCAAAAGGGCGGAACGGTAAACAGGCATGGCGGCAAGCTTAGCGGCAGGGGGCGCCGTTTGTATATGCGGCACCCCATAGTGGCTATGGGGTTCGGGGAGCGCCGGTAGGTGATAACGACGGGCGATATGCCCTGCGGGATCAGCGGGACAGCTTGCCCACCACGCCTTCCACCAGCCAGTTCATCTGCAGGATCTGGGCATCCGGCAGTGCTTGGCCCGCAGCAATGCGCTCCTGCCCCTCGTTGTCGCGCACCGGCACCTTGCCCGCACGGAAGGGCTGGAGCTTGCCCGCACCCACGGCCTTTTGGGCATTCAGCACCTCCTGCTGCACGGCAGCCGGCACCCGGGGGCCAAAGTCGCCCACACGGATCATGCCCTCGCGCACGCCGCCCCACAGGTTGGCGCTTTTCCAGGTGCCGTTTTGCACGGCCCGCACGCGCTCCGTGTAGTACGTGCCCCACTGGTGCGTCACAGCCACGATCTGGGCGTCAGGCCCGGTCTTGCGCATGTCGGAGTGGTAGGCGACGGCCATCTTGCCGCGCTCTTGCGCCGCCGCCATCACGGCGGTGGAGCCCGTATGGAACGCGATCACGTCCACGTCCTGGTTGAACAGCGCCATGGCCGCATCCCGCTCCTTGGGTGGGTCAAACCACACATTGAGCCACACCACCTTCACGGAGGCCTTGGGGTTCACCGAGCGCATGCCCAGCGTGAAGGCGTTGATGCCCTGCAGCACTTCCGGAATGGGAAACCCGGCCACAAACCCTGCCACGCCGGTCTTGCTCATGCGGCCCGCGGCGATGCCCGCGAGGTAGCGCCCCTCGTAATAGCGCGCATTGGCAGCCGCCACGTTAGGCGTGGTCTTGTAGCCGGTGATGGACTCGAACTTCACCTGCGGGTAGTCCTGCGCCACCTTGAGCGTGGGCTCCATGTAGCCAAAGCTGGGGGTGAAGATGATCTGGTGGCCGGTAGCTGCCAGGTCGCGGATCACCCGCTCGGCGTCGGCCCCTTCGGCCACGTTCTCGACAAAGGTGGTCTTCACCTGGTTGCCCAGCGCGGCCTCGACGGCCTTGCGACCCTCATCGTGCTGGCGCGTCCAGCCTGCCTCGGTGATGGGCGAGACATAGACAAAACCGGCCTTGACGGGCTCGGCTGTACCGCCCTTGGCAGGAGCAGTCTGGGAAAAGACGGGGGAGAAAAAACAGGCGGCCACGAGCGTGGCTGCGAGGTTTTTGTACATGGTGTTCCTCTACATGGCCCTGATGGAATGGAACGGAAGCACCGCAGGACGACGGTGCCTCCGAGGGGAAATCAAACGGTGTTGAAACTACGTTGAAATTGTCCTGATTGAAACGATCTGGATTGAAGCCTGGAGCGGGCCCTGCCGCCGTGTGCAAAGCCCCGGAAAGGCATTCAGTTCAACCGCAGCGCCTGCTGGCCCGCCCCCAGGCGGAAGGCCCCCACGACTTCAGCCAGGCGCGACGCCTGGTCTTTGAGGCTTTCAGCGGCGGCGGTGGACTCTTCCACTAGGGCTGCGTTTTGTTGGGTCATCTGGTCCAGCTGGGTCACCGCCACATTCACCTGGCCAATGCCCTGGCTCTGCTCCGAGGCGGCTGCGCTGATCTCGCCAATGATGTCGGTCACGCGGCGCACCGAGCTCACGATCTCGCCCATGGTGGTGCCGGCGTTCTGCACCAGCGCAGCACCCGACTCGACCTTTTCCACGGACACGCCGATCAGCGTCTTGATTTCTTTGGCCGCCTGGGCCGAGCGCTGGGCCAGCGAGCGCACTTCGCTGGCCACCACGGCAAAGCCCCGGCCCTGCTCGCCCGCACGGGCGGCTTCCACGGCCGCGTTCAGCGCCAGGATGTTGGTCTGGAAGGCAATGCCGTCGATGGTGCCGATGATGTCGGCGATCTTCTTGCTGCTGGTGTTGATCTCGTCCATGGTGGTCACCACCTGGGCCACCACATCGCCCCCGCGCTGGGCCACCTGCGCCGCCGACACGGCCAGCTGGTTGGCCTGCACGGCCGAATCCGCGCTCTGGCGCACGGTGCTGGTCAGCTCTTCCATGGAGCTGGCGGTCTCCTGCAGGCTGCTGGCCGTCTGCTCGGTGCGTGCGCTCAGGTCCTGGTTGCCAATCGCAATCTGGGTGCTGGCCGTGGAGATACTGTCCACCACGCCACGCACTTGCTGCAGCGAACGGTGCAGCGCACTGCGCATGGCATCCAGGGCGCGCAGCAGGTGGCCGGTTTCGTCGTTGGCATAGCTCGCTTGGGGGGCGCCCGTCAGGTCCATGTTGGCGATGGTCTCGGCAATGGCCTCAGCCTGGCGCAGGGGGCGCGTGATGCTGGTGGTCAGCAGCCAGGCCAGCAACGCACCCAGCAGCAGCGACACGCCAGTGCAGATCTGCAGCAGCAGCGTGGTCTGCGCGCGCAGCTCTTCGCTGCGCTTGCCGGCCGCATCCAGCTCGGCGCGCTGGCCGTCCACCATCTGTTGCACGCCCGCCAGGTAGCTGCGGGAGGTGGGTTCGAACCGCTCGGAGAAGACCTTGTTGGCATTCTCGGCATCGCCCGCCTGCTTGAACTTGCTCACTTCCTCGCGGGCCGCCAGGTAGTCCTTGCGCAGGTCACCCACCTTGGCAAAGAGCTGCTTCTTTTCCGGCGTGTCCATTTTGGACTCGATGAATTTCTGCAGCTCGTTGGTGTCGCGGATCGACGCCGCCGTGGCAGGCGCAAAGTAGGGAATCAGGCTGGCATCACTGCTCTTGGCGATGGCCGCCGCGCGCTGCACGCCGGACGTGGTGTGGCGCAGCCAGTCCGAACCAGCGCGCTCCGTCTTGATGTTGTCGTTGACCATGGCATCGATCTCCCGGCCCAGCTGGCTGAGCTTGACCACGGCCACCACGCTGCTGGCAAAAAACAATGCCAGGATCAGACCGAGCACCAAGGTCAGGCGCTTGCCAATGGAGATTTGACTGAGAAACATGGAAGGCTCCAAAAAGGGGGACGACACGGCACCCGTGCACTCCGCAAAGGGGCGCAGGGTAAGGGCCATGGCGGTGGATCACCCCGTGGGCCTGGGCCGGACACAATTCAAACGAATACTTACTATTTTAAGGGTTTACCCAGATCACGCCCCTGCCGCACGGGCGACAGCCCCTCGGGCGTCATTTCCCAAGCCCACTGCGCGCTACCCGAAGCTCAGTAATCGTGCTCCACGCACCGCTCAAACGTTTCCTTGAGCTTGTGCTCCCACACCCGCTTGTCGGCATTGCCCGCAAAGCTGGCTTCGAAACTGTTGAACGCCAACTGATAGGCATGCTTGGCCGTGAGGCCCGTGGCCGCAAACACCTGGGTGAAGTTCTCGTTGATGTAGCCACCAAAGTAGGCCGGGTCGTCTGAATTGACCGTGGCGGCCAGCCCGGCATCGAGCAGCTTGCCGAGGTTGTGGTCTGCCAGATTGGGGAACACACACAGCTTCTGGTTGGACAGCGGGCACACCGTGAGCGCTATGCGGTCTTGCGCCAGGCGCTGCATCAGTGCCGCGTCGTGCACGGCCTGCACGCCGTGGTCAATGCGCTCGACCTTGAGCACATCGAGCGCGCTCCAGATGTAGGCGGGGGGTCCCTCCTCCCCCGCATGGGCGACCAAGTGCAGGCCCAGTTCGCGGCAGCGGGCAAATACTCGGGCAAACTTTTCGGGGGGGTGACCCAGTTCGCTGGAGTCCAGCCCCACACCCACGATCTTGTCGAGGAGCGGCATGGCCTGCTCCAGCGTTTCAAACGCCGACTCTTCGCTCAGGTGGCGCAGGAAACACAAAATCAGCGTGGCGCTGATGCCCAGCTCGGCGCGCGCATCCTGGCAGGCACGGTGCAGGCCGTTGATGACGGTCTCCATGGGCACGCCGCGTGCGGTATGGGTTTGCGGGTCGAAGAAGAGTTCGGCGTGCAGCACGTTGTCGCGCGCCGCGCGGCCCAGGTAGGCGCGCGCCATGTCATAAAAGTCCTGCTCATGCAGCAACACGCTGGCGCCCGCGTAGTAGATGTCCAGAAAACTCTGCAAGTTGGTGAACGCATAGGCGCTGCGCAAGGCGTCCACGGTGGCGTAGGGCAGCGTCAACCCGTTGCGCTGCGCGAGCGCAAAGATCAGCTCGGGTTCCAGCGAACCCTCGATGTGAATATGCAACTCGGCCTTGGGCATGGCGCGCAGCAGACCGGGAAGGCGCTCTGCGGAAATGGGGGGGATCTTGAACATCAGCAGACTCCAAAGGTGATGCCACTCTGGCGCAGAAAGCGGCGATAGGCAGATGATGCCTTGTCGGCAGCGGTATGCAACTCCGCGCGCAGGTCGAGCGGCAGACACTGTGGCGCCTGCGACTCCAGCACGGGCTGGTCCTGCGTGAAGATGGTGTCCTGGAAGGCCTGCAGTTTCTCGTCTGGCGAATCGAAATCGGCCACCGCCAGCCGGAACCACGCCCGGCTGCGCACGGGCGTCACCGGGCAGATGAACAGCGCTATGGACTCGCGCCAGCCCTCCACCGCCGTGGTGCCCGCCTCGGGCACCTTGGTCAGCATGGCCGCATAGGGCGCCGTGACTTCGTAGGTGTATTCGACCTGGGCGGCCGCCGTGGAATGCAGGTTGGATTGCGGTTGCCAAGCCTTGCAGCCCGTGGCCAGCAGGCCCGTGGGCGTGGGCTCCACCCGGTAGTCGTCGATGGCTGTCGCTTCGCGGCTGCCCAGCCAGCCTTCGTGCACAAAGCCGAAATGCGACATGTCCAAAAAATTCTCGATGATGCGCGGCGCGCTGGCCGCTACGTCGTAAGGGCCGCAGTTGAGCTTGCGCAGGCGGGCGTCCCCTTCCGCCGCAAACACAGGCAGTCCCTGCTCGCCCGGTGCGATGCGCAACCACACCAGGCCATAGGCCTCCTGCACCTCGAAATGGCGGGCGCAGTGCGTGGCCGGAGGCACAAAGGTGGGCAGTGCTGGCACGTGCGTGCATTGTCCACCGGCGGCAAACTGCCAGCCATGGTAGGGGCACTCCAGCTGGCCCTGGGGCGTTACGCGGCCCAGCGACAGGCGGGCGCCCCGGTGCGGGCACTGGTCGGCCAGTGCGTGCACGATGCCTTTACGGTCGCGCCACAACACCACGGGTTGTTCCAGCAATTGCAAGGCCAGCGGTGCCTGCGCAGCCACGGCCTCTGACAGGGCCACCGGGTGCCATAACGTTGATTCCACCATCGTTCTTGTTCCTTTGAACAGGTTCTTAAAGCTGCAGGCCGCGCAATGCCTCTGCAAAACAAAAGGGCCACCCCAGGGCGGCCCTTTGTCACAGCAGCCCGCAAGAACTGCTGATGAACGCGGTGCAAATTACTTCTTGTCGCCGCCAGGGATCTTGCCTTCCACGCCCTTGACGTAGAAGTTGATGCCGCCCAGGAACTTGTCGTCGGCCACAGCGTCCTTTTCGAGCACGGGCTTGCCGTCCTGACCCACGATGGGGCCCTTCCAGATGCTGAAGCTGCCGTCGGCCAGGCCCTTCTTCACGGCTTCGACCTTGGCCTTGGTGTCGGCAGGCACGTCTTCAGCGATGGAGACGATGTCGATCGCGCCTTCCTTCACGCCCCACCAGCTCTGGCCCGAAGCCCAGGTGCCGTCCAGCACGTCCTTGGTGGCCTTGACGTAGTACGGGCCCCAGTTGATCACGGCCGATGCCAGGTGGGCCTTGGGGCCGTAGGCGGTCATGTCGCTGTCCCAGCCGAAGGCACGCTTGCCCTTCTCTTGAGCAGTCTTGAGCACGGCGGGAGAGTCGGTGTTCTGGAACAGGATGTCGGCGCCGCCGTTGATCAGCGAGGTGGCAGCTTCGGTTTCCTTCGGTGGGCTGAACCATTCATTCACCCACACCACCTTGGTCTTGATCTTGGGGTTGACCGACTGCGCACCCAGCGTGAAGCTGTTGATGTTGCGGATCACCTCAGGAATCGGCACCGAGCCCACCACGCCCAGCGTGTTGGACTTGGTCATGGCGCCAGCGATGATGCCGGCCATGTAAGCGCCTTCGTAGGTGCGGCTGTCGTAGGTGCGCAGGTTCTCGGCCGTCTTGTAGCCGGTGGCGTGTTCAAACTTCACGCCCTTGTTGTCTTCCGCCACCTTGAGCATGGATTCCATGTAGCCGAAGGTGGTGCCGAAGATCAGCTTGCTGCCCTGGCCGGCCAGGTCGCGCAGCACGCGCTCGGCGTCGGCGGACTCGGGCACGCTTTCCACAAAGCTCGTCACAACCTTGTCGCCGAATTCCTTCTCGATGGCCTTGCGGCCGTTGTCGTGGGCAAACGACCAGCCGCCGTCACCCACAGGGCCGACATAGGCAAACGCGATCTTCAGTGGCTCGGGCTTGGGGGCCGGTGCTTCTGCGGCAGGGGCCGGAGCAGGCGCGGGGGCCGGTGCCGGTTCTTCCTTCTTGCCACAACCCACGAGGGCGGCAGCGGCCACAGCGGAGAGCGCTGCCACCTTGAGCAGGGAGCGTTTCTGCAGATCAGTCATGTCGGTTTCCTTATCGAAGAAGTAAGACTTGCAAAGGTTGGGGGACGAAGCTATCAATTATGGTGCGATCTACCGCAGGGTAACCAGATTTTCGCGCGCGCAATCCTTATCACGAGCCCGGATAAAACGGTTTGCCGAGCGATGCTGGCATGTTGATGCGAATCCAGGTTGGATTGCGCGAGATCAACGCCAGCACCACGATGGTGGCCACATACGGAAGCATGCTCAGCAACTGGCTGGCCACCTGCAAGCCCGTGGCCTGCAAATGGAACTGCAGCATGGTCACACCACCAAACAGATAAGCACCAAGCAACACCCGTGCCGGGCGCCAGGTGGCAAAGGTGGTGAGTGCCAGCGCGATCCAGCCGCGCCCGGCCACCATGCCCTCCACCCACAGGGGGGTGTAGACGGTGGAGATGTAGGCCCCGGCCAGCCCGCACAGGGCACCGCCCACCACCACGGCCGCCAGCCGGATGCGCCGCACCGGGTAGCCCAGTGCGTGCGCCGACTCGGGCGACTCGCCCACCGACCGCAGCACCAGCCCGGCGCGCGAGCGGTACAGGAACCAGATCAACCCCACCACCAGCAGCATGGTGAGGTACACCAGTGGGTGCTGCTGAAACAGTGCAGGGCCGAGCAGCGGCACATCGCCCAGCACCGGAATGGCGTACTTGGGCAGCTCGGGCAGCTTGGCCTGCACGTAGCTGATGCCCGCAAACGCCGAGAAGCCCACACCAAAGAGGCTGAGCGCGAGCCCGGTGGCGTACTGGTTGGTGTTGAGCCAGATCACCAGCACGCCAAAGATGGCGGCCAGCACGGCGCCCGCGGCCATGCCTGCGGCAAAACCCAGCCAGGTGTTGCCCGTGTGCACCACGGTGGCAAAGCCCGCGATGGCAGCGCAGAGCATCATGCCCTCGGCGCCCAAGTTGACGATGCCCGCCTTTTCGTTGACGAGCAGGCCCAAGGCAGCGATGGCCAGCACGGTGCCAGCGCTCAGCGTGGCGCCGATAAGCAGTGCGTAGGATTCCATCATTTGCCTCCCTTCGAGGCCACCCAGCGGATGCGGTAGGCGATCAATGTGTCGCAAGCCAGCAGCGTGAACAGCAGCAGGCCCTGGAACACGCCGGTGAGCGACTTGGGCAGGCCCAGGCGCGACTGCGCCAGCTCGCCACCGATGTAGAACATGCTCATGAGAATGGCCGAGAGGATCATGCCCACCGGGTGCAGCCGTCCCACAAAGGCCACGATGATGGCCGCGAAGCCATAGCCGGCCGGCACATAGGGCGTGAGCTGGCCGATGGGCCCGGCCACCTCCAGCGCACCCGCCAGGCCGGCTGCGCCACCCGAGATCAAGAGCGCCGTCCACAGCGCCCGGCGCGACGAAAAGCCGGCATACCGCGCCGCCGCCGGGGCCAGCCCGCCCACCTGCTGGGCAAAGCCCGCCCGCGTGCGGAACAGAAACACCCACAAGGCCCCCGCACCGGCCAGCGCCAGCAACAGCCCGATAGACATGCGCGAGCCCTGCATCAGGCGCGGGATCTGGGTGATCTTTTCAAAATTTTTGGTCTGCGGAAAGTTGTAGCCCATGGGGTCCTTCCACGGGCCATAGACCAGGTAGCCCAGCACCAGCGTGGCCACATAGACGAGCATCAGACTCACCAGGATTTCGTTGGCGTTGAACTTGTCGCGCAGCAGCGCCGTGAGCCCCGCCCAGGCCATGCCGCCCAGCACCCCGGCGAGCAGGATGGCGGGCACGATCCAGGGGCCCGTGGTTTTGTCGGCCAGCAGCGCCACACCGCCCGCCACCACGGCGCCGATCACAAACTGGCCTTCGGCGCCGATATTCCATACGTTGGAGCGAAAGCACACGGCCAGCCCCAGCGCTATCAGCAGCAACGGCGTGGCCTTGACCATGAGTTCGCCAATGGCGTACTGGGTCTTGATGGGCTCCCAGAAGAACACCTGCAGCCCACGCACCGGGTCTTTGCCCAGCGCGATGAACAGGGCCACACCGATCAGCACCGTGAAGGCCAGCGCCAGCAGGGGCGAGCCATAGGTCCAGAGCTTGGACGCCTGAGGGCGCGGTTCCAGCTTAAGCATGCTGCACCTCCCCGGCTTGTTGTTGCTGCTGTTGCTGCTGTTGCTGCGCCAGGTGGGCCTGCACATCGGCATGCCACAGGCCGCTCATCCATTCGCCAATGCGCTCCACCGTGGCCTCGGCGCGCGGCACCGAGGGCGACAGATGCCCCTTGGCCACCACATGCAGCCGGTCGCAGATCTCAAACAATTCGTCCAGCTCCTCACTCACCACCAGCACGGCACAGCCCGCATCGCGCAGCGCCAGGATGGAGCCCCGGATCTGCGCCGCCGCGCCCACGTCCACGCCCCAGGTGGGTTGCGAGACGATGAGCAGCTTGGGTGCAGCGTCGATCTCGCGTCCCACGATGAACTTCTGCAGGTTGCCGCCTGACAGCGACTTGGCCGCCGCATTGGGGCCACCCGCCTTCACATTGAAGCGCCGGATGATGTCCTCGGCATGCTTTTGCAGCGCACCCACCTTGATCCAGCCACTGCCGCTAACCGAATTGGTGCGCGTGAGCAGCAGGTTGTGCGCCAGGCCCATGGTGGGCACGGCGCCCCGGCCCAGGCGCTCTTCGGGCACAAAGTGCAGGCCCAGCGCCCGGCGCTGGCCGGGGCCCATGCGGCCCGCGTTCTGGCCCGTCACCTGGATGCTCGCAGGCTCGGCGCGCTGGTCTTCGCCCGACAGCGCATAGAGCAGCTCTTTTTGCCCGTTGCCCGACACCCCGGCAATGCCCACCACCTCACCCGCCTTCACCTCGAACTGCAGGTCGATCAGGTCTACGCCAAACTGGTCGGCGCGTGGCAGCGACAGGCCCTGCACGCGCAGCACCGTGGCACCGGTCTGCACCGCGCGGTGCTCCAGCGCTGGCGGCTCTGCGCCGATCATCAGGCGCGACAGGGAGGCATTGGATTCCTCGGCCGGGTTGCACACGCCCGTGACCTTGCCGCCGCGCAGCACGGTGCAGGCGGTGCACAGCGCGCGAATTTCGTGCAGCTTGTGGCTGATGTAGAGAATGCTGCAGCCCTCGCTGGCCAGCTTGCGCAGCACCACGAAGAGCTTCTCGACCGCCTGGGGCGTGAGCACCGACGTGGGCTCGTCCAGGATCAGCACCTTGGGGTTGGTGAGCAGCGCGCGGATGATTTCCACCCGCTGCATCTCGCCCACACTCAGCGTGTGCACGGGGCGCAGGGGGTCGATGTCGAGGCCGTATTCGGCGGCCTTGGCGGTGATGCGCTGCGTGACCTCGGCCAGCGCGAGGCTTTTGTCCAGGCCCAGCCACACGTTTTCGGCCACCGTGAGGGTGTCGAACAGGCTGAAATGCTGGAACACCATCGCAATGCCCAGGGCACGCGCCTCTTGCGGGTTGCGCACCTGCACGGCCTGGCCGTTGAAGAACACGCTGCCTTCATCGGGCTTGACCGAGCCGTAGATGATTTTCATCAGCGTGGACTTACCCGCGCCGTTTTCGCCCAGCACGGCGTGGATTTCACCCGGCAGCACCGTGAGCGACACGCCGCTGTTGGCCACCACGGCCGGGTAGCGCTTGGTGATGCCCACCAGCTGCAGCCGTGGCGGCGCCGCACCAGGCGCTGAAGGATTGGGGGGAGAACTCATGCGGGGATTGTCTCTCAGTTTTACAACTTGTTATAAGAATGAAAATACCTCATGGTGCTTGTTCAGCATGCCCAAGCAGCTATTCTTTTCGTAGCGAAGCAGCCACGGTTTTCACGCAGTCACGCAGCCACGCCGCAGCGGCAGAATGGTGCGTGCGGGCATGCCACAGCTGGTAATACATGAGCCGGGGAAACGGCACCGGGCACGGCAGGATGGCCAGGGGCAGCTGGTCCACATACCGCTCGCAATACTGGCGGCCCGTGGTCAGCACAAGCAAGCTCGATGCCACGATGCTGGGGATGAGGCTGAAATGCGCGCAGCGCGCCGTGATGTGGCGCTGCATGCCCAGGCTGTCCAGGTGGGCGTCGATCACACCCCGCGCGCCGGGGTGGGTGGGCGTGGGCGCGATGTGCTCGGCCGCCAGCCAGCCCTCCACATCCCAGCCGCGCCGCACGGCGGGGTGGTCCTTGCCAACCAAGCACACCACCTCGTCGCCAAACAGGCGGCCCATGTGCAGGTCGTCGGGGGGCTGGGGCCAGTTGCCGATCACCACATCCACGTCGCCCTGGGCCAGGTGCGCGTGGTAGTGCGCGTCGGCCGACAGGGGCAGGATCTCGATGGGGCACAGAGGCGCCTCGACCTTGATGCGGGCCACGAGCTGGGGCAGGAACAGTGGGTCGAGGTAGTCGCTGGCCGCCACGCGAAAGGTGCGGGTGGCGGTGCGCGGGTCAAACCCACGCGCATCCGAAAACAGGGCCTCCGCCGCACGCAGGATGGCCCCGGCGGGCTCCACCATGCGCAGCGCGGCGTCGGTGGGCATCATGCTGGCGCCGGAGCGCACCAGCAGCGGGTCGCCCGACAGGTCGCGCAGCCTTTTCAACGCAGCCGATACCGCCGGCTGGTGCATGCCAAGGCGGACGGCGGCCCTCGATACGCTGCGTTCTGTGAGCACGGTGTGCAAGACCCTTATGAGATGGAGGTCTATCTTGTCGAAAAGGGCGTGGTCTCTCATAGCGGTGGGGGCATGGGTGCCATAAGCTTGCGCATATGCCGGTAACGGTACTGCGTTCTACCCTCTGCTGAACCTTTCCATCCAAGATCGAAGTGGCGTTTGTCATGACAACAAGACCCTTGCAATTCCTGCGCCGAGGCCAGCCCGTGGCGCTGGGCAATGTACCACCCGACCGCACCCTGCTGGAGGTGCTGCGCGAAGACCTGGGCTGTACCGGCACCAAGGAGGGCTGCGGCGAAGGCGACTGCGGCGCCTGCACCGTGGTGCTGGGCGAAGAACGCGACGGCCAGCTGCACTACAGCGCCGTGAACAGCTGCATCCGCCTGGCCCATTCGGTGGACGGCATGGCGCTGTGGACGGTGGAAGACCTGGCGGAAGATCCACTGATCCAGCCCGTGGGCGACTCCCCCGCTGCGGCGCGGCAAGCGATTACCTTGCACCCTGCACAAGAAGCCATGGTCCAGTGCCACGGCTCCCAGTGCGGCTTCTGCACCCCAGGCTTCGTGATGAGCCTCTTCGGCATGTACCAGAACCATGTCTGCCACGGCCAACCCATCACCCGCGAACTGGCGCAGGAAGAACTCTCGGGCAACCTGTGCCGCTGCACCGGCTACCGCCCCATCCTCGATGCCGCCCAGCAGATGGCGTCGCTGCCCGGCATGGCGGTCAATGAATCCGAAGTGCTACAAAAATTGAAGCTACTGCGGCATGATGCACTAGCACATGCGGCCGATTCGGCCTATATCGCGCCCCTCACCCTCCCTGAACTGCTTGCAGCCCGCGCCGCCCACCCAGGCGCCCAGGTGGTGGCGGGCTGTACCGACGTGGGGCTGTGGGTGACCAAGCAGCACAAGCAGTACACCCAGGTGCTGGACGTGACCCGTGCGGCCGAGCTGCGCGAAGTCACACAGCGCACCGACGCCATCCACATCGGCGCCGCCGTCACGCTGACCGACGCGTTTGCCGCCCTCACTGCGCAGTGGCCGCAGCTGCACCGATTTGCCACGCGGTTTGCGGGGCTGCCGGTGCGCAACTCGGGCACGCTGGGCGGCAATGTCGCCAACGGCTCGCCCATTGGCGATTCCATGCCCCTCTTGATGGCGCTGCGCGCCCAGGTGGTGCTGGCCAGCCAGGCCCGGGGCGAGCGCCAGCTGCCGCTGGAAGACCTGTACACCGGCTACCGGCAAAACGTGATGGCGGCCGACGAGCTGCTGGTGCGCATCGTGGTGCCGCGCCCCTCGGTCCAAGAACAACTGCGGGCGTACAAAATTTCCAAACGCTTTGACGACGACATCTCTGCCGTCTGCCTGGTGCTCAACCTCGACATCGCGGGCGGTACCGTGCAGCGCGCCAGCATTGGTGCAGGCGGCGTGGCCGCCACCCCGGCCCGCGCGCAGCAAACCGAGGCCGCCCTGACCGGCCAGCCCTGGACCGAGGCCACCGCGCAGCGTGCCGCTGCCGTGCTGCAGGCCGAGTTCAGCCCCATCTCCGACATGCGCGCCAGTGGCGCCTACCGCCGCCAGGTGCTGGGCAGTCTGCTGCAGCGCTACTGGCTGGAGAGCCAGGGCCAGTCCTCGGTCAGTCTGGACACCTTGACGCTGGAGGCTGCCGTATGAACGCCCCCCACACCATCGCCGAAACCGCCCTGCCCGCGCCCGCCCGCGCCGCCATGGGCCAGTCGCACATCCACGAAAGCGCCCGCGCCCAGGTGGCGGGCGCCGCGCACTACATCGACGACCTGCCGGAGGTGAAGGGCACGCTGTATGCCGCGCCCATCCTCTCGACCGTGGCCCACGGCACCCTGAACAGTGTGGATGCCACCGCCGCACTGGCCCTGCCCGGCGTGCGCGGCGTGGTGCTGGCCAGCGATGTGCCCGGCGACAAGATCCTCGCCGCGTTCGGACACGACGAGCCCGTGTTTGCACTGGACAGCGTGCAGTTTGTCGGCCAGGTGATCGGCCTGGTGGTGGCCGACTCGGTCATGCAGGCACGCCGCGCGGTGCGCGCCGTGAAGCTCGACATCACCCCCCTGCCCGCCGTGCTGACGGTGCAGGACGCGTTGAAGGCGCAAAGCTATGTGCTGCCGCCGGTGTTTGTCCGCCGGGGCGATGCGGCCACGGGCCTCGCGCAATCGGCGCACCGCATGCAGGGAGCGTTTGAAGTCGGCGGCCAGGAGCATTTCTATCTCGAAGGCCAGATCGCCTACGCCATGCCGCTGGAGCAAAAGCAGTGGTGGATCTACTCCAGCACGCAGCACCCCGGTGAGGTGCAGCACTGGGTGGCGCACGCGCTGGGCATCGACAACCACGCGGTCAAGGTGGAATGCCGCCGCATGGGTGGCGGCTTTGGCGGCAAGGAGACGCAGGCCGGGCACCTGGCCGTGTGGGCCGCCGTCGCCGCCAACAAGCTGGGCCGCCCCATCAAGCTGCGGCTGGACCGTGACGAGGACTTCATGGTCACCGGCAAGCGCCATCCGTTTGCGTACGAGTACGACGTAGGGTTTGACGACACCGGCCGCATCACGGGCCTGAAGCTGCAGATGGCGGCCAACTGCGGCTTCAGCGCCGACCTGTCGGGCCCCGTGGCCGACCGCGCGGTGTTCCACGCCGACAACGCGTATTACCTGAGCGACGTCGAGATCGCGTCGTACCGCTGCAAGACCAACACACAAAGCCACACCGCCTTCCGCGGCTTTGGCGGCCCGCAGGGCGTGATCGTGATCGAGGCCATCCTGGGCGACATCGCCCGCGCGCTGGGCCGCGATGCGCAGGACGTGCGCCTAGCCAACCTGTATGGCAAGGACGCGAGCAGTGGCCGCCATGTGACCCACTACCAGATGGCGGTGGAAGACAATATCCTGCACGAGCTGCTGCCCACGCTGGAGCAGACCTCGCACTACCGCCAGCGCCAGGCCGAAATTGCGGACTGGAACGCACGCAATGCGGTCATCAAGCGTGGCATGGCCATCACGCCCGTCAAGTTCGGCATCAGCTTCACCGCCACGCTGTTCAACCAGGCGGGTGCGCTGGTGCATGTGTACACCGACGGCAGCGTGCAGGTGAACCACGGCGGCACCGAAATGGGCCAGGGCCTGCACACCAAGGTGGCGCAGATCGTGGCCGACGAGCTGGGCGTGCCGCTGCACCGCGTGCTGGTGACGGCCAGCGACACCAGCAAGGTGCCCAACGCCAGCGCCACTGCCGCCAGCAGCGGCACCGACCTGAACGGCCGCGCCGCCCAGTACGCCGCGCGCAACGTGCGCGACAACCTGGCCTCGTTTGTGTGCGGCCTGGACGGCTGCGGCGCCGGCGCGATCCGGTTTGCGGGCGGCCAGGTGATCTCGCCCAAGACGGTGCGCAGTTTTGAAGAGGTGGTGCAGGCCGCGTACGCCAACCGCATCCAGCTGTGGAGCGACGGCTTTTACCGCACGCCCAAGATCCACTACGACAAGACGACCCTCACCGGGCGCCCGTTCTATTACTTTGCCTACGGCGCCGCCTGCACCGAGGTGGCCATCGACACCCTCACCGGCGAGAGCCGCGTGCTGAAGGTGGACATCCTGCACGACGTGGGCCACAGCATCAACCCGGCCATCGACATCGGCCAGATCGAGGGCGGGTTTGTGCAGGGCATGGGCTGGCTGACGACCGAGCAGCTGGTGTGGAACGACAAGGGTTATCTGGCCACTCACGCGCCGAGCACCTACAAGATCCCGGCCACGGGCGATATTCCGGAGCACTTCAACGTCCACCTGTGGCCCGAGGCGAATCGGGAGGACAACGTGGGCGGCAGCAAGGCGGTAGGGGAGCCGCCGTTCATGCTGGCAATCAGTGTGTATGAGGCGCTGCGCAATGCGGTGGCGGCGGGGCGTAGCGGGGTGGATGCGGCGGCGCCAGTGGTTTTGACGGCTCCGGCGACTGCGGAGAATGTGCTCAGGGCGTTGGGGCGGTTAGGAGAGTGATGTTTTTGGCCGCTGGCGCTTTTTGGATATGCGCTGGTAGCTATCAATTTTGAATCAACCTCCCTGTTCGTCGATTGATGTGCCGGTGTGACTGCATGCCTCAGTTGAGGGCGGAGGCCGGGAGTCGCCCGGCGTGCGAGTCCCTTTCTTTCGCGTCGCCGAAAGAAAGGAACCAAAGAAAGGGCGACCCCACTGTCTGCGTCCCCTGCGCTTCGCTACGGGGCAACCTGCGGTACTCGGGTTTGGCGGGGTCTCGCTCGAACTCGCTTCGCTCAGACAATCGCGAGCCCTGATCCGCCAAACCCTGCGCTCCTCGGCGCATTCAGAGGGGCAAAGGGAGCAGAACATCCACTCGGGCCATCGCTGCGCTCGGCCCCACCTCGCGGGCGCACGCGCCGCGCGCTGCGCAGCCCCGGCCGAGCAAAGCGATGGCCTGAATGGATGTCCGGCTGTTTGGCTGTTTGGCTCCCAACCCCTGCTGGCTGCGCCTGCGTCGGGGCGGTTGCGGGGTGAGCATGGGCGTCGGAGCGCCCATGCCTCGTGAACTGACTCGCCGTGGCTGTCCGAGCGGCGCGCGCAGCGCAAAGCGAGTTCCACGGCGCACCCCGCAACCGCCCCGACGCAGGTCTGCCCCTTCGCACAGCGAAGGGGTCGCAGACTGGGGGTCGCCTTTCTTTTGGGTACTTTTCTTTGGCGAAGCAAAGAAAAGTACCTCGCCCGCCGGGGCGACTCCCGGCCTCCGCCCTCAACAAAGGCATGCGGTTCAATCAGCGCACAAAAATCAACACTACAAAATCAATAGCAAACACCACATATCCCACTAGCGCATCCAGCCCAAAACCCCTCAAACAGGCCCCAAAGCCATCCGCCCCGACGAAGTCACCGACGCATCCCTCGCATGCCGCGTCTCCACCCGGTTGCGCCCCGCCCGCTTGGCGTCATAACAAGCCATGTCCGCCGCATACAGCACCGACGGCACATCCTGCAAGCTGGCATCGAGCACCACCAGCCCAATACTCACCCCCAGCGTAAAACTGCGTCCCTGGTACGACGGCTCCCACGCATGCACCGCCGCACGCAACTGCTCGGCCACGGCCTGGCCGCGTGCCAGTGCACAGCCGGGCAACACCACCGCAAACTCGTCCCCACCCAGGCGCGCCGCCCAGCCAATCTGGCGCACATGGGATGCCAGCAGCCGGGCCACATGGCGCAGTACATCGTCGCCCGCGTCGTGGCCCGCAATATCGTTGACCACGGTGAAATGGTCCAAGTCGAGGAACAGCACCACGCCGTCGCCCTGCGCATCGCTGCCTTCCTCGTCGGCGGCACCGGCAGCGGAAGCAGCAGTAGCAACAACAGCACCCACTGGGCGCTGGCGGGCGGACCGCTCGGCCATCAACTGGCCCAGGCGCTCGTCAAACGCGGCGCGGTTGTACAGCTGCGTGAGCGCATCGTGCGTGCGGCCCCAGGACTGCTGCACCTGGGCCTCGCGCGCGGCGGTGATGTCCTCCAGTATCCACACGGTGCCACCATGCACCTCATCGGGGCGCACGCCCCGGCCCTGCACGCGGGCCCACACGGAGGTGCCGTCCTTGCGCAAAAAGCAGATGTCGCCGTCAAACGCTCCATGCGCAGCCACCTCGGCCCGCACGCGAACGCCTACCTGGGCGTAGTCCGCATCGCTGGCATACAGGGTGCGCGCGGGGCGTCCCTGCAGCTCTTGCGCGGTATAGCCCAGCATCACACAGGCCTGGTGGCTCACCACCTCCAGCATGCTGTGGCGGGTGATGACGATACCTACCGTGGCGCTGTCCAGCACGGCCTGGAACTGGCCGACCACCGTGTCCTGGCGCGACTGCTGCAGGCTGCCCTGCTGCACCAGGCCCTGGAACACCCGCACCAGCTCGCCCACCTCACCGCCCGCGCGGGGCCAGTCCATGTCTGTCGCCGGCTGCTGGCGCGCGCTGGTCTGGAGCAGTTGGCGCGCCTTGAAGGTGAGCCGCGCCAGCGGCTGCGCCATCCAGCCCATCAGGGCCACGGCCAGCAGCATGCATAGCACCATGCTAGCCACCGCCAGCCACCACGCTTCACGCTGGGCGCCATGCAGCGGCGCCAGCAGCGCCTGCGACTGGCTCACGCGCGCCACAATCCACTGCGGCAGCGGCATGCCCGCCATGCTCACGATGTGGCCAGACTGCACATGGGTCATGCCCCGCCCCACCACGGGCTGGGCTTGGCTTTGCCAGCGCGTGTACACGGGGGCCAGGCCCGCCTCATCCCGTACCTGGCCCAGCACGCGGGTGGGGTCGGAGTGCGACAGGATGGTGCCGTCGCGCGTGAAGACGATGAGCTGCGAATCATCGCGCGCGGGCAGCGTCATCGACGGCGGCAGAAGGCTTTGCGACTGCAGGCGCAGCGCACCTGCCACCACGCCCATCACCGTGCCGTCTTCGCGGTGCAGCGGCATGGTGAACATCACCCGGGCCTCGCCCGTGCGCCCCGCAATCAGCTCGGACACCAGCGGCTTGCCATCCACTAGGGTGCGGCGCAGCGCATCGCGTTCGGTGGGGTCGAGGTCGGCGGCTTTTTCGAGCTGGCCGGCGCGCAGGCTCAGGCGCAGCTCGCCGTTGTCGCGGGCGACCTGCATGGTGTCAAAGAACTGCACCGCAGGCAGGCCTTGCTGCAGCAGCCATTCCAGTGACGAGGGCGACTCCAGCATGCCCGGCGTGATGCCGGCGGCCACAGTGCGCAGCACCTTCTGGCTCTGCTCGATCTTGCTGGCCAGCAACCGGGCCACCACCTCGACCTCGTCGGTCTGCTGGCTCACCACCCGGCGCATCGCCTCTTGCCCCGAGGCACGGGTGACTAGCCAGGCCGCCACCGCTCCCGACAGGGCCACCGCCAGCGCCGCCACCAGCATGAGCCGCAGCACCAGCGCGCCAGGCACCAGCCAGCCCGGCGCAGGGTCCGGTGCAGCCGTGGGTGCGGGAGGGGGCGTCATGGACGCTCCCGCACCTGGGAGGGGTGGGCACGCTCAGAGTTCGGCATGGGGACGGGTCATTGCAGACATGTCCCAACAAATATACGCAGGCCCTGTGCCCCGGGGCTTGGGTGGAACCCTTGGTAAAAGCCAAGGAAAAACCCTGAGCCAGCAGGGGCACCACAGGGAAGGCGGCGGGGCTGCCCGCCGCAGCGCGTGCGCCCAGGGCCAAGCGGCACAGCCCACCCCCGCAGGGTTCACCAACGCACGCGATGGTTTGTGAGCAATTGCAACGCAGCCGGTGCTCTAGAGCCCGAGGTTGCCGAGGCGCGCTGCCCCGGTATCAGCTGTGCGGTATCAGCAGCCCGCCATCGACTGCAGTGCCCGCGGCTGGGGCAGCGCCAGCACGTTGCCGGTGCCATGGATCAGGCCCAGCTCGCGCAGGTGGCGCAGCACGCGCGAGAAGGTTTCGGGCGCAATGCCCAGCTGGGCGGCGATCAGGCGTTTGCGCTGGTGCAGGGTGACCTGCATGGCGCCGCTGTGGTCGGGCTGGGCGTGGTTCAGCAGCCACTGGGCGCAGCGCGATTCGGCGTCCTGCGCCAGGCGGCTCACGGCCAGCTCGGACTGTTGCCGGTAGCCCTGGGCCATGTCCAGCAGCAGGCCAC
This sequence comes from Acidovorax sp. 107, assembly GCF_003058055.1. Taxonomy (NCBI): domain Bacteria; kingdom Pseudomonadati; phylum Pseudomonadota; class Betaproteobacteria; order Burkholderiales; family Comamonadaceae; genus Acidovorax; species Acidovorax sp. 107. The sequence goes on along the minus strand of NZ_QBTZ01000001.1, from coordinate 4,404,224 downwards.
GTGCGCCCGGAGGCATGGCAGCCAGGCCACGACGAAAGTCTTCGATGGGCACGCGCCGCACATGCACACGTGTGTCGGACACCATGTCGACCGGCAACGGCAGGCCCAGCAGAGCCGACGCGGCGTCGAGCCAGAACGGCCCCTCGACCGCGCCCAGCTGGTGGCGCAGAAAACCGTCGTCCAGCACACCGCGCAGCACGCGGCCGCTTTCGAGGTGCAACACCGTCGTCAGCACCTCATTGCGCCTGCGCAGCACTTCGCCGGGAGCGATGACCTCGGTGTCAGCGGGCAGAGAAAAAAGGGTAGATGGCAGCATGGAGGTCACTGTGCCGTGCGACCGCGCCTGCGGCATTGAGCCACATCAAAGCCGCACCATGTCGCCCGCCCTGCGCGCCCCAGGTTTGCGCCAAAACACACGAAAACTGCGCCAGCAACGTGCATGGATGCGCGCTGAGAGGCCCGACAGGGATGTAAACAGGTGTTGCACCAGGGCATGGAACTTGCGAAGCCCTACCGGCGGGCCCCGCCCTGCACCACGGTGCAACAGGGGCCGCGTCTCCTTTGCCCCGCCGGACCTCCGGCGCTTTCATCCCCAGGAATCACTCCATGAAGAAAAACCTGATTGCACTGTCTCTATCGCTCGGCGGCGCCCTGCTGTGTGCCACCGGGGCCCAGGCCCAAAGCTCCGTCCAGCTGATGGGCCTGACCGATGTGTTTGTGGGCTCCATGAAAAACGCCGGTGACGCCGGCAGCAGCAAGGTGGTCAACAGCGGCGGCATGACCACGTCGTGGTTCGGCGTCAAGGGCACCGAAGACCTGGGCGGCGGGCTCAAGGCCAACTTTGCGCTCACCTCGTTCATCAAGGTGGATAGCGGCATCCAGGGTCGCTTTGCCAACGACACCTTCTTCTCGCGCGATGCCAACGTCGGCCTGAGCGACAGCTGGGGCACCGTCACAGTGGGGCGCGGCCTGGCCCCCAACTTCCTGCCGTCCATCCTGTCGAACCCGCTGGGCGACTCGTTCACCTTTGCGCCGCTGATCCTGCACATGAACGTGCCCCTGTTCAACGGCACGGGCTGGGGTTCCACCACGCCGTCCGACACCGGCTGGTCCAACGAAATCATCTACAGCACGCCCAACCTGGGCGGTCTGACCGCCAACCTGCACTACCAGTTTGGCGAGGTCGCGGGTGACAGCAGCAAGAAGAACGTGGGCATCAACGCGCTGTACTTCAACGGCCCCATCACCCTCACTGGCTTTTACGAGCGCGACCAGATGAGCAACCCCGCCGTGCCCAGCACCTACCTGGGCACCACCAAGACCGACTGGATGCTGGGCGGCGCGTATGACTTTGCCGTCGTGAAGGCCTTTGCCAGCTACGGCCAGGCCAAGGCCGACAACACCACCAACAAGGCCAAGACCACGCAGCTGGGCGTGTCGGTGCCCGCAGGCGCCACCGGCAAGGTGCTGGCCTCGTGGGCGCAGACCAAGATGACGGCCACCGACATCTCGCGCAAGACCTTCACCGTGGGGTATGACTACTTCCTGTCCAAGCGCACCGACGTGTACGTGATGGCCATGAACGACCGCATCACCAACCAGACCAAGGGCAACAGCTTCGGCGTGGGCATCCGCCACCGGTTCTGAGGCCTGCGCACAGCGCCTGGGGCCATTTTTAAGCCCCAGCAGCCCCAGGCGCTAGTGCAATATGCCTGAGCAGCTACAAAATCAGTAGCACCCGAAAATCGTTCACGTTAGTGTGCGTGGGGCCGGTGACCAGCAGGTCGTCCAGCCCCGCAAAAAATCCCCAGGCGTCATTGCGTGCCAGGTGGTCGTCGATGCGCAGGCCCGCTGCGCCTGCACGCGCCAGCGTGTCGGGGCACACAAAGGCCCCCGCGTTGTCTTCGCTGCCGTCGATGCCGTCGGTATCGGCCGCCAGCGCCCACACCGCAGGCTCGCCCTGCAGCGCCTGCGCCAGGCCCAGGCAAAACTCGCCCGCACGCCCGCCCCGCCCCCGGGGCACGCCGGGCGCACGCGGACGCACGGTGACGGTGGTTTCGCCCCCCGAAAGAATTACACACGGCGCCGCAAACGGCTGGCCGCGCAGCGCCACCGCACGGGCCAGTGCTGCATGCACCTTGCCCACTTCGCGCGACTCGCCCTCCATCTCGTCCGACAGCACATGCGCAGGCAGCCCCGCCGAACGGGCCAGCGCGGCAGCGGCCTCTAGCGCCTGCTGGGGCGTAGCAATCATGTGCACCGCATGGCCAGCAAAACGCGCGTCGCCGGGTTTGGGGGTTTCCAGGCTGCCCGCCTCCAGCGCAGTGCGGATGGCCGGAGGCACATCGATGCCGTAGCGCGCCAGAATGGCCAGCGCATCAGCACAGGTGGTCGCGTCCGGCACGGTGGGGCCACTGGCGATCACCGACGGGTCGTCGCCCGGCACATCGCTGATGGTGAGCGTGACCACGCGCGCCGGCGCACAGGCTGCCGCCAGGCGCCCACCCTTGATGCGCGAGAGGTGCTTACGCACGCAGTTCATCTCGCCAATGTGCGCGCCGCTGTCGAGCAGGGCGCGGTTGATGCGCTGCTTGTCTTCCAGCGTCACCCCGTCGCAGGGCAAGGTCAGCAGGGACGAGCCACCGCCCGAGATCAGGCACAGCACCAGGTCGTGCTCCGTCAGCCCCTGGGTCATGTCCAGAATGCGCTGCGCAGCCGCCAGCCCCGCCGCATCGGGCACGGGGTGCGCGGCCTCCACCACCTCGATGCGCTGGGGCACGCCCACAGGCCGGGGCGGCACATGCCCGTAGCGCGTGACCACCAGGCCCGAGAGGGGCGCGTCCTGCGGCCACAGAGCCTCCAGCGCCTGCGCCATGGCGCCCCCTGCCTTGCCCGCGCCCAGCACCAGCGTGCGGCCCCCGCTCTCGCGGTTGGGCGGCTGGGGCAGCCACTGGCGCATGCCGTGCAGGGGTTGTGCGCTGTGCACGGCGGCATCAAACAGCGCCTTCAGAAAGGCGCGGGGGTGGGTGCGGTAATCCGGCAGGGAGGGGCTGGCTGGCTGGGTTTCTGGGTGCATGCCGCGCATTGTGCAGCGGCAGGGCCAGTCACCCGGCTGTAACCAACTTGTCACACGCCACAGGTATCGTCGGCACCCTTGCTCAGGGACCCACAACAGCCATGCACAACACCCCATGGAGCCGACTGGAGGCGATGATGGCACTGCTGTCACCCGCCGCCCGCCAGGGCACCGGCCCCCTGGCGCGGCTGATGCGCGAAGGCGAGCTGTACTGCGTGTTCCAGCCCCTGGCCGACCTGCGCGAGGGCCAGGTGTACGCACACGAGGCGCTGATCCGGGGGCCGCAGAACACCCCCTTGCACACCCCCGACAAACTGCTGGAGCTGGCCCGGCGCGAGGGCCTCCTGCAGGACTTTGAGTTGCTGTGCGTCTACACCGCCATGGAGCAATGGGGGCGGCACGACGCCCCGGGCCGGCTGTTTGTGAACATCAGCGCCGACGCGCTGGTGCATGGCGTCCAGCTGATCGGCGCCACAGCGCTGGGCGACACCGTGCGCAGCCTGGGCCTGAGCGCCCGCATGCTGGTGCTGGAGATCACCGAGCACGAGCGCGTGACCGACATGCCCCAGCTGCGCCAGGCCATCAAGGCCGTACACGCCTGCGGCGCGCGGCTGGCGCTGGACGACTTTGGCGACGGCCGCTCCAGCCTGCGGCTGTGGTCCGAGGTGAAGCCCGACTTCGTGAAGATCGACAAATACTTCATCCGAGACATCAGCGACCACCCCGAGAACCTGCAGATGCTGCAGGCCATCAAGGGCATCGCCGACGTGTTTGGCACCCAGCTCATCGCAGAGGGCATCGAAACCCGCGACGACCTGCGCGCGCTGCGCGACCTGGACATCCCCCTGGGCCAGGGCTGGCTGCTGGGCCGCCCTGCCATGGCGCCGCGCGAGGCCGTGGACGACGCAGCGCTGGAGGTCATGCACGACCGCCGCGTGGCCGTGCTGCCGCACCTGGGCCAGACCGCGCGCCCGGGCATCCTGCGCAGCTTGCTGGTGGTGCAGGCGCCCACCGCAGCGCCCGCCACCAACAACGACGCCGTAGCCGCCCTGTTCCGCCAGCACACGGACCTGCACGCCCTGGCGGTGGTGGACGGATCACGCCCCGTGGCCCTTATCAACCGCCAGCAGTTCATGAACCACTACGCCACGCCGTACTTCCGCGAGGTGCACGGCCGCAAGTCGTGCCTGGCGTTTGCCAACCTGTCGCCGCGCGTGGTGGAGCTGGACTGCGATGTGGACCAACTCGTGGGCATCCTCACCTCGCAGGACCAGCGCTACCTGAGCGACGGCTACATCGTCACCGACAATGGCCGCTACCTGGGCCTGGGCACCGGCGACCAGCTGGTGCGCGCCGTGACCGAGACCCGCATCGAGGCCGCGCGCCACGCCAATCCGCTCACTTTTCTGCCCGGCAACATTCCGATCAGCCTGCACATCCAGCGCTTGCTGGAAAGCGGCACCGAGTTCGTGGCCTGCTACGCAGACCTGAACAACTTCAAGCCCTTCAACGACCACTATGGCTACTGGCGCGGCGACCAGATGATCCGCCTGGTGGCGCGCCTGGCCACGGCGCACTGCGACGCACGCAGCGACTTTGTGGGCCATGTGGGCGGGGACGACTTCATGCTGATCTTCCAGAGCAGCAACTGGCTGCAGCGCTGCAAGAACATCGTGGACGAGTTTGCGCGCGAGGCCGTCACGCTGTTTGACGACAGCGCCCGTCTGGCAGGCGGCATCCAGGCCGAGGACCGACATGGCGTGCAGCGGTTCTTTCCTTGCACCACGCTGGCCATTGGTGCGGTGCGCATCAAGCCCGGTCGATTCCGGCACGCCGAAGAAGTGGCCAACCTGGCCGCAGTGGCCAAGCATGAGGCGAAGCAGGCATCCACGGGAGTGGTGCTGCATGGCGGGTTTACCGAGTCGAGCCTGGGGGCGCTGGCGGCCGCGCGGGCGTTGCAGGATGTGTTGGCGGCGTAGGGACTGTTTGGACCGCGTCCCAAGGACGCGACGTCGATGCAAAACCGCTGTTTTGGCTCAGCGACAGTAGGCGATTGACGCTGCATGGCTTGTGGCAAACAAGTCCGCTTCGGGCCCTAAGGCGACATAAAACTTTCTGGAAAGCGGGCCTCTGTTACACATTCGTCGCCCCTGCTCCTGGGTTGGCAGCTACTGCCGAAACGAGCCCTTCGGTCTCACCATCTGTTTGAGATTCTTGAGCTTTCGAGGCGCGCGCTCAGTCCATGAAATTTCTGCCCCATCTTCCAATTCTTCGTAGATTGGAAGGACATCGGTGATACCTACCAACTTCCATTGCACAGGTACTCCTTGAGTTCCGCCCTTGTATGGTTTCGCATTCTTGCGAGCTACCGTCATGCCCTTTTCATAGGCCTCTTCAAGGTTCGGTGCACGTACAAGGATTGTGTTTTCCCACGACAGGAATCGAGCTTCATCGTCGTCCTTTCTGTCGTCTTCCAACTCAACGAAGCGCAGCAGATACGAGACCACGTACCAGCCCACTGGGGAAAGATTTTTGTCGTGTGTCATGCAAAAATTCTCAAACCTGTAGCCAGTACCAAACGAAGCACCACCCACTCAATCGAAACTCTGAGCGGCAGCTTCTGGCCGATTGCTGCCGCCGCACTCGACTCTCTCAAGGCCCCGTAGGCGCCCCCGCCTCAAACCACTTCCCAATCAGCGCACGCTCCGCATCGGTGATGCCCGTCGCATTGTTCATGGGCATGAGCTTTTGCACCACGGCCTGCTGGTAGATGGCCTGGGCGTGTTGCTTCACGCTGTCGGGCGAATCAAGCCGCAGGTTCTTCATTTGCATCTGCTCGCCGTGGCACATGTAGCAGCGCTGCTCCAGCACCGCTTGCACGGCCTTGAAGTCATTTTGGCCGCTAGCGCCCGTTTTATCTGCGCTGGCAGCTCCTGAAACAGGAGCATTCGCCACGGGCGCGGCCACCGGCGCAGGGCGCATCCAGGCGATGACGCACACGATCACGGCCACGCCCACCAGGGCATAGGGCAGCGGGTTGCCATTGCGGCCCAGCTTGTAGCCGTGGCGCATCACAAAGAACTGGCGGATGGCCGCGCCCGCAAACATCATCAGGATCAGCACCAGCCAGTTTTGCGGGTGGCTCCAGGTGAAGCTGTAGTGGTTGCTCAGCATGGCAAACAACACGGGCAGCGTGAAATAGGTGTTGTGCACGCTGCGCTGCTTGCCGCGTTTGCCGTGGATCGGGTCTACCGGCTGGCCGGCCTTGATCTGGCTGATGACAGTGCGCTGGCCGGGGATGATCCAGAAGAACACGTTGGCGCTCATGGATGTGGCGATCATCGCCCCCACCAGCAGGAAGGCTGCGCGGCCCGCAAACCAGTGGCAGGCCAGCCACGAGGCCACGCACACCAGCACCAGGACCAGCGCACCGACAATCGCGTCGCCGTTCTTGCGCTGGCCGAAGATGCGGCAGATGGCGTCGTACAGCAGCCAGAACACCACAAAGAAGCCCAGCGCCACCACGATGGCCGTGGCGGGTGCCCAGTCCATGCGCGACTTGTCGATGAGGTAGGTGCTGGCGCTGTAGAGGTAGGACACGGTGAACAGCGCAAACCCGCTGATCCAGGTGCTGTAGCTCTCCCAGAAGAACCAGTGCAGGTGTTTCGGCAACTGCGGCGGCGACACCGCAAACTTGACCGGGTGGTAGAACCCGCCGCCGTGCACGGCCCAGAGCTCGCCGCTCACGCCTTGTTTCTTGAGGTCTTCGTCCTCGGGCGGCGTGAGGCTGCTGTCCAGAAAAACGAAATAGAACGACGAGCCGATCCAGGCGATGGCCGTAATGACATGGACCCAGCGCAAAAGCAGGTTGGCCCAGTCGAGAAAGTAGCTTTCCATATCTCAACCTTGATGGTGCGTTAGCACCAAACAGCAAACCTGCTCACCACTGCGGGCGCTCTGAGCAGACATTGAGGTCGCGCACCTTGGCCAGTGGGTTGCTGGCCGGGGCACCGCTGCGACCGGTACGTCAAAGTGTATGCAGGAATTGTTCCCGATTCCAGCCCCAACCTGGGGCATTCGGGGCCGGAATTACCCTCATTCCCCAGCCTTTGGAGTTGGCTGCAGCGTCTGCAGCAACTGCGCTGCCACGGCCACGGCAATCACCTCAGGCTCCTTGCCGCCAATGCCGGGAATGCCGATGGGGCAGGTCACCTGCGCCAGCTCCTCGGGCGCGAACCCGCGCCCATGCAGGCGGTTGCTGAAGGTGGCCCACTTGGTTTGGCTGCCAATCAGCCCGATGAAAGGCAGGTCGCCCTGCTCGCGCTGGCGGCGCAGGCAGGCGGCCACCACGTCCAGGTCCTCGGCGTGGCTGAAGCTCATGATCAGCACGCGGCTACCGGGCGCCAGGCGGGGCACGGCGAGTTGCACCGGCTCGGAGTGTTCGCAGGCCACACCCTCGGGCGGATCGGGCGGGAAAATGCCGTCCCGGCTGTCAATCCAGGTCAGCGCAAAGGGCAGTGGCGCCAGCACGCGAGCCAGCGCATGGCCCACATGCCCGCCGCCAAACAGCGCCACCGGGTGCAGGAGGGGCGTGAGGCGCTGGGCCAGACCTGGCGCGTCTTGCGCCGTGAGCAACTCAAACCCCAGGTGCACCACCCCGCCACAGCACTGGCCCAGCGCCGGGCCCAGCGCAAACCGCATCGGCCCCGGCGCCGTGACCAGCCCACCCGCCAGGCGGCGGCGTGCTTCGGCAATCGCCTGCAGCTCCAGATGCCCGCCGCCGATGGTGCCCACCAGCTGGTCGGCGAACACGGCCATCCAGGCGCCGGGCTCCCGGGGCACGGACCCTTGGGTAGACTCCACGGTCACGAGGCAGGCTGGCGCGGCCCCCAGGCCGTCCAGCAGCATTTGCAAATTTTTCACCGCGATCCTTATCGTGACGGACGCAAAACGAGGCACTGCCAGCGGCTCACCCTCCAGTGAGGCAGCTGTTGTAGCCCCCGTTGCGATCGTCGTCATTTTGTAACGTACCACCTTCGCCGCTGGGTTATCGTGCCCGCAGTCTCAGGAACCTTTCACACCATGCCCGACACGCCCTCTCCCCGCTCCACTGGAAAGCGCAGCCACTGGCTCCTGGCAGGCATCATGGCCGTGGGCGCGGCGCTGGTCTCAGCCTGCAAGTCCCCGCCAGAGCCCACGCCGGCCCCGGCGCCTGACAGCATCCCCTCCACCGGCCCCGATGCCAGCGGTGTCAAAGGCCCGGTGCCAGCGACCGCTGGCTCTGCGCGCCCCTCGGCCGCCGCCACACCCCTGGCCTACCGCCAGGACGCTGCCACCCATCTGTACGGTCTGAACCGTGAACGCATCTTCAAAGGTAAGCTGCCGCCGCAGCTGTATGCAATCGGTGTGCTGCAGCTCGACATCGACCGCGCAGGCAAGATCACCCGCCTGCACTGGATGCGCGCCCCGCGCCATGCCCCCGAGGTGGTCACTGAAATCGAGCGCACGGTACGCGCTGCGGCCCCCTTCCCAGTCCCGGCCCGCATGGGCAAGGTCACCTACACCGAGACCTGGCTGTGGGACAAGAGCGGGCACTTTCAGCTCGATACACTGACCGAAGGGCAGCTGTAGCGACATCCCCCTGAGCGGCTACGCCGCTTCCGCCCTCTGGCAGCGCTTGCTACGAGCCGCGGTAGGTCGAATAGCTCCAGGGGCTGACCAGCAGCGGCACGTGGTAGTGCTGGTCGGCATGCGCAATGCCAAAGTCCAGACTCACCTGGTTCAGAAAATTGGGCTCGGGCAGCTGCGTGCCCCGGGCCTTGAAATAGCCCGCCACATCAAAGCGCAACCGGTACGTGCCGGTGCGCAGGCTGGCGTTGTCGAACAGCGGTGCATCGGTGCGGCCGTCGTGGTTCAGCACCAGGCGCTTGATGAGGGTGGCGTTGTCGCCGTCGGTGGAATACAGGGCCACTTCCATGCCGGCCGCAGGGCAGCCGTTCATGGTGTCCAGAACGTGGGTGCTCAATCCCATGGGGGAATCTCCTGAAGTAAGAGTCTGTCCAATCGGCGACGATTGCCAGATCGCAGTGTGTAGACCAAAAGTGTATACACTTTTCACCATCCACCGTATCATGCAGCCATGGAATCTTCCTCCACCAGCGCCATCGTCGAAGCGCTGACCCGCGCCATCGTAGAACACCGCCTGCAACCCGGCACCAAGCTGGCCGAGCAAAAGCTGGCCGACCACTTTGGCGTGTCGCGCACGCTGGTGCGCCAGGCACTGTTTCAGCTGGCGCAAAACCGGCTGGTCACGCTGGAGCCCGCACGGGGCGCGTTTGTGGCGACACCCTCGGTCGAGGAGGCGCGCCAGGTGTTTGCCGTGCGCCGCATGCTGGAGACGGAGATGACCCGCGCATTTGTGCGCAGCGTGACGCCCGCCAAGCTCAAGGCACTGCGCGCCCACGTGGCCAGCGAGAAGGCCGCCATGGGCACGCACGACGCCAGCACCCGCACGGAGTTGCTGGGCGACTTCCATGTGCGCATGGCTGAGCTGATGGGCAACGAGGTGCTGGCGCAGATGCTGGGTGACCTGATTTCGCGCTGCGCCCTCATCACGCTCATGTACCAGTCCGCCAGCGCAGCCGAGCACTCGCACGAGGAGCATGCCGACATCGTGGCCGCCCTGGCCGCGCGCGACGAGGAGCGCGCAGTGGCCCTGATGCAAAGTCACCTCGAACATGTCGAAGCCAGCCTGACCTTTGACCGCAAGCGCCCGGCCAGTGACCTGGCCGCCGCCCTGGCCTCTTGAAAACCACCCCACCATGATCTACGACACCACCCAGGCCTACCCCCGCGACCTCATCGGCTACGGCAAGACCCCGCCGCATGCCCAGTGGCCCGGTGGCGCCCGCATTGCCGTGCAATTCGTTTTGAACTACGAAGAAGGCGGCGAAAACGCGGTGCTGCATGGCGATGCGGGCAGCGAGCAGTTCCTGTCCGAAATGTTCAACCCGGCCAGCTACCCCGAGCGGCACATGAGCATGGAGGGCATTTATGAATACGGCTCGCGTGCCGGTGTGTGGCGCATCCTGCGCGAGTTTGAAAAGCGCCAGCTGCCCCTCACGGTGTTTGGCGTGTCCACGGCCCTGCAGCGCCACCCCGACCTCACGGCGGCCTTTGTGGAGCTGGGCCATGAGATAGCCTGCCATGGCCTCAAGTGGATCCATTACCAGCACGTCCCCGAAGAGGTGGAGCGCGCCCACATGCAAGAGGCGATGGACATCATCCAACGCATGACGGGCGCAAGAGGAAGTTCGCAAGACCATGTACATGGTCTGGGCTGGTACACCGGCCGCGACAGCCCCAACACCCACCGCCTGGTGGCTGACTACGGCGGCTTTGAATACGACAGCGACTACTACGGCGACGACCTGCCCTTCTGGATGAAGGTGCGCAAGACCGACGGCAGCGTGGTGCCCCAGCTCATCGTGCCCTACACGCTGGACTGCAACGACATGCGGTTTGCGCTGCCCCAGGGCTACTCGCACGCCGACCCGTTCTTCCAGTACCTGAAGGACACTTTCGATGCGCTGTATGCCGAGGGTGACCCCGCCGGCGACAACGCGCCCAAGATGATGAGCATTGGCATGCACTGCCGTCTGCTGGGCCGCCCTGGCCGCATCACGGCGCTGCAGCGTTTTCTGGACCACATCGCACAGCACGACAAGGTGTGGGTGGCCCGCCGCATCGACATCGCGCGCCACTGGAAGGCCGTGCACCCCTACCCCACCACAAAGGCCTGACGACCATGGCATGGACCCTTGACCAACTGAACGCTGTCACGCCCGCGCAGGCCCTGGAGGCGCTGGACGGCGTGTACGAGCATTCCCCCTGGATTGCCGAACAGGCACTCACGCAGCGGCCGTTCCGCTCGCTGGCACACCTCAAACATGCCCTGGCCCACGCGGTGCGCACCGCCAGCACCGAGGCGCAGCTGGGCCTGATCCGCGCCCACCCCGAGCTGGCGGGCAAGGCCATGGTGGCGAAAAGCCTCACCACTGAATCGACCAATGAGCAGTCCAAGGCGGGACTGACCCAGTGCACGCCCGAAGAATTTGCGCGCATCCAGCAGCTCAATGCGGACTACAACGCACGCTTTGGCTTCCCCTTCATTCTGGCCGTGCGCGGGCCGCGCGGCGCGGGGCTGAACAAGCAGCAGATCATCGATACCTTTGCGCGGCGGCTCGACAACCACCCCGAGTTCGAGGTGGCAGAGGCCTTGCGCAACATCCACCGCATCGCCGAGATCCGGCTGAACGACAAGTTCGCCGCCGAACCTGCGCTGGGCAATGACGTGTGGGACTGGCATGAAAAGCTGGCCGAACACTCCGACCCCGGCTTTGCCGAAAAGGGTCAGCTCACCGTCACCTACCTCACCGTCACCTACCTCACCGACGCCCACCGCGCCTGCGCCCAGCGCATCAGTCACTGGATGCGCGACTGTGGCTTTGACGAGGTCGAGGTGGACGCCGTGGGCAACGTGGTAGGGCGGTATCGCGCCGCCACACCCGGTGCAAAGTACCTCATGACCGGCTCGCACTACGACACCGTGCGCAATGGCGGCAAGTACGACGGGCGCCTGGGCATTTTTGTGCCCATGGCTTGCGTGCGTGCACTGCACCAAGCGGGCAAGCGCCTGCCGTTTGGCATCGAGGTGATTGCCTTTGCCGAAGAGGAAGGCCAGCGCTACAAGGCCACCTTCCTGGGTTCGGGCGCGCTCATTGGGCACTTCAACCCTGCCTGGCTGGACCAGAAGGATGCGGACGGCGTGACCATGCGCGCGGCCATGCAGCACGCGGGGCTGTGCATCGACGACATTGCCAAGCTGCAACGCGACCCGGCCCAGTACCTGGGCTTCATTGAAGTCCACATAGAACAGGGCCCGGTGCTCAACGAGCTGGACCTGCCGTTGGGCGTGGTCACCTCCATCAACGGTGGCGTGCGCTTTGTGGGTGAAATGATCGGCACCGCGAGCCACGCAGGCACCACCCCCATGGACCGCCGCCGTGATGCGGCCGTGGCCGTGGCAGAACTGGCACTGTACATCGAGCAGCGCGCCGCCCAGGACGGAGACTCGGTGGGCACGATCGGCCTGCTCAACGTGCCCGGCGGCTCCATTAATGTGGTGCCGGGCCGCTGCCAGTTCAGCATGGACCTGCGTGCGCCCACCGACCCGCAACGCGACGCACTGGTGCGCGATGTGCTGGACCACCTGGGCCAGATCGCCGCACGGCGCGGCCTGCGCTACACGCTGGAAGAATCCATGCGCGCCGCCGCAGCCCCCAGCGCCCCAGCCTTGCAGCACCATTGGGAGCGCGCGGTGGACCACCTGGGCGTGCCCGTGTTCCGCATGCCCAGTGGCGCAGGCCACGATGCGATGAAGCTGCACGAAATCATGCCCCAGGCCATGCTGTTCGTGCGCGGAGAAAACTCCGGCATCAGCCACAACCCGCTCGAATCCACCACCAACAACGACATGCAACTGGCTGTGGACGCCTTCACCCAGGTGCTGCACCAGCTTGCCGAGGAACAACAACCATGACCACTCCGAACCACCACGCCGCGCTGGACGCCTGGATCGACCAGCACTTTGACGAAGAAGTGCGCTTTCTGCAGGCCCTGGTGCGCGTGCCCACCGACACGCCCCCGGGCAACAACGCGCCCCATGCCGAGCGCACCGCCGAGCTGCTGAAGGACTTTGGCTACGAGGCCGAAAAGCACGCCGTGCCCACCGCCGATGTGCAGGCCTACGGCATGGAGTCCATCACCAATCTCATCGTGCGCAGACCGTACGGTAGCGGCGGTAAGACCATCGCCCTGAACGCCCACGGCGACGTGGTGCCGCCCGGAGAAGGCTGGATGCACGACCCCTACGGTGCCGAGATCGTCGATGGCGCAATGTATGGCCGCGCCACCGCCGTGAGCAAGAGCGACTTTGCGAGCTTCACGTTCGCGGTGCGCGCGCTCGAAGCCGTGGCCAAGCCCGCCCAGGGCGCGGTAGAGCTGCACTTCACCTACGACGAAGAGTTTGGCGGCGAACTCGGCCCCGGCTGGCTGCTGCAAAAGGGACTGACCAAGCCGGACCTGATGATTGCCGCGGGCTTCAGCTATGAAGTGGTCACCGCCCACAACGGCTGCCTGCAGATGGAAGTGACGGTGCACGGCAAGATGGCCCATGCCGCCGTGCCCCACACCGGCGTGGACGCCCTGCAGGGCGCCGTGCACATCCTGAACGCGCTGTACGCACAGAACGACGAGTACAAGAAGGTCACGTCCAAGGTCGAGGGGATCAAGCACCCCTACCTGAACGTGGGTCGCATCGAAGGGGGAACCAACACCAACGTCGTACCCGGCAAGGTGATGTTCAAGCTCGACCGCCGCATGATCCCCGAGGAAAACCCGGTAGAGGTCGAAGCCACCATCCGCCGCGTGATTGAACAGGCCGCAGGTGAGCGCGCCGGTGTCAGCGTGGAGATCAAGCGCCTGCTGCTGGCCAACGCGATGACGCCGCTGGCCGGCAACCAACCGCTGGTGGACGCCATCCAGAAGCACGCACAAGCAGTGATCGGCGAACCAGTGCCTGCCGTGGGCACACCGCTGTACACCGACGTACGCCTGTATGTGGAGCGCGGCATCCCCGGCGTGATTTATGGCGCGGGCCCGCGCACGGTGCTGGAGTCGCATGCCAAGCGCGCCGACGAGCGCCTGCAGCTGGAAGACCTGCGCCGCGCGACCAAGGTGATTGCGCGTGCATTGAATGACCTGCTCGCCTGATTTGCAGCATAACAATCGTTAATGCAAGAAGCGCATCGCTACCGCGCTTCAATGTCATGACTGGGTTGCCTCCAGCCACCCATTGACCGACCTACACTGACGCGGGCGCACCCATCCGATGGGTGCGCCCGTTGTCATTTGAAAAATCAACACCCCAGGAGATATCCGATGAACATTCGCCAAACGCTGCTGGCCGGCAGCGTCGCGCTGGCCCTGGCCAGCCTCACGGCCTGCGGCAGCACGCCGCCGGTGGCCAAGGCTCAGCCGGTAGCCGCAGTACAGCAGACCGCCTCAGCCCAGGCTGCCAGCGCAGCCTACGACTTCGACATGGATGTGTTCCACCCCGTGGTGGCACGCAATGGCATGGTCGCCACCGAGCAGGAACTGGCCTCGCAGATTGGCCTGGACATCCTCAAGGCCGGTGGCAACGCCGTGGATGCCGCCGTGGGCATTGGCTTTGCGCTGGCCGTGGCGCTGCCCAACGCGGGCAACCTGGGCGGCGGCGGTTTCATGATGGTGCACGATGCCAAGACCGGCAAGAGCGTTGCGCTCGACTTCCGCGAAGTGGCGCCCATCAAGGCCACGCGGGACATGTACCTGGATGCCAAGGGCAATGTGGTGGACGGCAAGTCGCTGTACACCCACTACGCCGTGGGCGTGCCCGGCACCGTGGCCGGCATGGAGCATGCGCTCAAGACCTGGGGCACCCTGCCCCTGTCGCGCGTGATCGCCCCCGCCATCGAGTTGGCTGACAAGGGCTTCCCGGTCAGCGAGACGCTCGCCAAGATCCTGCAGCAAGAGAAGAAGAACATGGGCAACTGGCCCGCCACCCAGGCCATCTTCTGGAAGAACGGCGAGCCCCTGAAGATGGGCGACCCGCTGGTGCAGAAAGACCTGGCCCAGTCCATGCGCCTGATCGGCCAGCAGGGCGCCAGGGCCTTCTACGAAGGCGATATCGCCCAGAAGATCGCCGCAGAAATGGCGCCGCACGCCGGAGCCCTCACACTGCAGGACCTGCGCGAATACAAGGTGGCCGAGCGCGTGCCCACGCGCGGCACCTACCGTGGCTATGAGATCGTGACCATGCCGCCCCCCTCCTCTGGCGGCCCGCACCTGGTGCAGATTTTGAACATGCTGGAGCCCCTGCCCCTGGCCCAGTGGGGCCCGAACAGTGCGCAGACCATCCACTACATGGCCGAGAGCATGAAGCTCGCCTACGCCGACCGCGCTGAGTACCTGGGCGACCCGGATTTCGTGAAGATCCCGCTCAAGGGCCTGACCTCCAAGCGCTACGCAGCATCGCTGGCCAAGGGCATCGACGCCAACACCGCGCGCAGCGGCAAGAGCATCAAGCCGGGTCAGCCCCAGCCGTATGAGAGCGACCAGACCACCCACTACTCGGTGGTGGACAAGGCCGGCAACGCCGTGGCCGTGACGTATACGCTCAACACCAACTTCGGCAGCGGCATCGTGGCCAAGGGCACGGGCATCCTGCTCAACAACGAGATGGACGACTTCTCGGCCAAGCCCGGCGTGGCCAATGCCTACGGCCTGGTCGGCGGTGACGCCAACGCCGTGGCCGCCAAGAAGCGCCCCTTGTCGTCCATGACGCCCACCCTGGTGCTGAAGGACGGCAAGCCCACGCTGGTCACCGGCAGCCCCGGCGGCGCGCGCATCATCACCACGGTGCTGCAGACGGTGGTCAACACCATCGACTTCGGCATGAACCCCGCCGAGGCCGCTGCCGCACCCCGCGTGCACCACCAGTGGACGCCCGACGAGCTGCGCGTGGAAAAGGGCCTGTCGCCCGACACCATCGCCCTGCTCAAGCAGCGCGGCCACAACATTGCGGTCAAGCCCTCGATGGGCCGCACGCAGACCATCCAGATCCGCGGTGGCGCGCTGTACGGCTACTCGGACCCGCGCAACCCCGACGGCAAGACCCTCGGCTATTGATTGCCAGTGCCCGCCAAGTGCGGGCTAGCTGCGCTTGTCAGCATTTGCCAGGCCACGCACCACAAATGCGTGGCCTTTTTTATTGCAGCCTTCGCGACACCATGCGGGCATACCCTCATACGCCGCTCTGCAGACTTGTCTACATTTCTTGTATGCAAGATTTGCGTTCAAAAAGCTACTGAAGGAGTTGGCATGCCCCGGTTTTTCAAATCCCTTTTTGGCCAGGTGGTGCTGGCCTTGATAGCCGGTGTGGTGGTGGGCCTGGTGTGGCCTGACACCGCCATCGCGCTCAAGCCCCTGGGCGACGGCTTCATCAAGCTCATCAAGATGCTGATCCCGCTCATCGTCTTCTGCGTGGTGGTACATGGCATCGCAGGCACGGGCGACCTGAAGCGGGTGGGCCGGGTGGGCGTCAAATCGCTGATCTACTTTGAGGTGGTCACCTCCATCGCGCTGGTGCTGGGCCTGGCGCTGGCGTTCTGGTTCGAGCCTGGTGTGGGCATGAACGTGGACCCCAAGGCGCTCGACCCCAAAGCCATGGGCGCCTACGCCGAGAACGCCAGCAAGCTCACCGGGGGCGGCTTCACCGACTTCTTGCTCAAGCTGATCCCCACCACTGCCGTGAGCGCGTTTGCCAACGGCGATGTGCTGCAGGTCCTGCTTTTCTCCATCGTTTTTGGGTGCGCCCTGGCATTGATCGGTGAACGTGGCGCACGGGTCACCAGCCTGATCGACGACCTGTCGCATGTGCTGTTCAAGACCATGGGCCTGATCATCAAGCTCGCGCCGCTGGGCGTGCTGGGCGCCATTGCGTTCACCGTGGGCAAGTACGGACTGGGCTCCCTCAAGCAGTTGGGCATGCTGGTGGCGCTGTTCTACGCCGCTGTGGCCATCTTTGTGGTGGTGGTGCTGGGCCTCATCATGCGGGTGTCGGGCTTCAGCCTGTTCAAGCTGCTGCGCTATCTGCGCGAGGAACTGGCCGTGGTGTTTGCCACCACGTCGTCCGACAGCGTGCTGCCGCAGATCATGGCCAAGCTCAAGCACATGGGCATCCGCGATTCGACCGTGGGTCTGGTAATTCCCACGGGCTACTCGTTCAACCTGGACGCGTTCTCGATCTACATCACGCTGGCGGCCGTGTTCATCGCCCAGGCCACCAACACCCCGATTTCCATGGCCGACCTGCTGACCATCCTGGCGATCTCGCTGGTCACCTCCAAGGGTGCACACGGCGTGCCCGGCTCGGCCATCGTCGTGCTGGCCGCCACCTTGCAGGCCATCCCTGCCATCCCGGCGATTGGTCTTGTGCTGGTGCTGTCGGTGGACTGGTTCATGGGCATCGCCCGCGCGCTGGGCAACCTCATTGGCAACTGCGTCGCCACCGTGGCCGTGGCGGCGTGGGAGGACGACATCGACCGCGAACGCGCCCATGCCGTGCTCGACGGCCGCGAGCCACCCTTGCCACGCGCCTGATCGGGCACAGCTCCTGCACAGCACGCGACAATCCGGCCATGAGCATCAACCAGACCCAGATCGCCCAGCAGGTAGTGGAATCCATCCTCGCGCAAAAACTCTCGCCCGGCGAGCGCTTGGGCGAGCAGGAGCTGGCCGATCTGTTCGGCGTGAGCCGTACGCTGGTGCGCGAGGCCCTGATGCAGCTGCAGGCACGGGGCTTTGTGGAAGTGCGCTCGCGCCGGGGCTGGTACGTGGTGGAGCCCTCGGTGGAGGATGCACGCGACGCCTTCTCCGCCCGGCGCATCATCGAATCCGGCATCCTGGCCGATGCGGGCCGCCCGCTGCAGAGCGTGACCCGCCGCCTGCGTGCGCACATCGCCGACGAACAGCAGGCCATCGAAGGAGCTGACGCTGCCACACGCGCCTTTTTGCTCGCAGATTTCCACGTCTGCCTGGCCGAGGCGATGGGCCACCGCAGCCTGAGCGACATCCTGCGCGACCTCACGGCGCGCACCACCCTGGCCGCGTCGCTGTACCAGTCGCAGCACGCGGCCAGCCAGTCTTGTGCGGAGCATGCCGCCATTGTGGAGGCGCTGGAGGCCGGCAACACCACCCTGGCCCGCGAACGCATGCTTGCCCACATTGGCCATGTGGAAGGCGCCCTCAACCCCGGCCAGCCGCTGGTGCGCGACCGCCTGCGCGAGTCGCTGGCGCCGCTGACCAGCCCACGCACCAAGGCGGCAGCCACGGACCCGGGCTAGCCACAGGGAGGGCACCCAGGTCACCCATAGTCCAACCGCCTCCACCACGGCAGGCGGGAAATTGCTGCGCCCGTCTAAGGGTTAACCGGGATAAGCGCGCCCGGTCATTTTGTATACGATTTTTGTATGGACATCTGTGCACCATCTGGGGCCAGTGTTCCTCTCGTATTCACACTCCCAACCCGCCGAAGGACCCCCATGAACCCGCCCGTACACCCCGTGGACGAACACCTGCCCCTGGGGCGACTGACGGCGCTGGGCCTGCAGCATGTGCTGGTGATGTATGCGGGTGCCGTGGCGGTGCCGCTCATCGTGGGCCGCGCGCTCAACCTCACGCCCGACCAGGTGGCCAAGCTGATCTCGGCCGACCTGTTTGTGTGCGGGCTGGTCACGCTGATCCAGGCACTGGGCGCCTCGCGCTGGTTTGGCATTCAGCTGCCGGTGATGATGGGGGTGACCTTTGCCTCGGTGGCGCCCATGATCTCGATGGCGCAGAGCACGGGCGGCACGGCCGGGGCCGGGCTGATCTTTGGTTCGGTGATCGGCGCGGGCGTGATCTCCATCCTGATTGCTCCGCTGGTGAGCCGCATGCTCCGTTTCTTCCCGCCCGTGGTCACTGGCACCATCATTGCGGTCATCGGCATCAGCCTGATGCGCGTGGGCATCAACTGGATCTTCGGCAACCCCGTGGGCCCCACGGCGCCCAATGTGGTGAACCCCGAACACATCAAGTGGCTGAGCGAGATGCAGTCCGTCGCTGGCGCACCGGGCTCATCACTGCCCCCCATTCCCAAGGGCTTTGCCGTGGTGCCTACGGTGCCCAACCCAAAGTACGCGGACCTGACCGGCGTGGGCATCTCGGGCCTGGTGCTGCTGTCCATCCTGCTGATCGCCAAGTTCGCCAAGGGCTTCATTGCCAACATCTCGGTGCTGCTGGGCATCGTCATCGGCGCAGTGGTGGCCGTGGCGCTGGGCATGATGAATTTCGACAAGGTGGCCAAGGCGCAGTGGTTTGACCTGGTGCTGCCGTTCGAGATTGCCGGGCCCGTGTTCGATCCCATCCTGATCCTGACCATGACCCTGGTGATGATCGTGGTCATGATCGAATCCACCGGCATGTTCCTGGCACTGGGCGAGATGACCGACCGCAAGGTGGACCAGGCGGCCCTCACGCGCGGCCTGCGCACCGACGGCCTGGGCACGCTGCTGGGCGGTATCTTCAACACCTTTCCGTACACCAGCTTCTCGCAGAACGTTGGGCTGGTGGCCGTCACCGGCGTCAAGAGCCGCTTCGTGTGCGTCGCCGGCGGCGTGATCCTGATCGTGCTGGGCGTGCTGCCCAAGATGGCCGCCCTGGTCGAGTCGCTGCCCACCATGGTGCTGGGCGGCGCGGGGCTGGTGATGTTCGGCATGGTGGCGGCCACGGGCATCCGCATCCTGGGCGGGGTGGACTTCAAGACCAACCGTTTCAACGCCATGATCGTGGCTGTCTCCATCGGCGTGGGCATGGTGCCGCTGATCGCGCCCAACTTCCGCCAGTGGATGCCGCATGCCATCCACCCTCTGATCGAATCCGGTATCCTCCTGGCCTCGATCACGGCTGTGGCCCTGAACGTTTTCTTCAATGGCGCCAGCCGCGACACCTCCGCCGCTGTCAACGCCGCACGCCAGGCCGACGCCCACTAGCATCCCGCCTGCCCGTTGCCGAAAACCCGCCACCGCCCGCGTGGCCCCGCCCCCTGTCCGCCACGGCTGCCAGGGGGTTTTGGCTTTAGAGCCTGTTCAAAGTCTTTTTGGAGATCGCATTGGAGTGCAATCGGGAGGAGTGGATGCGTCGGGTGCGCCGCATGGGCTCATGCCCATGCAAGCAGCCGGGGCGTTCAATCAACCGATTTCACTCCAACCCTTCGGGCAAGTGCCTTGCCGGGCGGCCTGCGGCGTTGCGGCGCTTGCCAATAGCATGGGCTATTGGCTGCGCACCGCGCCTTGCATCCCATCCCGGCAAGGGACTTGTGCGACTCCAAAAAGACTTTGAACAGGCTCTTATGCTGCATCCGCATAAACCTGCATGCTAGCCGCCCACGCCATCGGGTACCCTTGTTTTTGCTTTCCGCCCAGGACTTCCAGGATTTCCGCATGACACAGAACATTTCCGCCGCCGAACAGGCCCTGCGCGACGCTGCGCGCGAATACCACCGCAACCCCACCCGGGGCAAGATTTCGGTCACCCCCACCAAGCCTTTGTCCAACCAGCGCGACCTGTCGCTGGCCTACTCGCCGGGCGTGGCCTATCCGTGCCTCGACATCGCCGCCGACCCCTCCAAGGCGTTTGACTTCACCTCGCGCGGCAACCTGGTCGCGGTGATCACCAACGGCACGGCGGTGCTGGGCCTGGGCGACATCGGCCCGCTGGCCAGCAAGCCGGTGATGGAAGGCAAGGGCTGCCTGTTCAAGAAGTTTGCCGGCGTCGATGTGTTCGACATCGAACTGGCCGAGCGCGACCCCGACAAGCTCATCGAGATCATCGCGGCGCTGGAGCCCACGCTGGGCGGCATCAACCTGGAAGACATCAAGGCGCCCGAGTGCTTCTACATCGAGCGCGAACTCAGCAAGCGCATGAACATCCCGGTGTTCCATGACGACCAGCACGGCACGGCCATCATCAGCAGCGCAGCGCTGCTCAACGGCCTGGAGCTGGTGGGCAAGCAGATCGACCAGGTCAAGATTGCCGTGTCGGGCGCGGGCGCAGCCGCCATTGCCTGCCTGAACGTGATGGTAGGCCTGGGAGTGAAGGTCGAGAACATCTTTGTGTGCGACTCCAAGGGCGTGATCTACGAAGGCCGCCCCGGCGGCTACGACGAATCGAAAGCGGCCTACGCGCAAAAGACCGACGCCCGCACGCTGGCCGATGCGGTCAACGGCGCCGACGTGTTCCTGGGCTGCTCGGCCCCCGGCGTGCTCACGGCCGAGATGGTCAAGACCATGGGCCCCAAGCCCATCATCCTGGCGCTGGCCAACCCCGAGCCTGAAATTCGCCCCGAACTGGCCAAGGCCATCCGCCCTGACTGCATCATCGCCACGGGCCGCTCGGACTACCCGAACCAGGTCAACAACGTCCTGTGCTTCCCGTACATCTTCCGTGGCGCGCTGGACTGCGGCGCCACCAAGATCACCGAAGCCATGAAGCTGGCCTGCGTGCGCCAGATCGCCGACCTGGCCAAGGCCGACATCAGCGAAGAAGTGGCCAGCGCCTATGCGGGCAAAGAGCTGACCTTCGGCCCCGACTACCTGATCCCCACGCCGTTCGACTCGCGCCTGATCCTCAAGATCGCCCCCGCCGTGGCCAAGGCCGCTGCCGAGTCGGGCGTGGCCACGCGTCCCATCGAAGACATGGAGGCCTACAAGGAAACGCTGTCGCGCTTTGTCTACCAGACCGGCATGCTGATGCGCCCCGTGATCAATGCGGCCAAGGCCCTGCCCGATGCGCAAAAGCGCGTGGCCTACGCCGACGGTGAAGACGAGCGCGCCCTGCGCGCCGCGCAGATGGCCATTGACGACAAGATCGCCCACCCCATCCTCATCGGCCGCCCCGCCGTGATCGCCGCCCGCATTGCCAAGGCCGGCCTGCGCATGCAGCTGGGCAAGGACGTGGAGGTGTGCAACCCCGAGGACGACCCGCGCTTCCGCCAGTACTGGGAGCACTACCACCAGCTGATGAAGCGCAACGGTGCCTCGCCCGAAGTGGCCAAGGCCGCCGTGCGCCGCTCCAACACCATCATTGCCTCGCTGATGGTCACGCTGGGCGATGCGGACGCCATGATCTGCGGCCTGGTGGGCACGTACGAGACGCACCTGGAGCGCATCCACAGCATCATCGGCCGCCAGGAAGGCGCCAACAACTACGCGGCGCTGAACGCGCTGATGACCAACCGGGGCACGCTGTTCATTGCCGACACCTACGTGAACGAAGACCCCACGGCCCAGCAGCTGGCGGACATCGCCTGGATGTCGGTGCAGGAGGTGCAGCGCTTTGGCATCCCGCCCAAGGTCGCCTTCCTGTCGCACTCCAGCTATGGCTCGTCCAAGCGCGCGTCGGCCCGCAAGATGCGCGAGGCGCGCGACCTGTTCGTGGCCGCCCACCCCGAGATCGAGTGCGACGGCGAGCTGCACGGCGATGCCGCGCTGGAGCCAAACATCCGCAACGCCTACATGGCGGACTCGACCCTGACGGACTCGGCCAACCTGCTGATCTGCCCCAACCTGGATGCCGCCAACATCCTCTACAACGTGCTCAAGACCACCACCAGCGGTGGCGTCACGGTGGGCCCCATCCTGATGGGCGCCGCTGCCACGGCCTACATCCTGACCCCGGCTGCCACCGTGCGCCGCGTGCTCAACATGACGGCCCTGGCGGTGGCCAGCGCTGCCGCTCGTCCACGCTGAGCGCGCTATGCCTCGCTGGCCCTGAGCGGCCAGCTCACCCACCGATTCAACGGGGCCCCAGGGCCCCGTTTTTCATGGGCACGACCACCCCCCGCATCACGTCTGCACCATTTCGGGAAACCCAGCATGCTGGCATGCACCACTTCGGTGAACAATGGGGCACGGCAAAACACCCGCATCCGCAAACCGGGCATCGTTTTTGCTGACTGCAGGTGCATGGCCCCTGGACGGGGCCAACACCTTCCCTCACCGCATTTCCCCTTGCCCGACAGGAGCCTCGAATGAAAAAAAGACTGTTCATGCAAACCGCCGCCGCCCTGGCCCTGATCGGCAGCGCATCGCTGGCCCAGGCGCAGGCCTCTACGCCCATCAAGTTCCAGCTCGACTGGCGTTTTGAAGGCCCTGCCGCGCTGTTCCTGAAGCCTGTGGCCAAGGGCTACTTCAAGGCCGCAGGCCTGGATGTGACGGTGGATGCGGGCAACGGCTCCGGCGGCGCGGTGCAGCGCGTGGCATCGGGCACGTACGACATGGGTTTTGCCGACCTGGCCGCGGTGATGGAGTTCCACGCCAACAACCCCGACGCGCAGAACAAGCCCGTGGCGGTGATGGTGGTCTACAACAACACGCCCGCCTCGGTCATGGCGCTGAAAAAGAGCGGCATCACCAAGCCCGCCGACCTGGCCGGCAAGAAGCTGGGCGCCCCTGTGTTTGACGCAGGCCGCCGCGCGTTCCCCATCTTCCAGAAAGCCAACGGCATCGGCGCCGTGACCTGGACCGCCATGGACCCGCCACTGCGCGAAACCATGCTGGTGCGCGGTGACGTGGACGCCATCACCGGCTTCACCTTCACCTCGCTGCTCAACCTGGAAGCCCGTGGCGCCAAGGCAGCCGACGTGGTGGTGCTGCCCTATGCCGACTTTGGCGTGAAGCTGTACGGCAACGTGATCATTGCCAGCCCCAAGCTCATCAAGGAGAACCCGGGCGCCATCAAGGCGTTCCTGTCGGCCTTCACCAAGGGCGCCAAGGAAGTCATTGCCAACCCTGCAGCCTCCATCGAATACGTGAAGGCGCGCGACGGCATCGTGAACGTGCCGCTCGAAACCCGCCGCCTGCAGCTGGCCATCGACACCGTGATCAACAGCCCCGACGCCCGCGCCGAAGGCTTTGGCCAGCTCAAGCCCGGCCGCCTCTCGCTGATGGCGTCGCAGGTGTCGGATGCGTTCAACACCAAGACCCGCGTGAACGCCGAGGATGTGTGGAACGCCAGCTTTTTGCCCAGCGCTGCCGAGCTGAACATCCTGCCCAAGAAGTAACCACTATTAATTTGATAGCTGCAGGCGCATGATTCACTAACACCTGCGACCATTCTGAGCACAAAAACTTCCATGCAGGCTGCTGACAACTATTTTGTGGACTTCCGGGACGTCTGGCTCGCCTACAACGACGAGCTGCGCGCCAAGAACCAGTTTGCGGTCGAAGCCATCGACCTGCAGGTGCGGCGCGGCGAATTCATCGCCATCGTCGGCCCCTCGGGCTGCGGCAAGTCCACCTTCATGAAGCTGGCCACGGGCCTCAAGATGCCGTCGATGGGTAAGATCCTCATTGACGGGCAGTCGGTAACAGGGCCGCTGAAGGTGTCGGGCATGGCCTTCCAGGCGCCTTCGCTGCTGCCCTGGCGCACCACGGTCGACAACGTGCTGCTGCCGCTCGAAATCGTCGAGCCCTACCGCAGCCACTTCAAGCAAAAGCGCAAGGAATACGAAGAACGCGCCCGCAAGCTGCTGCAGAAGGTGGGCCTCGCGGGGTATGAAGACAAGTTCCCCTGGCAGCTCTCGGGCGGCATGCAGCAGCGCGCCAGCATCTGCCGCGCGCTGATCCACGAGCCCAAGATGTTGCTGCTGGACGAGCCGTTTGGCGCGCTCGACGCCTTCACGCGCGAAGAGCTGTGGTGCATCCTGCGCGACCTGTGGACCGAGCAGCAATTCAACGTGATCCTGGTCACGCACGACCTGCGCGAGTCGGTCTTCCTGGCCGACACGGTGTATGTGATGAGCAAGAGCCCCGGCCGGTTTGTGGTGAAGAAGGAGATCGAACTCCCCCGCCCACGCGACCTGGAAGTGACCTACACCAAGGAGTTCACCGACATCGTGCACGAGCTGCGTGGTCACATCGGCGCCCTGCGAAAAGCAGGCGCGCCCATCCAGCAATAAGAACAAAGAAAGCGCCTCATCCCCATGCACAAGAAAACCGTGGAGCGCTGGTCCCCCTGGATCCTGCTCGTCGCCACCATCCTGCTGTGGCAAATCATCTGCTCGGCCTTCAGCATCCCTGAATACCTGTTCCCCAGCCCCTGGGCCATCGGCGTGCAGCTGGTGGAGTTCAGCGGCGTCATCGCAGGCCATGCCTGGCGCACCTTCTGGGTCACCATGGCGGGCTTCGGCATCGCTATCGTCGTGGGTGTGCTGCTGGGCTTTGTGATCGGCAGCTCGCGCATCGCCTATGCCGCCGTGTACCCGCTGATGACCGCCTTCAACGCCCTGCCCAAGGCCGCCTTTGTGCCCATCCTGGTGGTGTGGTTCGGCATCGGCGTGGGCCCGGCCATCCTCACGGCGTTTCTCATCAGCTTCTTCCCCATCATGGTCAACATCGCCACCGGCCTGGCCACGCTGGAGCCCGAGCTGGAAGACGTGCTGCGCGTGCTGGGCGCCAAGCGCTGGGACGTGCTGACCAAGGTGGGCCTGCCCCGCTCCATGCCGTACTTCTACGGCTCGCTCAAGGTGGCCATCACGCTGGCCTTTGTGGGCACCACCGTGTCGGAGATGACCGCTGCAAACGAAGGCATTGGCTACCTGCTGATCAGCGCGGGCTCGTCCATGCAGATGGGCCTGGCCTTTGCCGGCCTGATGGTGGTGGGCGCCATGGCCATGGTGATGTACGAGCTGTTCAGCTGGATCGAAAAACGCACCACGGGCTGGGCGCACCGAGGCTCTCAAGGTGAATAACCCGGCGGCGTTGAACGAAGCCCAGGCAGCCACGCTGCTGCGCCGCGCCAACGCCGTGGCCCAGCGCGCCAAGGACATGGGCCGCCACCCGTTTGGCGCCCTGCTGGTTGCACCCGGTGGCGAGACGGTGCTGGCCGAGCAGGGCAACATCGACACCGTGAACCACGCCGAGAGCACGCTAGCGCGCACGGCGGCGGCCAACTACCCCGGCGCCTACTTGGCCCAGTGCACGCTGGTCACCACCTTCGAGCCCTGCGCCATGTGTGCGGGCACCATCTACTGGGCGGGCATCGGCCGCGTGCTGTATGGCGCTGAGGAAACCGCCCTGCTCGCCCTGACGGGCGACCACCCCGAGAACCCCACGCTGGCCCTGCCCTGCCGCACGGTGTTTGCCAGCGGCCAGCGCCCCACCGAGGTACTGGGCCCGGTGCCCGCACTGCAGGACGAGATCACGGCCCTGCACCGCGATTTCTGGCAGTAATGGGCTCCGGCGCTTGTATGAAAAGCGCGAGTAGCTCCTGTTTCAGTAGCAAAAGACACCACCAACGGGTGCCCCGGCACCCTGCCGCTATACTGCCCGCCCCGTTTGGACGACAGCAGGATCACACCGCATGCGCTTGACCCATCTTTTGCGCCTTCTGGCCCTTGGGGCCGCAGCAGGTCTGGCCGCATGCGGCGGCACCGCACCAACACAGCCAGCGGCGGGCGATGCCACACCGGTCGCAGCGACCCCATCCACCACACCCCCCATCCGCATCGGTATCGCCCTGGGCGGGGGGGCGGCCAAGGGCTTTGCGCACATTGGCGTGATCAAGATGCTGGAGGCCAATGGACTGGCGCCTGCCGTGGTCTCGGGCACCAGCGCAGGCAGCGTGGTGGGCGCGCTGTATGCCAGTGGCATGAACGCCTTCGAGATGCAGGAAAAGGCCGTGGCGCTGGACGAAGCCAAGATCCGCGACCTGCAGCTCTCGTCCGGGGGCCTGGTGCTGGGGCAGAAGCTGGAAGACTACGTGAACGAACAGGTGCGCCGCAAGCCGCTGGAGCAGATGGCCAAGCCCTTTGTCGTCGTCGCCACGCGGCTGGAAGACGGCGAGCGCACCGTGTTTGCACGCGGCAACACCGGCCAGGCCGTGCGCGCATCAAGCAGCGTGCCGGGCGTGTTCCAGCCCGTCACCATCGGCAAATACCACTTTGTGGATGGCGGCATCGTGAGCCCCGTGCCGGTGGATGCCGCACGCCAGCTGGGCGCGGACATCGTGATTGCCGTGGATATCTCCAACAAGGCCCGGGGCCAGACGCCGGGCAACATGCTGGGCGCGCTGAACCAGTCGATTGCCATCATGGGCCAGAAGCTGGGCCAGGCCGAACTGGCGCGGGCCGACGTGATCGTCCGCCCGCAGGTGCTGGACATTGGTGCCGCCGACTTCAGCCAGCGCGCCAATGCCATCGTGGAAGGCGAAAAGGCCGCACTGGCCGTGATGCCACAAATCCGCGAGCGCGTGGCCCAGCTGCAGGCCGAACGCTCCAAGGCGGCGGCGCAGGCCCAGCAGAAGGCGGCCGAGGTGCAGTACCAGGCCTGCCTGGACAACCGCAGCCGGCTGCAAAAGCTGGCGGGCCTGGCCAAGCTGGACGACTCCTGCCCGGTGCCCAAGTAGCGCAGCAAACCAACGATTCCGGCGTAGTGCCCTTCGGGTAAAGTCAGCTGAGCTCCGGCCTGCCGGCACAACCCGGCACCAACTTCACGCCCCCACTGCCCGCCCCACCCATTCCATGTCTTCGCCGTTTTCCGCCGTCAAGCCCAGCGCCAAGCTATCGGACCAGGTCGCCAGCGCGCTGGAGGCCGAGATCCGCGCGGGCCGCATCCAGGCGGCCGACAAACTGCCCACCGAGGCCGCGCTGGCGCAGCAGTTCCAGGTCAGCCGGACGGTGGTGCGTGAGGCCATCTCGCGGCTCAAATCGTTGGGGCTGGTGGACTCGCGGCAGGGCAGCGGCGTGTACGTGCTTGCGCCCGGCATCGAGCCTTTGCAGTTTGATGTGCCCCTCGCCGCATCGCGCGAGGCGGTGATGCAGATTGTGGAAGTGCGCCGCGCGCTGGAGGCCGAGGTGGCCGAGCTGGCGGCCCTGCGCCGCACCGATGACGATATGGCCGCCATCCGCGCCGCCATGCAGCACATTGCCGACGCCGTGCGTGCAGGCCGCGACGGGGTGGAAGAAGACGTGCTGTTCCACCGCGCCATTGCCCACGCTGCAGGCAACCCTTTCATGATCAGCACGTTGAATTACCTGGCGCAGTTCCTCAAAGGCGCCACCCGCGTCACGCGCGCCAACGAAGCGCGGCGCACCGATTTTGCCGACGCGGTGACCCACGAGCACACCCACATCGTGCGCGCCATCGAGGCGGGCGACCCGGTGGCCGCACGGGCCGCTGCGGCGCAGCACATGAAGAACGCACTGGCCCGCATCGAGCAGGCCGACCTGTCGTTCTGGGCCCAGGACGGCGCTCGGCTGGCCCAGCCGCTGGTGGCGGCATCTACGCCGCTGGTGTTCTGAGCTGCATCGCTGAGATGCCTGCGCGATGGGCTTGAACGCGTCTGCGGTAGCGGCGTAGCACGCATCCGTGTGAGGCTTGTGGCGTGGCGGCGGCGGGGCTTGCGCCCGGCCACATTGTTGATTTGCTACCTATTTGGTAGCTACTCAGGCATATTGCACTAGCGCTTGAGCACCAAAACGCCTCAAAAGCGCGTCACCCACCCTCTCGATGCACTGGCACACGCGGGTTAACCCGTAGGAGTACAGATCGCAATAATTTGTATGATAACCATATAAACACACCAAACCGGGTGTGCCCAGCCTCCCTCACCAGGCCGTTTTCAGCGGCCTCCATCTGGGCCTGCCCCCTTCCATCCCGGAGATACCCCGTTCATGTCCACCCTCGCATTTCTCGGCATCGGCGCCGGCAGCATTGGCCTGCTCCTGTTGCTCATCATCCGCTGGCAGGTCCACGCTTTCGTGGCGATGATGCTGGTGAGCTTTCTCGTGGCGTTTGCCACCGGCATGCCGATTGGCGACATCATCAGCACGCTGATTGCGGGCATGGGCGGCACGCTGGGGTCGGTGGCCATCCTGGTAGCGCTGGGCTCCATGCTGGGGCGGATGATCGAGGTCTCGGGTGGCGCGGCCAGCCTGGCCAACCGCTTTACTCAGCTGCTGGGCCCCACACGGGTGCCCATGGCCCTCACGGCCGCCGCGCTGGTGCTGGCCATCCCGGTGTTTTTTGATGTGGGCTTCATCATCCTGGTGCCCATCGTCTACGGCTTTTGCAAAGCAGCGGGCGTCAACCCCATCAAGTTCGGCCTGCCTGTAGCAGGCATCATGCTGGCCGCGCACGTGGTGGTGCCACCGCACCCCGGCATAGTGGGCGGGGCGGCCATCGTCAAGGGCGACATTGGCTGGATCACCATCATTGGCCTGGCCATCTGCATCCCGCTGGCGGCGTTGTCGCAGGTCGTGGCGGGCTGGCTCAATCGCAAGGGCTACCCCATGCTGCCCACCACGGCCGAGCAGTTTGCGGCCTTTGGCAACAGCGAAGACAGCAAGACCAGCAAAGCAAGCGCTGCTCCAAGCGTCGGCACCATCATGGCGCTGATCATCATTCCCCTGGCCCTCATCATGGCTGGCACCACCGGCGCCACGTTGCTGCCCAAGGGCGACAACCTGCGCAACGTGCTGGGCTTCATCGGCTCGCCCATCTTTGCACTGATGGTGGCCGTGGGCCTGGCGATGTTCCTGCTGGGCCGTAACCAGGGCTAGAACCGCGAGCGCACCAACGCCATCATGGAATCCGCCCTGCCCCCTGCTGCCACCGTGATCCTGGTGACGGGCGCGGGCGGCGTGTTTGCCAAGGTGCTCACGGCCAGCGGCATTGGCGCTGCGCTGTCGCAAAGCCTCACCGCTACCCATCTGCCGCTCATCCTGCTGGCGTTCATCATCTCTCTGGCCCTGCGCGCTGCCCAAGGCTCGGCCACCGTGGCCATCATCACCACCTGCGGCCTGCTGGCCGATGCGATGGCGGGTGGCGGGTATTCCCCCTTGCAAGTGGCGCTGCTCACGGTTGCCATTGGCTTTGGCAGCCTGGGTCTGTCCCACGTCAACGATTCGGGCTTCTGGATCGTGACCCGCTACCTGGGCCTGAGCGTGGGCGATGGCCTGCGCACTTGGACGGTGCTGACCACCGTGCTGGGCCTGGCGGGCTTTGCACTCACGGCTTTGCTTTGGGTGCTGGTGGCCTGAGCGCCCACTTTTTGAATTTCTTTGAAGGACTGACAACATGACCCAACCCACCGTCGGCATCATCGGCCTGGGCGCCATGGGCGCTGGCATTGCCAAGACCCTGCGCAACAACGGCTTCACCATCCACGTGTGCGACGTGCGCCCCGGCGTAGCCGATGCCTTAGTGGCAGACGGTGGCACGGCCCACGCCACCACGGCTGCTATGGCAGCGGTAAGTGATGTGGTGGTGTCGGTGGTGGTCAACGCCGCGCAGACCGAGAGCGTGCTGTTTGGCGACGATGGCCAAAGCGGCGCGGCCAGCACCATGCGCCCCGGCAGCACCTTTGTGATGTGCTCCACCGTGGACCCGAACTGGTCGGTGGCGCTGGAAGCGCGCCTGAACGCCCTGGGCCTGCACTATGTGGACGCGCCCATCTCCGGCGGCGCCGCCAAGGCTGCATCGGGCCAGATGACCATGATGACCTCGGCCAAGCCCGAGGCCTATGCCGCTGCGGGCGCCGTACTCGACGGCATGGCCGGCAAGGTGTACCGCCTGGGTGACAAGGCGGGCGCGGGCAGCAAGGTCAAAATCATCAACCAGCTGCTGGCCGGTGTGCACATCGCCGTGGCCGCCGAAGCCATGGCCCTGGGCCTGCGCGAAGGCGTGGAAGCCAGCGCCTTGTATGAAGTGATCACGAACAGCGCAGGCAACAGCTGGATGTTTGAAAACCGCATGGCCCATGTGCTGGCGGGCGACTACACACCGCTGTCGGCCGTCGATATCTTCGTGAAGGACCTGGGCCTGGTGCTGGACACCGCGCGCGCCAGCAAATTCCCTCTGCCGCTGGCCGCCACGGCACACCAGATGTTCATGCAGGCATCGACTGCAGGCTTTGCCAAGGAAGATGACAGCGCTGTGATCAAGATTTTCCCCGGCATCACTCTGCCCGAAGGGAAGGACAAGGCATGACACGCGCACGTGCACTGCTGGGCTGCATTGCCGACGATTTCACCGGCGCCACCGATCTGGCCAACAACCTGGTGCGCGCAGGCATGCGCGTGGTGCAGGCGATGGGCGTGCCCACGGCGCCGTTGGATACCGAGGCCGATGCCATCGTGGTCGCACTCAAGTCGCGCACCATTCCAAAAGACGAAGCGATTGCCCAGTCGCTGGCTGCGCTGCAGTGGCTCAAGGCGCAGGGCGCTGAGCAGATCTACTTCAAATACTGCTCCACCTTTGACAGCACCGCCGAAGGCAACATCGGCCCCGTGACCGATGCGCTGATGCAAGCCCTGGGCACCGACTTCACCATCGCCACGCCCGCGTTCCCCGACAACAAGCGCACCGTGTTCAAGGGCTACCTGTTTGTGGGCGATGTGCTGCTGAACGAGAGCGGCATGCAAAACCACCCGCTCACGCCCATGATCGACCCCAATCTGGTGCGCGTGCTGCAGGCACAAACACCCAGCCGCGTGGGCCTCATCGACCACAGCGTGGTCGCACAGGGCGAGGCCGCCATCCGCGCACGCATCGACCAACTGAAGGCCGAGGGCGTGCGCATGGCTGTGGTGGATGCGGTGTCCAACGCCGACCTGCTGCGCCTGGGCCCTGCGCTCAAGGGCATGCCGCTGGTCACCGCAGGCTCTGGCGTGGCCATTGGCCTGCCGGGCAACTTTGGCGTGGCGCCCAGCAATGAGGCCGCCCGCCTGCCTGCTGCGCAGGGCCTGCAGGCCATCGTGTCGGGCAGTTGCTCGGTGGCCACCAACCAGCAGGTCATGGATTTCATCAAGGCGGGCAAGCCCGCCTTGGCCATCGACCCGCTGCGCATTGCCGCAGGGGTGGACGTGGCCGCCGAAGCGCTGGCCTGGGCCGAAGGCCACATCGGCCAAGGCCCGGTGCTGGTGTATTCCACCGCCGAGCCATCGGCCGTGCGCGCCATTCAGGGCAAGCTGGGCTCCGAGAAAGCCGGTGCCATGGTGGAAGACACCATTGCCGCCATTGCACGCGGCCTGGTGCAGCGCGGTGTGCGCCAGCTCATCGTGGCGGGCGGTGAAACATCTGGTGCCTGCGTGCAGGCCCTGGACATCACGCAAATGCGCATTGGCGCGCAGATTGACCCCGGCGTGCCGTGGTGCCACGCCGTGGCCCCCGACGCCAAGGACGGGCTGCACATCACGCTGAAGTCGGGCAATTTTGGTAGCACCGACTTTTTCACCAAGGCTTTTGCACAATTGCAGGCATGACCTCTACCCCCGCCTTCATGGACGAGAGCCAAGCCCGCGACGAGATCTGCCGCGTAGGCTGCAGCCTGTTTGAGCGGGGCTATGTGCACGCTACCGCAGGCAACATCAGTGTGCGCCTGGCAGACGGCTACCTCATCACCCCCACCGACGCCTGCCTGGGCACGCTGCAGCCCGAGCGGCTGGCGCGCCTGGACGCCCAAGGCCAGCAGGTGGCGGGCGACCGGGCCAGCAAGACCATTGCGCTGCACCGGCAGATTTACGAGGCCTCGGCATCGACAGCAGCCCCTGCGCGCTGCGTGATCCACACGCACAGCACACACCTGGTGGCGTGCTCGCTGCAAGCCGACACGGCTGCGGGTGGCAAGTTGGCACCCGATGCGCAATTGCTGCCGCCCATCACACCCTACTTCGTCATGAAGGTGGGCCGCGTGCCGCACATCCCGTACCACCGCCCTGGTGACGCCGCAGCGGCCGCGCTGGTGGCGCAAACCATCACCCGCTATGCCACACAGGGCAGCCCTGTGCGCACCGTAATGCTGGCACGCCTAGGGCCCAACGTGTGGCACGACACGCCCGCTGCCGCCATGGCCGTGCTGGAGGAACTGGAAGAAACCGCCCGCCTGTGGATGCTGTGCCAGCCCCGCCCGACACCGCTGACCGAGCCCCAGATCGAGGAGCTGCGCCAGAGCTTTGGTGCCCACTGGTAACGGGTAACGGGTTGGCTGCGCACAAGGCGCGGGGATGAAAGAACACACACAAGGAGACACACCATGACCCTTTCTTTCTGGCGCAAAGCCTTTGCCCCCATGCTGCTGGGCGTGCTGGCCACAGGCGGCGCATCGGCTGCGGACTACCCCGCCCCCAAGCATGGGGAATGGGTCGTCAAGGACTTCCGCTTCCACACCGGCCAGACCTTGCCCGAACTCAAGCTGGCCTACTCCACGGTGGGCGAGCCCACCGGAGAGCCCGTGCTGGTGCTGCATGGCACCAATGGCTCGGCAGAGAGCATGCTCACGCCCGGCTTTGCAGGCACGCTGTTTGGCCCCGGCCAGCCGCTGGATGCGCGCAAGCACTTCATCATCCTGCCGGACGCTATCGGCACCGGCCGCTCCAGCAAGCCGTCTGACGGCCTGCGCGCCGCCTTTCCGGCATACAACTACGACGACATGGTGCAGGCCCAGTACCGCCTGCTGACCGAACACCTGGGCGTGCGCCATGTGCGCGCCATCATCGGCAACTCCATGGGCGGCATGCACACCTGGGTGTGGGCCCAGCGCTACCCGGATTTCATGGACATTGCCGTGCCCATGGCTTCTCTGCCCGCCGCCATGTCGGGCCGCAACTGGATGATGCGCCGCCTGCTGGTCGAGGCCATCCGCAACGACCCCGAATGGCAGGGCGGCAACTACACCCGCCAGCCCCGCAGCCTGCAGTTTGCGTCGGTGTTCTTTGGCACGGGCACCAACGGCGGCAACCAGGGGCTGCAAAAGCTGGCCCCCAACCGCGCTGCGGCCGATGCGCTGGTGGAGCAGCGGCTCAAAGCCCCTTTCCGTGGCGATGCCAACGACCACATCTACCAGTGGGAAGCCTCACGCGACTACGACCCCGAGCCCGGGCTGGAACGCATCACCGCGCGCGTGCTGGCCATCAACTCGGCAGACGATGAGCGCAATCCGCCCGAGCTGGGCGTGCTCGACAAAGCCATCGCCCGCATCCCGCACGCACAGGCCTACGTGATCCCTGCCAGCGCCGACACCCTCGGCCACAGCACGGTGGGCCTGGCGCGCTTTTACCAAGACCGGCTGGCCCAGGTGCTCACCAGCGCACCGCGCCGCTGATCTTCTCTTTTCAGGAACCGTTTTCATGCCCCGCTTTGCCGCCAACCTGTCCATGCTCTACAACGACGTGGACTTTCTCGACCGCTTTGCTGCCGCCGCCCGCGATGGGTTTAAGGCGGTGGAGTACCTCTTTCCCTACGCCTACCCTGCGCAAGAGCTGGCCACGCGGCTGCAAGCCAACGGCCTGCAACAGGTGCTGTTCAACGCGCCACCCGGCAACTGGGACGCAGGCGAGCGCGGGCTGGCCTGCCTTCCCGGACGTGAGGCCGAGTTCCGAGAAGGCATTGCCAAGGCCGTTGAATACGCCAAGGCCCTGCAATGCCCCCGCATCCACGTGATGGCCGGGCTGGTGCCCCAAGGGGCAGACGCCGCCATCGTGCGCGCCACCTACGTCGCCAACGTGCGCTACGCCGCCGAGCAGGCTGCGCCTCATGGCATCCAGATCCTGCTGGAGCCCATCAACAGCCGCGACATGCCCGGCTTCTTCCTGAGCCGCCAGGACCAGGCCCATGCGCTGATCGCCGAGATCGGCGCCACCAACGTGAAGGTGCAGATGGACCTGTACCAC
The DNA here is from genome assembly GCF_003058055.1 of Acidovorax sp. 107. Taxonomy (NCBI): domain Bacteria; kingdom Pseudomonadati; phylum Pseudomonadota; class Betaproteobacteria; order Burkholderiales; family Comamonadaceae; genus Acidovorax; species Acidovorax sp. 107. The sequence goes on along the minus strand of NZ_QBTZ01000001.1, from coordinate 4,369,779 downwards.
TGCCAGATCGTGGAAGGTGACCTGGCGATGAAGGTGCGCCAATACCTGCCGACGGGCAACGTCGGCCACTTCCAGATTGCCGGTGTGCCCGAGCGCCACGAGCCCGACGTGGGCGAGATCAACCACACCTACCTGTTCCAACTGCTGGACAGTCTGGGCTACGACGGCTGGATTGGCTGCGAATACCGCCCCGCGCGCGGCGCCGCCGCCCACGCCACCAGCGACGGGCTGGGCTGGCTCAAGCCCTGGCTGTAAAAACCTACCCCGCACCACAGTTGCCGCGGCACGCCAGACGCTGGTGCAGCGCGCACCATGGTGTGGCGCGCAAGGGTGTTCGGGTATAGCCCACACGACGGGATCGCATGGCACAGATCCTGCAAATACGCTGGCGCCAAGAGTAGAAGCGTTCAGCGGCCACCGCCCGGAAATTGCTCTTGAAGCATGCAATGGACTGACGCCACCCACGGGCGCGCAGGACTGTGCGTCTTCAGGAGGCCGGTGCCCCCACCTCGCAGCCCCAGCGCCCTGTCGGTTGATTGCATGCACCCCGTTCGGAGGGGTGTGAAGCCTGGCTTTTCACTCCCCCGTGGTTATCCGCCAACGACCAGGAGTGCTCCACCATGCAACGCCGTTCCCTCATCCGCGCCACTGGCGCCGCCGCCCTGCTGTCTGCCACACCGTTTGTGCGCGCCCAGGGCAATCTGCAAAAGTTCAAGTTCAACCTGGGCTGGAAGGTCGAGGCCTCGGGCGCGGGCTTTTTGCTGGCGCAGCAGCGGGGCTACTACAAGGATGCGGGCCTCGATGTCACCATCGACACGGGCAACGGGTCCGCCTCGGCCATCAGCCTGGTGGCGGGCGGTGCGTATGACGTGGCGTCGGCCGACCTCTCGACCATGATCGAGTTCAACACCGCCAACCCGCAGTCCAAACTGGCGGCGGTCGCCATCCAGTACGACCTGAACCCCAACTCGGTCATGGTGCGCAAGGACGGCGCCATCAAGAAACCCGCCGACCTGGCGGGCAAGACCATCCTGGGCCAGCCCTTCAACGCCTCGCGCAAGCTCTTTCCTGCCTTTGCCAAGGCGCAGGGCTTTGATGGCAGCGGCGTGAAATGGGAGAACGTGGCCCCCGACATTGGCGACACGCGCTTCGTGAAAGGTGACTTTGACGCAGCGGCGTACTTCTTTTTCACCGGTCTGCTCAACCTGAAGGCGCGGGGCCTGACGCCGGATCAGATCACGGTGTTTCGCTTCTCGGACTATGGCCTCAAGTCCTACGGCAACGGGCTCATCGCCAACGCCAAGAGCATGCAGGACAACCCGGACGCCATGAAGGCCTTCGTCAAGGCCACCACACGCGGCTGGGTCGATGCGATTGCCGACCCGCGCGCCGGCGCTGCTGCCATCAAGGCCCGCGAGCCCCTGGCCCAGGAAGAGATCGAGTTCGAACGCCTGCAGCTCATCGTGGACGGCACCATGAAGACCGCCGAGACACGCACCAACGGCTGGGGCGCTGCCACACCTGCGCGCCTGCAGGCCACCATCGATGAGACCGTGGCGGCCTTCGGCCTCAAGAGCAGCCTGGCGGTGGCCGACATCTGGACCGACCGCTTCCTGCCCGCAGCCGCCGACCGCAAGCTCAAGGCCTGACCAGGGGAAAGCCATGGGCATCCCCCTCATCGACCTCAGCGGCGCCCTGCAGCCGGGCGCGCCGCGCAGCCCTGCCGTGATGGCCGTGGTCGCCCAACTGCGCCAAGCCTGCATGGGCGCAGGGTTCTTCTACGTGCGCCACCACGGCGTGCCGCTGGACGTCATTGCGCGCCAGTTTGCCTTGGCGCAGCAGTTCTTCGACCTGCCACTCGCATCCAAAGATGCGATTTCGCTGCACCACTCACCCGCCATGCGGGGCTACGAAAGCCTGGGCGGGCAGACCCTGGACGCGAATGCGCGCCCGGACCTGAAGGAAAGCTTCTACTGCGGGCTGGACTACGCAGCAGACCATCCGTACGTGCAGCGCGGCTACCACTCCTACGGCAGCAACCAGTGGCCGGAGAGGTTGCCCGGGCTGGCCGCCCAGAGCCGCACCTACATCGCCGCCATGCGGCAACTGGCCCTGCGGCTGATGCAGCTGCTGGCACTCTCGCTCGACCTGCCCGAGGACTACTTCGACCACACGCACCAGAGCCCCATGCTCACGCTGCGGCTGCTGCGCTACCCACCCCATCCTGAAAGCGCCGATGCACTCACCTTTGGCGCGGGCGAGCACACGGACTGGGGTGCCATCACCCTGCTGGCCCAGGACCACCATGGCGGGCTGGAGGTGAAGCTGCCCACCGGCGAATGGGTGGCCGCTACACCCATCGAGGGCGCGCTGGTAGTGAACCTGGGCGACATGATTCCGCGCTGGACCAACGGGCTGTACCGGTCCAACCCGCACCGCGTGCGCAACATGCACAGCGGGGGCGCACCGCGCCACTCCATTCCGTTTTTCTACACGCCCGACTACGAGGCCCAGGTGGTCCCCATCCCCACCTGCGTGCCTGCCGGTGAATCGCCGCGCTTTGCACCCTGCACCGTGGGCGAGCACCTGCAGGCCATGTACCGCAAGACCTACGGCCTGGGTCACACCGCTACATCCACCACCCCGGCCAGCGCGGCGGTGATGGCATGAGGCTCTGGTTCAACCTGCTGTGCCAGGACATCGAGGCACAACTGCAGTTCTATCAAGCCCTGCTGCAGTTGCCCGAGGCGCCGGGGACGCGCTCGGCCATCTACCGGGCGGTGGAGACCGAGCATTTCCAGCTCGGCTTCAACGCCCCCGAGGCCTATGCCCTGCTGGGCCTGGCCGACCGGCAGCCCGGTGCCACCTTGCAGTCGCCGCGCAGCGTGACAGGCTACGCCACCTTCATGCTCGACATGCCAGATGCCGTGGACGCGGCCAGCGAGAAGGCAAAAGCTCTGGGCGGGCAAATCATCAAGCCACCCTACGCCACCTACTACGGCCAATGGCAGGCGGTGCTGGCGGACCCGGAGGACAACGTGTTCCGGGTGAGCGTTGTGGGCGTTCCGCGCAACGTTGCTTGAGCAGCCCCTGCCCGGTCAGGCCAACAGCGGCAGTGACCGCCAAAGCATCCGCGGGGTGAACCAACGCCCACCCCTGTGCCATCCATCGCGCCTCAATAGGCCTTGAAGTTGGCCGCCACCCGCTGGTTCAGGTAGTCGCCAGCAGCAATCGCCGGGTACTTCTTGCCCGGCCCTTCGATGATGGCATCGCGGTTGGCCTGGGCAAAGAAAGCGATGCTGTAGCGCGGCCCCATGTACTCGCCGGGCAGCGGGTTCTTCACGCGGTGGAAGTTGCTGGGCAACTGGTCGTCGCTCCAGCGCATCAGCATGTCGCCGATGTTGCAGGTGATGGCCTGCTCGTCGGGCTCCACGGACGTCCAGGCCTGGGTGTCCATCTCCTTGCCCGGGCACACCTGCAAGCCGCCCTGGCCCTGGCGCTGAAAGAGCAGGGTCAGGCAATCAAAGTCGGTATGCGCCCCGGCGCGCCACAGGCCCAGGCGGGCTTGCTGCTCGGGCGGGGTCGCAAAGTAGTGCAGCAGGCGCAAGGTGCTTTGGTAACTGGCCTGCGCAGGGTCGTGCGCGCGGGCAAAGAAGGCCTCGTCAAACCCCAGCTTCCACGCAAAGCACGACAGCACCTGCATGGCCACCTGCCAGCACTGGCCTTCGAAGGCGAGCATGGTGGCCTGAAAGCCCGCCAGCTCCTCGTCGGTGGGCCACAGGCCTGCCATGTGCGGGCGGGTGATCTGGTACGACTCCTTCTGATCCGGCGTGCCGGTGGAGGGGCGCACCTGCGCGCGACTCTCCCAGCCCACATTCAGCGCTTTCTTGAGCGGGTACTGCGCCTTCACGGCATCCGGCAGCGCAAAGAAGCGCTCGGTCATCGCAAAGGCGTTGTGCACTTCGGCCAGGTCAATACCGTGGTTCACGATCTGGAAAAAGCCGACATCGACGGCAGCGTCCCATAGCTGGTCGGCAATCTCGGTCTTGCGCTGCGCAAAGTCGCTGAGGTCGATGCGGCGGATCTCGCGGCTCGCGGTTTCCGAGCCCATCGCGCCCATGCGCGTTTCTTTTTGCAGCTCGGCGAGGTCGTAGTTGGCAGTGGTGGTCATGCAGTTCTCCTGAAGACAAGTGGAAGGAAGAAAGGCCCTCCCGCTGGGTGCTTCAAGAGTGGATGCACCGCCTGCGGCAGCCGTCCTTTTAACCCTTGAAGCCACGGTGTGCCAACGCACACCGCTGTGCGCACAGCGGGCTTCAAGAGCAATTTCCGACTGGCATCGCCCCGTGCAGGATGGCACAGGGGGCAACACAGTGAACGCTTCTACTCTTGCCAATAGCGATGCAAGAAGAATGCCCACGGCTCCTTGCTTGTGTGTCCAAGCAGGGTGAGAGCGCTTGGGCACAGCGCATCAAAAGCCATGCATACATGTCACTGATTGTGATTGGCATGCCAAATGCAAGCGCCCTGCACCACAACGGCGGGCGTGCAGACAGTCCGGCGTTGCACAACGACAGCCACCCACCCACCCACCATCGACGGAGACACCCACACCATGCACGCGCTCATGTCTACGCCCCCAGCCAGCTTTGACGACCCCACCCCCATCAACGACACCGACGGCACCTACCTGCGCCAGGCCATCGCGTGGTCGTGCACTGCCCGCGCGCGCGGCAACCGTCCGTTTGGTGCAGTGGTCATCAGTGCCGAAGGGCGCCTGCTGGCCGAGGCCTACTGCAACACCACCGAGACCGGCGACTGCACCGGCCACGCCGAGACCAATGCCGTGCGCCAGCTCAGCCCGCGCGTGGGGCGCGATGCCCTGGCCAAGGCCACGCTGTATTCATCGGCCGAGCCCTGCGTGATGTGTGCGGGCGCCATCTTCTGGTCGGGCATTGGGCGCGTGGTGTTCGGCATTGACGCCGAACGCCTGCGCGTGTTCCGGGGCGAACGTGCCGAACAGCGCGACGCCGAGCTGTCGTGCCGTGACGTGTTTGCCGCCTCGCCCCATGCCATCGAATGCATCGGCCCCGCTATGGTCGAAGAAGCCAGCGCGCCACACATCGGGTTCTGGAAAGTCTGACCCACTCCCGCGCGGGCAGAATCTGCAGCGCACACTCTGCACTCCCCATGCCTCGCACCACCGCCATGACCGAATCCGAAGCCGAAGCCGCCTCTGGCGCGCTGCTCAGCCGCGCCAAGCAGGGCCGCGAACGCATCTTGAGCGCCATCCGCGAAGCGGCCATTGCCGAGTTCAGCCGCCATGGCTTCAAGGGGGCATCCACCAAGGCCATCGCCGAGCGCGCGGGCCTGACCAAGCCGCAGTTGCACTACTACATCGCCAGCAAGGAAGAGCTGTATGAAGAGCTGCTGTATTCAGTGCTCAACGGCTGGTCGGGCGCGTTCCAGTTCGACAGCCAGAGCGACGACCCCAAGAAAGTGCTGAGCACTTACGTGCGCAAGAAGCTCGACTACGCGCTGGACAACCCGGGCCTGTCGCGCATCTTCACCACCGAGGTGCTGGGCGGTGGGCGCAACCTGGGCAAATACTGGCCCGTGGCCGTCAAGTCCACCCAGCAGAAGGTGGACCTCATCCACCGCTGGATCGCCGAAGGCCGCATGCGCGCAGTCAACCCCACACTGCTGCTCATGCAGATATGGGGCATGACGCAGCACTACGCCGACTACGGCGTACAGGTGCACATCATGCTGGGCCTGGCGCCCGACGAGCCCATTGACCGCGAGCCCATCGTGCGCGAACTCACCAGCTTTGTGCTGCTGGGCTGCGGCCTCGCACCAGACTAAAGCCCCATGCCCATTTCTGGGCATGGTCTACGCGCCAAAGGGCCTGAGGGGCGCGATGCGCACCAGCACGCGGCGCAAATCCGTCGCGATAAGGCCGCGTTGATCCACCACAAAGACGTTTGACAGGTTTTTGTGGCTGGCACAGCCTTTGCAATAGTTTGACCAATCGATCAAATCACATGGTCAAACAATGCAGACAGCCCCCGACACCGCCAGCGCCACCCGCACAGAACACACGTTCGAGCTGATCCTGCAGCGCAGTCAGATGCGCTTGCCTGTTGGCCCTGGCGAGAGCATGGCCGACGTGCTGCAGCTCGCTGGCGTGCCGCTGGAAACCCTGTGCGAGCAGGGCGTGTGCGGCACCTGCGTGACCCGCTGGCTGGACGGCGAACCCGACCACCGCGACAGCTGCCTGAGCGTTGCAGAGCAAGCCACCCACGTCGCCGTGTGCTGCGCGCGCAGCCACAGCGCCACGCTCACGCTGGACCTGTAGGCCCATCTCCCACAACCCGAAGGACCCCCGCCATGCGCATCCTCGTGATCTATTGCCACCCGGTAGAGACCAGCTACAACGCCGCACTGCACACCGAGGTGGTGCAGCAGCTGCGCGGCGCGGGCCATGAGGTGGACGACTGCGACCTGTACGCCGAGGGCTTCAACCCCGTGATGACACGCGAAGAGCGCCTGGGCTACCACGAGGTGCCCAGCAACCAGTTGCCCGTGCAGGGCTATGTGGACCGCTTGCTCTGGGCCGAGGCGGTAGTGTTCTGCTTTCCCACCTGGTGCTTTGGCATGCCGGCGATGCTCAAGGGCTTTTTCGATCGCGTGCTCATGCCCGGCGTGGCCTTTGACATCAGCGACCCGCACAACGTCAAGCCCTCGCTCACGCACATCAAGCGCATCTCCGCCGTGGTCACCTACGGCCGCCCCCGCTGGACGGCCCTGTTCATGGGCGACCCGCCACGCAAGTCCATCACCCGCTACATGCGCCTGCTCACCGGCGGCAAGGCGCGGGTGGACTACCACGCCTACTACCACATGAACGTGGCCACACCACCCCGGCTTGCGGCCTTCAAGGCCCGCGTGGGCCAGGCCATGGCGCGCTTTGCATAAGACCAATTTCTAAGGGCCACGGCATGCACGCATCCAGCACTCCCGACCACATCCTGCGCGCACGGTTGCCGCGGTGGCTGCTGCCCACCGCGTGGCCGCAGCAGGGCCACCAGCCCGCACTAGCCGACCTGCACCTGGCCCAGGGCCGCATCGTGCAGGTGCTGCCCCATGGCACCCATCCAGCGCCCCACGGCACGGTGTGGGACGTAGCAGGCGCGCTGGTGCTACCCGGCCTGGTGGATGCGCACACCCACCTGGACAAGGCCTTCACCCTGCCCCGCATGGGTGTGGTCAAACCCGGCCTGCTGGGCGCCATCGAGGCCATGATGGTGGACCGCCAGGGCTGGACCGAAGCCGACATCCACGCCCGCGCCAGCCGCGCGCTGCAATGGGCCTACGACGCGGGCACCGTGCACCTGCGCACCCACTGCGACTGGTGGGAGCCTGATGCACAGCCACAGGCCTGGAACGTGTTGCGCGCACTGGCCCATGACTGGGCCGACCGCATCACGCTGGAGCGCGTGAGCCTGATCCCATTGCACCTGTATACGGAACGCAGCGCCGCCATGCAGCTAGCCACCACCGTGGCCGCCAGCGGCCCCGGCGCCTTGCTGGGCGGCTTTGTGCATTCCACCAACTGGGACCCGCAGGCGCTGCGCCACCTGTTGGAAGCCGCACAACACCACGGACTGAACGTGGACCTGCATGTGGACGAAGAACTGCACCCCGGCGCCCAAGGCTTGGCAACCACCGCTGCACTGCTCAAGGAGCTGCGTTTTGAAGGCCATGTGGTCTGTGGCCACACCTGCGCGCTGGCGGCACAGGATGAAGCCACCGCCCTCGCCACGCTCGATGCCGTGGCACAAAGCCCGATCACGCTGGTCACGCTGCCCATCACCAATTTACTGCTGCAGGACGCCACCACCGGCCGCACGCCGCGCCAGCGTGGCCTGACGCTGGTGAAAGAGGCCCGTGCACGCAACATACCGGTGCTGGTGGCCAGCGACAACGTGCAAGACCCGTTCTGCCCTGTGGGCAGCTTCGACCCGCTGGAGGCCTTGGCCACGGGTGTGCTGGCGGCGCAGCTGGAGACACCTTTCGACCAATGGAGCGAATCGCTGTGCCGCAGCGACTGGCTACGCACCGGCCCCACCGCGCTGCCCCTGCAGCCGGGCGCGGTGGCTGACCTGCTGGTTTTCACGCAGGCCGACCACTGGGGCTTTCCATCGCGCACACAAGGCGCGCAGGGCCGCGTGGTGCTGCGCCAGGGCCGCGTCGCCAGCGGCCATGCACCGGCTGCCTGGCATGTGCCCACCACCCAAACCGCAAGGAGCCTCGCATGAGCACCGCATCTGCCACTGCCACTGCCACCGCCCCTGCACCGGGCATCGCCCAGCCCCTGGCCCGCTACGCCGCATGGCGCCGCGCAGGCGACTTCATCTACCTCAGCGGGATCATCGCCGTGGACCCCGCCGCCAGCCGCATCGTGCGCGGTTACGACGACATCCCGCATGAGGCCGCCACGCTGATTGGCCGCACGGGCGAGTTCAGCACCGACATCAAGGAGGGCCCCATCCTCGCGCAGAGCTGGTATGTGCTCGACCGCATCCGCCAGACCATCGAGGCCGCAGGCGGCCAGATGTCCGACGTGTTCAAGCTGGTGCAGTACTTCAAGAACCTGGACCACTTTCCGCAGTACAGCCGCGTGCGCAAGCTGTTCTTCCCCGGCGAGCCCCCCGCATCCACCGTAGTGGAAGTGAGCGGCATGTTGCCCACGCCCGACATCCTGATTGAGGTCGAAGCCACGGCCTATCTGCCACAGCGCTGATCCACCCCCAACACCTTCACGAAAGTCCTCCATGCTGCACGGCTACAACCCGCCCCACCGCTACCTGCCCTACCTGAGCTGGACCGAGATCGCAGACCTGCCCGACAAGGAAAACACCGTCATCGTGCTGCCCACCGGCGCGACAGAGCAGCACGGCCCGCACCTGCCCTGTGCGGTGGACACCGTCATCAGCGCAGGTGTGGTGGGCCATGCACTCGCGCGCCTGCCGGCTGATGTGCCCGCGTTTGCGATGGCCCCCATCACCTACGGCAAGTCCGAAGAGCACCTGCACTTCCCCGGCACCGTCACGCTGAGCGGCGAGACCCTGCTGGCCACCATGAACGAGGTGGGCGAGTCGGTGTACCGCGCGGGTTTTCGCAAGCTGCTGTTCGTCAACGGCCACGGCGGCCAGCCACAGGTGATGGAGATGTGCGCGCGCGAGCTGCGACTGCGCCATGGCGACTTCATCGTGGTGCCCAGCTTCACCTGGCGGGTGCCGCATGTGGCGGGCCAGTTCCTCTCAGACAAGGAAAAACGCCTGGCCATGCACGCCGGTCATGGCGAAACCGCACTGATGTTGGCCCTGGCCCCCGACACCGTGCACATGGAGCGCGCGGTGGTCAACTACCCGCCCGTTTTTGACTCGCCCCTGCTCTCGCCTGACGGCCGCCCCGCCTGCGCCTGGAGCGCACGCGACTTCGGCCCCAGCGGAATCATTGGCGACCCGCTGCCCGCCACGGCCGAGCAGGGCCACGCCATCCTCGAATCGCTGGCCGTGAGCTGGGCCGCCGCCATCACCGAGCTGCACCAACTGCGGTGGGCACCACGCGCTGAGCCCACCTGGGGCCGTGCCCATCACACCGGGCACATCGAGCACCCGTCCGCATTGGCCTGAAACCTGCGAACGCCACCGCCAATCCTTTTCGCCTTTCCCTTCGTTGTCCCTTCGTTCCACCTCCACCCCCTACCGGAGTACCACCATGATGAAGACCGCCTCCCGCCTTTCCAAAATTGGTGCAACCGCGCTGCTCGCTGTTGGTGCCATCGGCACCATGTCGAGCACCGCCCAAGCGCAGGAAAAGTTCACTTACATGACCAACTGGTACGCGCAGGCCGAGCATGGCGGCTTCTACCAGGCGGTGGCTACAGGCCTGTACAAAAAGTACGGGCTGGACGTGACCATCAAGATGGGCGGCCCGCAGGTCAACATCGTGCAGATGATGGCCGCTGGCCAGGCCGAATGCGTGATGGGATCGAGCGACCTGCAGATGATCCAGATGCGTGAAGGCGGCGTGCCCGTGGTCAACGTGGCCGCTGTGTTCCAGAAGGACCCGCAGGTGCTCATCGCACACGAGGACGTCAAGAAGTTCGAAGACCTCAAGGGCAAGACCATCCTGATCGCATCGTCGGCCCAGCGCGGCTACTGGCCCTGGCTCAAGGCCAAGTACGGCTTCACCGATTCGCAGACCCGCCCCTACACCTTCAACATCCAGCCCTTCGTCGCCGACAAAAACAGCGCCCAGCAGGGCTACCTGACCTCCGAGCCGTTTGCGATTGCCAAGGCGGGCGTCAAGGCCAACACGCTGATGTTCAGTGACCAGGGCTACCCCGCCTATGCCACCACCATCTCGTGCATGGAAAAGACGGTGAAGGACCGCAGCGCCGCCGTGGCCTCGTTCGTAAAAGCATCGATGGAAGGCTGGAAGAGCTACCTGGCCGACCCAGCCCCCGCCAACGCCCTCATCAAGAAAGACAACCCCAACATGAACGACGAGCAGCTCGCCTACAGCGTGGCCAAGCTCAAGGAAATGGCCATGGCCACCGGGGGTGACGCGGCCACGATGGGCATCGGCATCATGACCGACGCGCGCGCCAAGGCCAGCTACGACTTCCTGGTGGAGGCCAAGCTCATCGACCCTGCCAAGGTCAAGCTCACAGAGACCTACACCACGGCCTTCGTCAAAGACCTCAAGGTTCTGCCCTGAGCCCTGACAGCCCTGAAACAGTGGCCGGTGCGCTCCCTTGCACGCCCGGCCGCATCCATCGAAAGGCGACCATGACATCCCCCGCTGACTCTCCGCCACTGGCACACACCCAGGCACCTCTGACCCACTCCACGCCCGCGGTGGAGGTGCTCTCCGCCGAAAAAACATACCCCAACGGCACGCAGGCCCTGCTGCCGGTGGACCTGACCATTGAGGAAGGCGAATTCGTCACCCTGCTCGGCCCCTCGGGCTGCGGCAAGAGCACGTTGCTAAAAATGGTGGCGGGCCTGCTGGAGCCCACCGATGGCCGCCTGCACCTGTGGCGCAAGCCCGTGGCGCAGCTGGACGAGAGCGGCAAAAAGATGGCGTTTGTCTTTCAGTCCCCCACGCTCATGCCCTGGGCCAGTGTGCAGACCAATGTGCGCCTGCCGCTGGACCTGGCGGGCGTGCCGGGTGCCGAGGCCGATGCGCGCGTGACCGAAGCGCTGGCGCTGGTGGGCTTGTCAAAGTTTGCCAACGCCCTGCCCCGCGCGCTGTCGGGCGGCATGCAGATGCGCGTGTCCATCGCCCGCGGCCTGGTCACCCAGCCTGACCTGCTGCTGATGGACGAGCCCTTTGGCGCGCTGGACGAAATCACGCGCCACAAGCTCGACGCCGACCTGCTCAACTTGTGGCGCAAGAAGAAGCTCACCGTGATCTTTGTGACGCACTCGATCCACGAGGCGGTGTTCCTCTCCAGCCGCGTGGTCATGATGGCCGCGCGCCCCGGCCGCTTGGTCGAAGAGTTCCGCATCGACGCGCCCTACCCCCGCACGGCCGACTTCATGGTGTCGCCCGAATTCAGCCGCTACGCCAAGCTGCTGCAGGACAGCCTGCTGCGCGCCAGCGTGGACACCGAGGAGACCGTGGCATGAGCACCCCCTTCCCTTCCGCACCCATGGCGTCGCCCGTGGTCACCGGCCACCCCGCAGCCTCCCCGCGCTCGGCGCCTGCACCAGTCGCTGCCCAACCTGCCACCAAGACAACGCCCAAACGCCCGCCACTCATGGCCCAGCCCCGCGTGCAACGCGTGGTCTACCCCGTGCTGGTCGGCCTGGTGCTGATCGCGCTCTGGCAGGGCCTGGTCACGGCCATGGAGCTGCCGCCCTACCTGGTGCCTTCGCCCATCCTGATGATGAAGACGCTGTTCACCGACTGGGCCGCACTGGGCGGCTCGCTGTGGGTCACAGTCAAGATCACGGTGCTGGCCTTTGTGGTGGCCACCGTGGCGGGCGTACTGATCTCGTTCCTGTTTGTGCAGAGCAAACGCATCGAGACCGCGCTCTTCCCCTACGCCGTGCTGTTGCAAGTCACCCCCATCGTGGCCGTGGCGCCGCTCATCATCATCTGGGTGAAGGACCCGACGGCGTCGATGGTGATCTGCGCCGCACTGGTGGCCTTGTTCCCCATCATCAGCAACACCACACTGGGCTTGCGCAGTGTGGAGCCGGATCTGCAAAGCTACTTCCAGCTCAACCGCGCCACGCGGCTGCAGACATTGCTGCGCCTGCGCATCCCCAGCGCGCTGCCCTACTTCTTTGGTGGGCTGCGCATCTCCAGCGGCCTGGCGCTCATCGGCGCTGTGGTGGCGGAGTTCGTGGCGGGCACCGGGGGCCAAGGTGCAGGGCTGGCGTACCAGATCCTGCAAGCGGGCTTTCAGCTCAACATCCCGCGCATGTTTGCTGCACTGCTGCTGATCTCGCTCACCGGCGTCGCGCTCTTCGTGCTGATGGCATGGCTCACACGCGTCGCCCTGGGCGGCTGGCACGCCAGCGAAACGTCGCACGACTAGACCTTTCACCCCCCATCGCCAACGCACCGCGCGCAGCCACTGGCGCGCGGCACGGGCTTCCTTTTGCCAAAAACGGCCGCCAGAGGCCAAGGAGATACCGACATGACCACCACCGCCCAACAACTGCCCGACCTGCTGCCCGACCTGGACTGGATCGCCGACCCGCTGCGCGTGGGCCGCCTCTCACAGGACTTTGCCTGGTTCAGCCCCGTGCTCAAGCGAGACCTGGCAGGCAAACGCGGCGACATCGCGGTGCGCCCGCGCACAGAAACAGAAATCCGCCAGGTGGTAGCCGCCTGCGCCAGCGCGGGCATCCCCCTCACCGTGCGCGGTAGCGGCACTGGCAACTACGGGCAGAGCACGCCGCTGCACGGCGGCGTGATCCTGGACCTGTCGGGCTACAACGCCTTTGGCTGGGTGCGCGGCGGCGTGGGCCGCGCGCAGTCAGGCATCCGGCTGGCAGACTTTGACGCGCAGGCCAAGCCCCACGGGCAAGAACTGCGCTGGCTCCCCAGCACCTACCGCAGCGCCACGCTGGGCGGGCTGTTTGGCGGCGGCTTTGGCGGTGCGGGCTCCATCAACCACGGCCCGCTGGCCGCGCCCGGCAATGTGCTGGCCGTGCGCGCCATGACGGTGGAGCCCGAGCCCCAAGTCATCGAACTGCGCGGCCCCGAGGCCATGCTGCTGCACCACACCTACGGCACCAACGGCATCGTGTTGGAGTTGGAAGTGGCCCTGACCCCCGCCGTGGCGTGGACCGAATGCATCGCCACCTTCGAGCAGTTTGACGCTGCGCTAGAGTTTGCCGACCGCTTTGGCAGCGCCCCCGGGCTGGAGAAAAAAGAGGTGTGTTTTGTGGCCGCCCCCATCCCGCAGTACTTCACCAGCCTGGCCGAGCACCTGCCGGAAGGCTGCCATGCCGTTTTGGTGGTGGTGGCCCCGCACTCCGAAGCGGGCATGCGCGACATGGTGGCCCAGCACGGCGGCCAGGTCACCTACCGCAAGACGGCCGACGAAGTGGCCAGCAGCCACAAGACGTTGCTCGAATACACCTGGAACCACACCACCCTGCACGCCCTCAAGGTGGACAAGGGCCTGACCTACATCCAGAGCGGCTTCAACCCCATGCACCGGCTCAAGCAAGTGCGCGCACTGGAGGCCGCGCTGAAGGGCGAGGTGATGATGCACCTGGAGTTCTTGCGCACCAAGGAAGGCGCCTTCAACTGCAGCGGCCTGCAGATCATCCGCTACACCACCGAAGAGCGCCTGAACCAGATCATGCAGATCTACCGCGACCATGGCGTGCAGATCAACAACCCGCACGTGTACATCGTAGAAGACGGCAAGCAGAACAACCTGGACCCGGCCGTGGTGGGCATGAAGCGCCGCTTTGACCCGCAGGGCCTGCTCAACCCCGGCAAGCTGCGCAGCTGGTACACGGCCGAACCGACATCCCCCGTGGAGGCGCCTGTGCAGACACCCGTACGCCAAACAGCGTAGGTAAAACGGGTGGCACGTTTCACCCATACAGGTCTCTACCGCTTGCCTGCAGGGCATAATCAGCTACTCATTTCGTAGCAGACCATCACCCCATGTCTTGGCACGCCCGCCTTCAGCTCGACTACACGGCAGAGCACAACGCCCGCACCGTCGCCCGCTACGAGCACAACGGGCCGCTGCGCATCCTGCAAAGCCTGTACCCCGAGGGCGACGCCATCTGCCACAACGTGCTGGTGCACCCGCCCGGCGGTCTGGTGGGCGGCGACACCCTGGACATCACCACCACCGTGGGCCCCGGCGCCCACGGCCTGGTCACCACGCCCGGCGCTACGCGCTTTTACCGCTCCACCGGCCCGCTGGCGCTGCAGCGCAGCCACCTCACCCTGGCCGAAGGCGCACGCCTGGAGTGGCTGCCGCTCGAAGCCCTGTGCTACAGCGCCTGCCATGCCGAAAACCACCTCACGCTGAACCTTGCCCCCGGCGCCGAGTGCATGGCCTGGGACGTGACCGCACTGGGCCTGCCGCATGCGGGTCAGCCGTTTGAACAAGGCCGCTTCACCCAGCACCTGGAAGTGCCCGGCCTGTGGCTGGAGCGCGGCGTCATCGATGCCGCCGATGACCGGCTGCTGAGCAGCCCGCTGGGTTTAGCGGGCCATCGTTGCATGGCCAGCATGTTCTTTGCCACGGGCTCCTCACTGGACCGCGCCCGCCGCGACGCAGCGCTAGACGCTGCCCGTGCAGTGATGGATCAACACCCCCAGGTCAAGGCCACTGCAGGGGCCACCAGCCCCAACGACCGCATGGTGGTGGTGCGCGTGCTGGCACCGCAGGTAGAGCCCGCGATGAAGCTGCTCAAGGCCGTGCGGGTGGCTTGGCGGGGGGTCTTGTGGGGGCTGAATGGAGAGGCGCCTCGGATCTGGGCGATGTGAGAGCCGGATGCGCCAAGGAGCTTCGCTTGCTCTCGGCGCCCCTCGTAGAGCCTCGGATTTGATGTTCGGAGTTCGCTGAACAATCTGTGTCAATTCACTGACACAGGGTGTGTGCATTCAACACCGACGCTTCAAAAGGTCGATTCCGTAGCCTGCGGAGACAGCTTCTGCGCCAGCAAATTTGCCGAATACCGCAGGCGGTCAATGTCCCCATCCGCCTTCACACCGCGGCTGAAGCAGCACAGTGTGCCGTAGACCTTACCCCCAGCAAGGCGCACAGGTGCGCTTAGATGGGTGCCAATCGGAAACCCGGGATCAGGGGCTTTGCCGGACGCGATGTAGGGGGCGGCATTGTCGATCTTCTCGGGCAGGCGGCCTTCCACAACGCGTTGGCACCAGCTCTCCTCGACCGGATCGGACATGCCGGGCTCCAGGGGAGAAAAATCTGACAGGCTGTCCACCGCTTGTATGGTTCGACGGCCATCCACGAATTGAGAGACGAAGGCGACGTCCATGCCCATGCGATTGCGCAACAGTTGCAGAACGGTTGACACCACAGAGGGAAGCTCGTGGTCGGCAGAGTCGCTGGTGGCAACGAGCAGCTCCGTGATGGTGACGTCAAGATCGTCGGGGTTGTAGTCCAGTAGATGCATGCTAATCAGTCTAAGCCGTGACCCCGTAGCCCAGCCGTAAGCAGACGTTTGGTTGCAAAGTCCCATCGCACATGAACGCACCTACCGCAACGGGTGGCTGCGCGAATGCGGGCCCACGCGAAAACGCGCTCGTGGCCGCCCATCCACGCCGGACCGCCAGCGCCGCTACCCGGCTGGTGGAGGCCCCCACCACAACACCAGTCGATCCCGCACACGGCGGCCAAAAGTCCAGGCCACTTCGTCGGGTGTCAGCACAGGGCACAACCGGCGGGCTGTTGCCACCGCTGCAGCAGCGCCCTCCGTGTGCCCCTGACGGTCCAGAACCGCCGCCTCCAGAATGCGTGCCAGATGAAACTTGGGGTCATGCTGCGCGGACGATCGCGCCTCGGCCAGCGCTTCGTCCAGCCGCTCTGCACGCAACAAGAACAGGCCCAGCGCCCACTTCCAGAACCCCAGGCGCCGGTCCCGCGGGCTGAGGCGCATGCCCAGCCGCATGGTGTCGATGCCGCGCTCCAGTTGCCCCTTCAAAACCAGCGATGCTCCCAGTGCCACATGGGCCTGGGCATTGCTCGGATCGATTTCCAGCGCACGCTGAAGCACCTCAATGCCACGGTCGTGGTGTCCCAGGTCACTGAGGGCACAGCCCGCATAGCCCAACACCTCGGAGCTTCCGTCATCCAGTTCGATAGCTTGTTGAGCGGCCTTCAAGACTTCATCGGCAGTACCCGGAGCGTCAGAAGCCAGATATCCGATGTTCATGGACAAGGCCGTCAGCAACGCGTAGTGCGCATGGCCCAAACCGAAAGCCGGTTCCAGCGCAATGCCCTGGCGCAGCTGGGACCGAGCCTCGGTCATCGCATCGCGGCTCCAACCCTGCATCGCGATCGATCCGATCGCCTGGTGGTAGTGGGCCCATACGTTCAGGTTCTCGGGGCGCTGGCGGCGAATGTGGGCGATTTCGGCCCGCGTCAGCTCGGGCTCCAACTCGGACATGATGCCCCGGGCGATGTCTTCCTGCAAATCGACCGCCTGATCGCGGTGGCGGTCGAAGCGGCCACTCCACAAGACATGCCCAGACGCCGCATCAATCAGCTGTGTGGAGACCCGCAAAAGATCCCGGTGCGGGCGGACACTGCCCTCCACCACAAACCGAACCCCCAGCTGGCGAGCCACCTCAGGGAGGGCAACCGCGTTGCCACGAAATGCAAAGGACGACGCCCGGGAGATCAACACAAACCCGGGAACGCGGGCCAACAATGCAATGACGTCTTCCGCCAGGCCGTCGGCCAGAAAGCCCACATGCGGGTCGTCGGACAGCACGCGGAAAGGCAGCACGGCGATGGTCGGTCGGCTGGCAGCGGCCTCCTGGACTGGTCGTGCTGCGCTGGGCTGTAGTGCGTTGCCGGGCTTGGGGGCCAGCGCAAAGCGGTACCCCTTGCCTGGAATCGTGGCGATGGCGCGGGGCCCCAGCAGCTTGCGCAAGGCCGATATCTGTACTGACAGATTGTTTTCTTCCACCACCATGCCAGGCCACACGGCGTCCAGGATCTCGGCTTTGGGCACCACCCTGTCGCGGTGCGCCAGGAGACACACAAGCAGATCAAAAGCGCGGGCACCAATGGCTGCCGCTGCGCCATCCACCAAAAGCACTCGCTCGGCTGGCCGGACTTCAAAGCGGTCAAAGTGATAGTTGTCTTGCATCAGCCACCTGCG
This sequence comes from Acidovorax sp. 107, assembly GCF_003058055.1. Classification (NCBI taxonomy): domain Bacteria; kingdom Pseudomonadati; phylum Pseudomonadota; class Betaproteobacteria; order Burkholderiales; family Comamonadaceae; genus Acidovorax; species Acidovorax sp. 107. The sequence goes on along the minus strand of NZ_QBTZ01000001.1, from coordinate 4,352,365 downwards.
ACAGCGCCATCGTTAGGAAGATTTAGCGGTTTCTTGCGAACTTTAAAGGACGGGTGTGACCCTGCTCGGTACCGTTGAGGCATGTACCACTCCCGCAGAGAAAGCATCATGCCCACATTCGTGATCGAGCGCACCGTTGCCGGTATTGGCGCAGCCAGTGCCGCAGACCTGCAAGCGCTCTCCCGCACGTCATGCGACGTGCTCAGCAGCATGGGCCCGGACCTGCAATGGATCCAAAGCCATGTGACAGGCGACAAGGTCTATTGCATCTACAACGCCACGAGCGAACAACAGGTGCGCGAGCATGCCCGGCTCAGCGGCTTCCCGGTCGACAGCGTGGCGCGGGTCGTTGCCACCATCGATCCCTCCACGGCGCAGGCCTGATGCCCAGGCCTGGGTCACCCACCCCCACTGTTCAGGAGAATTGACATGACAAGCAGCGTTTACGAAGCCCAGAAGAACTTGCGTGCCCAATACAAGCAGACACCTGCGTCGGCCCTGGTCACCGACGAGGCGTTGACACGCGGTAGCAACCTGGCAGACCCCTTTCATTCGCAGGTTCACGTCGTGAACGGCGGCTCCGCTGCCATACCCTTTGGCGTGCACAGCGGTGTGGGGGGGCCGTATGACGCGCCTTGCCCTGGCGACCTGCTGTGCGCCGCGCTGGCCGCCTGCCAGGAGTCATCGATCCGGATGGTGGCAAACCTCATGGGGATCGAGCTGACCCGGCTGGAAGTTCGCGTCAAAGCCACTGCCGATCTGCGCGGCGCCCTGGGCATCGAGCTCGATGTGCCAGTGGCCTTCCAATCCATCGTCTGCGATGTGCATCTGCTGGCCCACGCGGGCACACCGCCTGACATGCTGGACAAGTTGCGCATCGCGGCCCAGCGGTGTTGCGTGGTGGGGCAGACGCTGCTGTCACCGCCCCCGCTGCAAACCACCTTCCATACCTGAGCTATCAGGGGTGGGCGTGGCCGGGAGCCACGCCAAGAGGAACCCTCTGCGCGTGATAGCGCAGAGGTGCGGTCTGCGCATCAGCCGCCGGGTACCTTCAGCAACCCGTCCGCCTTGAACATCGCACGAATCCCTCGCACCGCCTGCCGAATCCGCGCCTCGTTCTCGATCAGCGCAAAGCGCACATATTCGTCCCCCTGGTCGCCAAACCCAATGCCGGGGGACACACACACCTTGGCTTTGTCGAGCAGTTGCCGCGCAAACTCCAACGAGCCCAGCGCACGATACGGCTCGGGGATGCGGGCCCAGATGTACATGCTGGCCTTGGGGCAGTCCACGGACCAGCCGGCTTCGGTGAGGCCCTTGTAGAGCACGTCACGGCGGCGCTGGTACTGGGCGGCGATGTCTTTTACACACTGCTGGTCACCCTCCAGCGCGGCAATCGCCGCGACCTGCAGCGGCGTGAAAGTGCCGTAGTCGTGATAGCTCTTGATGCGCGCGAGCGCGGCCACCAGGTCGGTGTTGCCCACCATGAAGCCCACGCGCCAGCCGGCCATGTTGTAGCTCTTGCTCAGGGTGAAAAACTCCACCGCCACATCCTTGGCGCCGGGCACTTCCATGATGCTGGGGGCGCGGTAGCCGTCGTACACGATGTCGGCATAGGCCAGGTCGTGCACCACCAGGATGTCGTGCTTCTTGGCCAGAGCGATCACGCGCTCGAAGAACGACAGCTCCACGCACTGCGCCGTGGGGTTGCTCGGAAAGCCGAAGATCATCATCTTGGGCTTGGGGTAGCTGCCGCGGATGGCCTTTTCCAGCTCGGCAAAAAAGTCCACATCGGGCGCCACGGGCACGCTGCGGATATCGGCACCGGCAATCACCGCGCCATAGATGTGGATGGGGTAGCTCGGGTCGGGCACCAACACGGTGTCGCCCCGGTCCAGCGTGGCCAGCATGAGGTGGGCCAGGCCTTCCTTGGAGCCAATGGTGACGATGGCCTCGGTGTCGGGGTTGATGTCCACCGCGTAGCGGTCTTTGTACCAGTGGCTGATGGCGCGGCGCAGGCGCGGGATGCCTTTGCTGGCGCTGTAGCCGTGGGTGTCGGGCCGCTGGGCCACTTCGGTGAGCTTGGCGACGATGTGCGGTGGCGTGGCCCCGTCGGGGTTGCCCATGCTCATGTCGATGATGTCTTCGCCCCGGCGGCGGGCGGCGAGTTTGAGCTCGGCCGTGATGTTGAAGACGTAGGGAGGAAGGCGATCGATGCGCGCAAAACGGCGCTTGCCCTGCGATGCAGACATGCGGTGTGACTTTCACGTAAGCGCCCGGAACCGTCCGAGCGACGTGGCTGGCAGAAAGGCCAGCCCGCGTTCAATGTAGCGCAGAACGCGGTGTTCGTTTCCCCCGCTGCGGCGGTGTCGCGCCACCGCTACGGTCACACTGTGGCGGGTTTTGTGCTCCGTTCGCTCGCCATGGACCACGCAAAGATCCCGACGCCACCGAGGCCCAGCACCACGCCCACCCAGCCGGTGGACGTCCACCCCAGTCCGGCCGCGATGGACACGCCGCCCAGCCATGCGCCCAGTGCGTTGGCCGCATTGAAGGCCGAGTGGTTGAGCGCGGCGGCCAGGGTCTGGGCGTCGCCCGCCACGTCCATCAGCCGGATCTGCAATGCGGGACCGATGGCGACCACCGTGCCGAGGAAGAAGGTGGCCAACGCCGCACTGATGGGGTGGTGCGCGGCGGGCACAAACAGCGCCATCACCACGATGGACCACAGCAACACCTTGCCGATGGCGGGCATCAGCGCCTTGTCGGCCATGCGCGAGCCCACCAGGTTGCCCGCCACCATGCCCAGGCCGAACAGCGACAGCACGAAGGGCATGAGCGCTGGGGGCATGCCGGCCACTTCCAGCAAGGTGGGCTTGATGTAGCTGAACACCGCAAACATGCCACCAAAACCAATGGCGCCGATGCCCAGCGTGAACCACACCTGCTTGCGCGCCATGGCGCCCAGCTCGCGCAGCGGGCTAGCGCCATGCGATGCAGGCATGTCGGGCACCCACAGGCGCACCATGACGACGGCCGCCACGGCGATCAGCCCCACGAAGACGAAGGCCGCGCGCCAGCCGAAGTGTTCGCCCAATGCGGCAGCAATCGGCACGCCCACGAGGGTCGCGGTGGTCAGCCCCAGCATGACCCAGCCCACAGCACGCGCCCGACGCCCGGGCGGGGCCAGGGCTGCAGCCACGAGGGCCGCCACACCAAAGTAGGTGCCATGCGGCAGGCCGGTGAACAATCGCATGGCGCTCAGCGACAGATAGCCCGGCGCCAGCGCTGATGCGAAATTGCCCAACGCATACACCACCATCAGCGCCATCAGCAGCGCGCGGCGCCCCCAGTGGGCGCACAGCACGGCCAGCACCGGCGCGCCCACCACCACGCCCAGGGCATAGGCGCTGATGACATGGCCGGCCTGCGGAATGCTCACGCCGATGTCCCGCGCCACCTCGGGCAGCAGGCCCATGATGACGAACTCCCCCGTGCCGATGGAAAATCCGCCCACCCCCAGGGCCAGCACGGCGCGCACCAGGGTGCGGTCGTCGGTGGGCGTGTGGGCGATGGGGGAAGACGCGGAGGACGTGGGAGACAAGGGCGCGGTCATGGCGGCAGCAGGCGAACGCCGCACCGGCACGGGATGCGCCAGCGCAGGAGATATAACCAATACAGGGGGATGGAAAAGAAACGGAGTTACATGGGTAAACCCGATTTTCGTAACCATAGCACTGTATGCGTTGCCTTGCAGGTTGGAGGGCATCTGTAACCCGCGCGAGCACACAGAACCGCCGGGGCTGCTACGCTGGCAGCCCGCCCCACCCCACCCCGCCCGGCCTTTGCGCCCACCCAAGGACTGCGAATGACGACAACCCAGAGCCCTGCAGACAGCGTGGCCGGCACCGTGAAGGTGCTGGCGTTCGACATCTTTGGCACCGTGGTGGACTGGCACGGCAGCATCGTGCGAGAGATGCAGGCCCTGCACCCCGCCGTGGATGCAGATGCCTTCGCGCTCGCCTGGCGCGGGGGCTACCAGCCGGCCATGGCGCGTGTGATGCGGGGCGAGCAGGGCTGGACGCTGATCGACGACCTGCACCGGGGCATCCTGGACGAGATCCTTCCGCGCTTCGGCCTGGCGCATCTTTCCGAGCCCGAGCGGCGCCACCTCAACCGGGTATGGCACCGGCTCGATGCCTGGCCCGACAGCGTGGAAGGCCTCACGCGGCTCAAGACGCGCTTTACCATCACCTCGCTGTCCAACGGCAACATAGGCCTGCTGACCAACATGGCCAAACGCGCCGGCCTGCCCTGGGATTGCGTGCTGAGTGCCGAGGTGTTCAAGGCCTACAAGCCCGACCCGGCCACCTACCTGGGCGTGGCGAAGGTGTTCGACCTGGCCCCTGCCGAGGTCGCGCTGGTGGCCACCCACCATGACGACCTGGCCGCCGCGCGCGGCTGCGGCCTGCACACGGCCTACGTCGAGCGTCCCCACGAGCTGGGCGCGGCGCGCCCCAAGGACGAAACGCCGCAACCCGGCAACGACCTGCATGCCACCAGCCTGGTCGACCTGGCGCGAATGCTGGGCTGCTGAGCTGACGACGCCGCGACGGCGTTTTCGGCGGCGGTCAGTGCGCCACCAGCAACTGCACAAACATCTGCACTTTGGCGCGGCATTCGGCGCTGATGGAGGTGAACTCCAGCCCGGCCACCCATTCGTCGCCCTCCTGCTTGAGGGTGATGACGCGCGCGTACACATCGGCCACGCGGTAGTCCACCAGCGGCAGTTCAAACTCCAGCTTGATCTCGCTGTGAGGTTCCAGCGGCTCGATCAGCTCCACCAGCAGGCCGTGGTAGCCGATGTCGCGGATGGCACCGTGCACGATGTGCGGCACCACGATCTTGTCCTGCATGCGCTGGCACAGGCAGGGCAGGCGTGCATCCACGCGGTGGCTGCGGCGGAACTCCTGGCGGGGCACCTTGAGCTTGTGCGACGGGATGGCGATCAGCTCGCGCAGGCTCACCGGCTGCGTGCGCCCCTTGACGAACACCTGCATGGGTGCGGACGCCGACACCAGCCCCCAGCAGCGTTGGTAGGTGGAGTCGCTGATGAGCACCTGGCCGCGCAGGCTCAGCGCCTCGATGCGCGAAGCCAGGTTCACCGCCTCACCGATCACCGTGTATTCGGAATACACGTCCGAGCCAAAGCGCCCGGCCATCACGGTGCCCGTGTTCACGCCAATGCCCAGAAACACCTCGGGCAGGCGCTCGGTCAGGTGGGCCAGGTTCAGTTCGCGCATGGCGATCTGCATCTCCACCGCGCACAGCAGCGCGCGGTCCACATCGTCGTCGCGGGCCACCGGTGCACCAAACAGCACCATGATCGAATCGCCCATGAACTTGTCGATGGTGCCCTGGTACTTGAACACCACCTCGGACAGCCTTGCCAGGCAGCGGTTGAGCGCTGCGATCACTACCGACGCTGGCTGCGAGCCCGACAGTGCGGTGAACCCGCGCAGGTCGGCCAGCAGGATGGTGACCTCGCGCGGCGCCACCTCCAGGCCGTTGGCGGCTGCGCCTTCGGGGTTCTCCATGCCGTGCAGGATGCCCGCCATCTCGGCCTGCGCCGCCTCGCCCAGAGGCTTGCCGGTCTCGCGTTCGATCAGGGCCTGCAGGCGGCGCACCGCATCGTGGTGGAATTCTTTGTGCATGGTTGTCTGGGGCGTGGGGCGGCCGGTGGTTCGGTGTGGGGAACAAGGGCATCACCTGCCCTGCCGCACCCAGAATAGGCGCCGCCCCACGGCTGGTCAACCGGTGAAAACACTCCGGGCACCACCACGGCAGCAGGCGCCATGACCCCCTGCACGCACTGGGAGATGGCTGGTCGAGGGGCCGCCGCGAGGGAGCCGCGCGACAAAGGGGCCAGATTCAAAAATCAAGCCTTTCCGGACTCAAGTGCTAGAAATACTTGCGCCAACAGCTATTAAATAAATAGCAATCAATCATCCCATTTCGTCGCTCGGGCGCGAGGGGATCCGGGGCCATTGCCCTCGTGCTCGATGCGCTGGCGCTCCACACACCGAAACGCCTCCTGCGCACTGTCGTAGTCCCAGCGCTCTGCATACCGGGCCTGCATGTCGGCCACGGCGCCCGATGCCTCCATGCTGAGCACCACCAGGCTGTTGGGGCTGCCATGGCGCAGGCGGTGCGACACCGCCGTGCCCGCGCTGCTGGCCCACAGCCCGGGCAGTGGCTGCAAAAGGCACGGCTGGTGCACGTGGCCCGATAGCAGCATCTGCGCCCCGGCCATGCGCCAGCGCTCCACCGCCTCGTCCGCACGGTGGGGGCGGTGAGCGCGGTCCTCGGCGTCGCGGGCCACCAGGGGGTGGTGGCTGGCCACGATGCGCCATGCGCCAGGGGGCGCGCGTGCCAGCAACAGCGCCACATGCTCGATCTGCGCGGACGACAGGCTACCGCGCTCGTGCCGCCAGGCGCGCGTGGTGTTCACGCCCACCACGTAGAACGCGCCCATCTGCCGCACGGGTTCCTGGTCCATGCCGAACTGCTCGGAGAACCGCTCATACGACCGGCCCCAGCGCATCCACCACGCAAACAGGGGCAGGTCGTGGTTGCCCGCCAACACCAGATTGCTGCGCGCATGCAGGCCCTGCACAAAGCGCGCGGCCTGTTCAAACTGCCCGGCGGTGGCGCGCTGGGTGAGGTCGCCCGACACCACCACCATCGCCACCCCCAGGCGCTGCGCCAGCCGCTGGACGGCCGCACACACCGCAGCGTCGTGCGCGCCGAAGTGCAGGTCCGACAGGTGCATCAGAACAGTCATGGCGGAGGACCGAAGGCAGCGGGCGGGCCGTAGGGCTGGCGCATCACGCAGGCAACAGGCCGGGTGCAGCGGCGCCCGGCGCAGGCGCCTCGGGCTCTACCGTGACGGGCAATGGCTCGGCCGCGCGCGGGGGCGGTGCACCGTCGCGCTGCAAGGGGCTCGGTGCCACCAGCCACAACGGCCGCGCACTGATGCGGAAATGCAGGGGCGGCGTCATCCATTCGCGCTCGCCGTCAAACGCCACCTTGACCTGCGGCGGGCGCCAGCTGGCGGGGGTCACGGTCAACTCGGAGCAGGCCATGCTGACCACGGCGTTGTCCTTGTCCAACTGGCCGGTGGCCGCGTTCCACACGGTGCGAGCGATGGCCCAACGACCTTGCGGCTTGAGCATGACCACGGCCAGGTGCCCTCCATCGGCCACCTTTTGTGCCTGGGGCAGGCCCATGCGGTCCAGTTGCAGGGGGTTGTTGCCCACAAACAGGGTGGTGACCAGATGCTCTTCCTGCTGCGCTGCGGCGCCCTGGTGCGTCTTCGTCACCACACGCCAGCGCCGGCCCGACGCGGGGCGGAACAGGCTCCACACCGCGGCGGCAACAGCCACCCAGCGCTTGCGGCCAAAGCGGCGCGATGCCATCTCACGGTCGGCCAGCATCTTGGGGTACAGCCCCACGCTGGCGTTGACGACAAACAGGCGGCGGTTCACAAACCCCACCTGCACGGCCCGCAGGTCGCCTGCATGCAATGCCTGCAGCAGGTCTTGCACGGCGGTCTCGGGGTCGAGTGCCAGTCCGTGTTCGCGGCTGAAGTAGTTGAACGTGCCCATGGGCACCACACCCAGCGGCACCCCGGCACGCAGCGCCGCCGACGCCACGGCGTTGATGGTGCCGTCGCCCCCGGCGGCCACCACCAGCCCGCCGTCGTCCTGTGCGGCCTGTGCCGCACGCTCGGCCAACTGCACGATGTCGCCGCGCCGGTCGGGCACGTGCCAGACCACGTCGTGCGCCTGCAAGGCGGGCACGCCCTCCAGCTTGGCACGCAGCAGGTCCAGGTCGGCACCGGGCCGCCGAGGCACCACCAGGTGGATGGGGCCACGGGGCTGGGGAGGAAGGGTGTGTTCCGAAGGTGTCATGCAAAAACTCTGCAACAAACAAGAGCAACCCCACAGCGTGCAGACCCAATTGCAGCGGCCGGTCCTGCCCGAAGGCCTGAACCACGCCACCAGCGCCTACACGGACTACAGGGCACTCCATGGTGGCAAGCGATCGTGCGCCGCGCAGCCGGTAGCCATGCCTTCCGTCTGTCAGCCTGCGCCGACAGCTGCCTTGAAGGCGCAATACACCCACCATTCAATGGGATGCTGGGAACTTCGGTACAACCCCTGGCTTCTCTCCATGCGCCCCTGACCACCCCTGCAGACAGAAAAGGACGATCTCTCCCCATGACCACAACCCCCGGCGCCCTGGCCGCCACCGACATTGGCGCCCTGTTGGCACAGCACCCCGTAGGCTGGTGGATGGCAGGCGTGCTGGTTTTTGCTTTGCTGGGCGCCGTGGCGTTGACCGGTCTGCGCAGCCTGCGGCAACACGCGGGCGCACCGCTGGGCCGCGTGTTTCCAGCGCAAGCGCGCTGGGTGCTGGTGGCAGCCATGGCCGTCTCGGCGTGCGCTCTGGTGATGGCCGGTGCCGCCATGGCTGAGCTGGCGGAGAGCGGGCGCGCCCAGGGCACGTGGGGTGCGCTGGACGATGCCCTGGCCGCTGGCCTGCAAGCGCAGGCATCGGCCGCCGTGCTGCGGTGGTTTGCCGCCCTTACCCACCTGGGCGACACGTGGGTGCAGACCGCTCTGGCACTGGGCGTGGCCGCCGCGCTGTGGCTGCGCCGGCACCGCCTGCTGGCCACCGGCTGGCTGGTGGCGATGGCTGGCAACGGCGCGCTGACCAAGGTGCTGAAAAACCTGTTCGAGCGCGTGCGGCCCGAGCACACGCACGGTATTGCGGAGGCCAGCGGCTACAGTTTTCCCAGCGGGCACAGCAGCGCATCGATGGTGGCCTACGCCATGCTGGCCTACCTGGCCACGCGGCTGCTGCCCCGCGCCTGGCACCTGCCTGCGGTGGTGCTGGCCGGTGCGCTGATCTTCACCACCGGCTGGAGCCGGGTGGTGCTGCACGTGCACTACGCCAGCGACGTGCTGGCGGGCTGGCTGCTGGGCGGCACATGGATGGTGTGCACGGTGCTGCTCATGGAGAGTGTGTCGCGCTGGCGCAGCCCAGCCCTCGGCGCTGTGGCGCAACAGCCATGAGCCGTCAGATGGCGACGAGGTTGCGAATGCCCTTGGCTTCCATCTCCGAGCCCGGCCCGCGTGCGATGACCTCACCGCGCTCCATCACCAGGTACTCGTCGGCCAGCTCCTGCGCAAAGTCGTAGTACTGCTCGCACAGCAGGATGGCCATCTCGCCCTGGTCGGCCAGCATGCGGATCACGCGGCCGATGTCCTTGATGATGCTGGGCTGGATGCCCTCGGTGGGCTCGTCCAGGATCAGCAATCGCGGGCCGGGCGCCAGTGCACGCGCAATGGCCAGCTGCTGCTGCTGTCCGCCCGACAGGTCACCGCCCCGGCGCTTGAGCATCTGCTTGAGCACGGGGAACAGTTCGTACAGGTGCGGGGGCACGGGGGTGGAGCCGCTTTTGTAGGCCAGGCCCATGCGCAGGTTTTCTTCCACGGTGAGGCGGCCGAAGATTTCGCGGCCTTGGGGCACAAAGCCAATGCCAGCGCGCGCCCGGTCGTAGGGCGTGGCCTTGTCGATGGGCTTGCCGTCAAAGCTGATGCTGCCGCTCTTGATGGGCACCAGGCCCATCAGGCTTTTGAGCAACGTGGTCTTGCCCACGCCGTTGCGGCCGAGCAGCACGGTGACCTTGCCCGGTGTGGCGGTGAGGCTCACGTCACGCAGGATGTGGGAGCCGCCGTAGTACTGGTTGATGTTCTGGACGGTGAGCATGGTGACTTGGAGTGTTTTGGGCCGCTAGCGCTATTTCAATATGCGCTGGCAGCTATACTTTTGATAGTGAATACCTTCACCGGCCGAGGTACACCTCGATCACGCGCTCGTCGGCCTGCACCTGGTCGAGCGTGCCTTCGGCCAGCACCGAGCCATCGCACAGCACCGTCACTTTTTCGGAGATGGTGCGGATGAAACCCATGTCGTGCTCCACCACCATGAGCGAGTGTTTGCCCTTGAGCGTGAGGAACAGCTCGGCCGTGCGCGCGGTTTCTTCGTCCGTCATGCCCGCCACCGGTTCGTCCAGCAGCAGCAGCTTGGGGTCCTGCATCAGCAGCATGCCAATCTCCAGCCACTGCTTCTGCCCGTGGCTCAGGTTGCCCGACTGGCGCGTGACGCTGTCGGCCAGGTGGATGGTGTGCAGGATCTCGGCCAGACGGTCCGACTGCGCGGAGTTGAGCCGAAAGAACATGCTGGACTTCACGCCCTTGTGGGTCTTGAGCGCAAGCTCCAGGTTCTCAAACACGCTGAGCTGCTCGAACACCGTGGGCTTCTGGAACTTGCGGCCAATGCCCAGGCTCGCGATCTCGGGCTCGTTGTGGCGCAGCAGGTCGATGGTGGAGCCGAAGAACACCGTGCCTTTGTCGGGCCGCGTCTTGCCGGTGATGATGTCCATCATCGTCGTCTTGCCCGCGCCGTTGGGGCCGATGATGCAGCGCAGCTCGCCAGGAGCGATGTCCAGGCTCAGGCCGTTGATGGCCTTGAAGCCGTCAAAACTCACGTGAACATCTTCCAGGTAAAGGATGCGGCCATGGGTCACATCCACCTCGCCCGGCACCGCCACGCGCGAGAAGCCTGCCGCGCGGCCGCCCGACTCAGTCTGGCCCAGTACAGCGGGCGCCAGCGTCTTCTGCAGCCGCCGCGCGCCTTCTTCCATCAGATCGGGCGTCATTGCGCAGCTCCCTTCGTGGTTGTCATTTTTGCTTTGAGCTTCTTGACCAGGCCCACCACGCCATCGGGCAGGAACAGCGTCACGGCAATGAACAGCGCGCCCAGAAAGTACAGCCAGAACTCCGGCGCCGTCACCGTGAGCCAGCTCTTGGCACCGTTGACGATGAACGCGCCCACGATGGGCCCGATGAGCGTGGCGCGCCCGCCCACAGCCGCCCACACAGCGATCTCGATGGAGTTGGCAGCGCTCATCTCACCCGGGTTGATGATGCCGACCTGCGGCACATACAGCGCGCCCGCCACGCCGCACATCATGGCGCTGATGGTCCAGATGGTGAGCTTGTAGGGCAGCGGCGAGTAGCCCGAGAACATGACGCGCGTCTCGGCATCGCGCACGGCCTGCAGCACGCGACCGAACTTGCTGCGCACCAGCCAGCGCGCCAGCAAAAAGAAGCCCAGCAACGTGACGCCCGTCAGCACAAACAGCGTCATGCGCATGTTCTGCGTGGCAATGGGCGTGCCCAGGATGCGCTTGAAGTCGGTGAACCCGTTGTTGCCGCCAAAACCGGTTTCGTTGCGGAAGAACAGCAGCATGGCCGCATAGGTCATGGCCTGCGTGATGATGGAGAAGTACACGCCCTTGATGCGCGAGCGGAAGGCGAAGTAGCCGAAGACGAACGCGATGACGCCCGGCACGGCCACGATGAGGATCAGCGTGGCGATGAAGCTGTCGGACAGCGCCCAGTGCCAGGGCAGTTCCTTCCAGTCCAGGAACACCATGAAGTCGGGCAGGTCGCTTTTGTAGTTGCCGTCGCGGCCAATTTGGCGCATGAGGTACATGCCCATCACGTAGCCACCCAGCGCAAAGAACAGGCCGTGGCCCAGGCTCAGGATGCCCGTGTAGCCCCAGATCAGGTCCATGGCCAGCGCGCAGATGGCGTAGCACATGATCTTGCCAAGCAGCGCCACGGCGTAGTCACTCAGGTGGAACATGCTGCCTGCGGGCACCCACAGGTTGAGCACGGGGGCCACGGCGCACACCACGACGAGCGCCACGATGAAGGCCGACCAACCGCCGCGCGTGAGCAGCGGCGCCGGTGCAGGCAGTGGGAGGTTGGGAGAGGTTGGCGTAGTCATGATCTGTCGTCTCTGATGCTTCAGTCGGCCGTACGCCCTTTGACCGCGAAGATGCCCTGCGGCCGCTTCTGGATGAAGATGATGATGAACACCAGCACTGCAATCTTGGCCAGCACCGCGCCCGCCCAGCCTTCGAGGAACTTGTTCAAAATGCCCAGGCCCAGCGCGGCATACACCGTGCCCGCCAGCTGGCCCACGCCGCCCAGCACCACCACCATGAAGGCATCAACGATGTAGCTCTGGCCCAGGTCGGGCCCCACATTGCCCACCTGGCTCAGCGCGCAGCCAGCCAGGCCGGCAATGCCCGAGCCCAGGGCAAAGGCCATGGTGTCGATGCGAGCGGTGTTCACGCCCATGCACGAAGCAATGGGGCGGTTTTGCGTCACGCCGCGTACGAACAGGCCCAGGCGCGTGCGGCCAATCAGGTAGCCCATGCCCAGCAGCACGGCGATGGCAAAGCCGATGATGACGAGGCGGTTGTACGGCAGCGTGAGGTTGGAGAGCACCTGCACCCCACCGCTCATCCACGCGGGGTTTTCCACACCCACGTTCTGCGCGCCAAAAATCGTGCGCACCAGCTGCATCAGCACCAGACTGATGCCCCAGGTGGCGAGCAATGTCTCCAGCGGGCGGCCGTACAGAAAGCGCAGCACGCCGCGCTCCAGCACTGCGCCCACAGCGGCCGATGCGCCAAACGCCAGCGGCAGCGCGGCCACCAGGTACCAGTCGAACGCGCCCGGAAAGTACCTTTGAAAGATGCCCTGCACCACATAGGTGGCGTAGGCGCCGATCATCATCAGCTCGCCATGGGCCATGTTGATCACGCCCATGAGGCCGTAGGTGATGGCCAGGCCCAAGGCGACGAGCAGCAGGATGGAGCCCAGGCTGATGCCCGAGAACGCAGCCCCCAGCCGCTCGCCCCAGGCCAGCTGGCCTTCCATGGCGCGCAGGGCGGCCTGCAGCGCAGCCTTGACCTTGGGGTCTTCTTCGACCGTGACGCGTTCGTTGAGCAGCAGCCGCGTATCGGGTGTGGCGCTGAGCGACAGTGCCTGCGCCGCAGCAATGCGCTGAGCCGCGTCGTCGCTGCCCAGCAAGGTGGCGGCGCGGGCCAGCTCCAGCTGGGTCTTGATCTTGTCGTTGGTCTCCTGCGCCAGTGCCTTGTCGAGCAGGGGCAGTCGGCCCGCATCAGGCTCCTTAGTCAGCGCCTTGGCGGCAGCCATGCGCTGGGTTTCGTCCTTGCCAAACAGCGCCAGGCCCGCCAGGGCCGTGTCGATCTCGCCGCGCATGCGGTTGTTGTTGATGATGTCTTCGGCATCGGCGGGCACAGGAACCTCGGCGCCAGTGACAGGGTCGATGCCCTTGTCATCACGCACGATCAGCGCCTTGCCGTCGGCCACCTTCACCGCATCGTCGGCCAGCGCCTGCAAAAAGGCAGCGGTGCGTTCGCTGGGTTCCACCACGGCCTGCTGCACGGCGGCCACGCGGTCGTCGGTTTCGCCGGCGGCCATGGCCAGGGCCTGCTCGGCGGTGAGTGCGTACGCCTGCGCAGTTGCACACAACACAGCGCAGGCGATCAGACGGGAGAAAGAAGAGAAAAGCATGGAAGGGCCAGTGGGTGAAAGAAACGACCAGCCTCTGCGGTGAGCGCAGCCCATGCCAGCGCCCCCGCGCAAGGGCCGCCCCGCCGCGCTGGGGGCGTCCCCCTCCCACGCGCAGCGTGAGAGAGGGGGAAGCGGCGCAGCCGCTCAGGGGGAGATCACTTCTTCTCTGGCTCGTCCTTCTTCTTGTCGTTGCCTTCGATGTAAGGGCTCCATGGCTTGGCCTTCACAGGGCCAGGGGTCTTCCACACCACGTTGAACTGACCATCGGCCTTGATCTCGCCGATGAACACGCTCTTGTGCAGGTGGTGGTTCTTCTCGTCCATCTTGCTCACGATGCCCGAAGGTGCCTTGAAGGTCTGGCCGGCCATAGCGGCAATCACCTTGTCCACGTCCGTGCTCTTGGCCTTTTCAACCGCTTGCTTCCACATGTTGATGCCGATGTAGGTGGCTTCCATCGGGTCGTTGGTGAGCGGCTTGTCCTTGTGGCCGGCAATGCCCTTGGCCTTGGCGTAGTCGCTCCACTTCTTGATGAACTCGGTGTTGGCCGGGCTCTTGATGGACTGGAAGTAGTTCCAGGCGGCCAGGTGGCCGACCAGCGGCTTGGTGTCCACGCCGCGCAGTTCTTCCTCGCCCACCGAGAAGGCGACCACAGGCACGTCCTTGGCCTTCAAGCCCGCGTTGCCCAGTTCCTTGTAGAAGGGCACGTTGGAGTCACCGTTGATGGTGGAGACCACAGCCGTCTTGCCGCCCTGGCTGAACTTCTTGATGTCGGCCACGATGGTCTGGTAATCGCTGTGGCCGAACGGGGTGTACTTTTCATCGATGTCCGAATCCTTCACGCCCTTGCTCTTGAGGTAGGCGCGCAGGATCTTGTTGGTGGTGCGGGGGTAGACGTAGTCGGTGCCCAGCAGCACCCAGCGCTTGGCACTGCCGCCGTCCTTGCTCATCAGGTAGTCCACTGCAGGGATGGCCTGCTGGTTGGGCGCGGCACCGGTGTAGAACACGTTCTTGGACAGTTCTTCACCCTCGTACTGCACGGGGTAGAACAGCAGGCCGTTCATTTCTTCCACGACGGGCAGCACCGACTTGCGCGACACGCTGGTCCAGCAGCCGAAGATCACCGAGACCTTGTCCTGGCCCAGCAGCTGCTTGGTCTTTTCAGCGAACAGGGGCCAGTTGGAGGCAGGGTCCACCACCACGGGTTCGAGCTTCTTGCCCAGCACACCGCCCTTGGCGTTGATCTCGTCGATCGCCATGAGCACGGTGTCTTTCAGCACGGTCTCAGAGATGGCCATGGTGCCCGACAGGCTGTGCAGGATGCCGACCTTGATCGTGTCCTGGGCGTGGGCTGGCAGCGCAGACAGGCCAGCGAGCGTAGCGACGGCCGCGAGGGCCTTGAGGGAATAACGACGTTGCATGTGTGCTTCTCCGGTGGTGGTTTCAGTCTGGGAATCAATCAAACCGCTTCGCCCGGCAGGCCCCGGTGGGGAGCCGCATTGGATCGGGCGATGGAATGGATTCTGGAGAGCAGGGCCGGTTGGCGAAATACGCCGGGTGGCGTACACGCCAGCGCCGCCGTTGAAGGATGCAGCCTGCAAGCAACGCCTGTGTCGGGTAGGCGAAACGCTATTCATTTAATAGCTATTAGGGCATACCCAATGAGCACTAGCAGCCAAAAACACTCACAATCTCCGCACCCACAGCGCTCTGTGGGAAATGCCCTGCCCCTCTACGATGGCGGCCACAGCCCACGCTCAGCCACAAAGGACCCGACCCATGGTGAAACGACGCACAGTGCTGCTTGGCGGCGCCGCAACGGCCGGCGCGCTGGTCATCGGCTGGGGTGTGGTGCCCCCGCGCCAGCGGCTGCACACCGCGCAGCCCCTGCCCCAAGGCACGGGCCAGGTGGCACTCAATGGCTGGCTCAAGGTAGCGGCCGACAACACGGTGACGGTGATGATGGCCAAGTCCGAAATGGGCCAGGGCGCGCACACCGGCCTGGCGGCCATCCTGGCCGAGGAGCTGGATGCCGACTGGGCCCAGGTGCGGCTGGAGATGGCGCCCATCGACGACATCTACAACAACCTGGCCACGGTGGTGGACGGCCTGCCATTCCACCCCGACAACGACGGCTCCATCAAGGCCGTGGCGGGCTGGCTGACGGCCAAAACCATGCGCGAGGTGGGTGTGATGATGACGGGCGGCTCCAGCAGCATCAAGGACCTGTGGCACCCCATGCGCGAGGCCGGTGCCCACGCCCGCGCCATGCTCATCAATGCAGCCGCCGTGCAATGGAAGGTGCAGGCCGCCGAATGCAAGGCCAACGCCGGCGTGGTGGAACACGCGGCAGGCCAGCGCGCCACGTTTGGCGAACTGGCAGCACTGGCGGCGCAGCAGCCGCCACCGGGCAAGGTCACGCTCAAGGCGCCCGCAGAATTCAAGCTCATCGGTAAGCCCCTCACCCGCATCGAGGCGCCCTCCAAACTCGACGGTACTGCGGTGTTTGGCATCGACGCCCACCCACCCGGCCTGCTGCACGCCAGCGTGGTGATGTGCCCCACGCGGGGCGGTAAGGTGGCCCAGTTCGATGGCGCAGCTGCGCAAAAGATGCCTGGGGTAAAGCAAGTGCTGGCCGTCGCGCCGTACCACGGTGGCACCGGCGGCGTGGCTGTGATTGCCGACACGCCCTGGCACGCCAAGAAGGCCGCCGCCGCGTTCACCGTGCAGTGGGACCACGGCCCCGCCCCCACGCTGTCGAGCGCCACCGTCATGACCCAGCTGACCCAGGCGCTGGACCAGGCCCAGGGCTTTGGTTACCACAGCGTGGGCGATGTGGACAAAGCCCTGCAAGGCGCAGCGACCACCCTCACGGCCGACTACCGTGCGCCCTACCTGGCCCACGCCACCATGGAGCCCATCAACTGCACGGTGCAGTTCAAGGACGGCGTAGCCAGCGTGTGGACATCCACCCAGGTGCCGGGCTTGGCGCGCATGGCGGCCGCCAAGGCCCTGGGCATCGACGAAGACAAGGTGACCGTGCACCAGCTGCTGCTGGGCGGTGGCTTTGGCCGGCGGCTGGAGGTGGACTACGTAGCCCAGGCCGCCGCCATTGCCAAGGCTGCTGGGGGCGCACCGGTGCAGACGCTGTGGTCCCGCGAGCAGGACATGCAGCACGACTTCTACCGCCCCGCTTGCGTGGCCAGGTTCAAGGCCGGGCTGGACGCACAGGGCCAGCTGGTGGCCTGGCACAACGTGTCGGCCGGCCAGGCCATCGTGCCGCAGGTGCTGGCCCGCACCTTTGGCCTGCCGGGCGCCGGGCCGGACAAGACCGCGTCCGAAGGCGCGTTCGACCAGCCCTACGAGTGGCCGCACGCACGCATCGCCCACGAGATCATCGACCTGCCGCTGCCCGTGGGCTTCTGGCGCTCGGTGGGGCATTCGCACCAGGCGTTTTTCAAAGAGAGTTTTGTGGACGAAGCGGCCCACGCCGCCAAGAAGGACCCGGTGGCCTTCCGCGCAGCCCTGCTGCAAAAGCACCCGCGCCACCTGAAGGTGCTGCAAAAGGCGGCCGAGCTGGCGGGCTGGGGCCAGCCCTTGCCGCCCGATGCGTCGGGCGTGCAGCGGGCGCGCGGCGTGGCGCTGCACCAGTCGTTTGGCTCCATCGTGGCGCAGGTGGCCGAGGTGTCGGTGGGTGCCGACAAGGCCATCCGCGTGCACCGCGTGGTGTGCGTGATCGACTGCGGCGCGTCCATCAACCCCAACCTGATTGCCCAGCAGATGGAAAGCGCCGTGGTCTACGGCCTCACGGCGGCGCTGTGGGGCGAAGTGACGATCAAAGACGGCCAGGTGCAGCAGAGCAACCTGCACGACTACCCCCTGCTGCGTATGGCCGACTGCCCCCGCGTGGAGACCCACATCATGGCCAGCGCCGAGCCCCCCGAGGGCGTGGGCGAGCCCGGCGTGCCGCCCATCGCACCCGCCGTGGCCAACGCCTTGTTTGCCCTGACCGGCCAGCGCCTGCGCGCGCTGCCGCTCAAGCTCAGCTGACCCGACGCACCGGAGCTCCCATGACCACGACCCTGAACCTCAACGGCCAACCCGTTGCCGTCAACGCTGCACCCGACACGCCCCTGCTGTGGGTGCTGCGCGGCGAGCTGCAGATGAACGGCACCAAGTTTGGCTGCGGCATGGCACTGTGCGGCGCTTGCACCGTGCACCTGAACGGCGAGCCGGTGCGCGCCTGCATCACGCCCCTGTCGGCCGTGGGCAATGCCCAGGTCACCACCATCGAGGGCCTGCAGGGCCCCGAAGCCACCGCGCTGCGCACGGCGTGGACGGCGGTGGATGTGGCGCAGTGCGGCTACTGCCAGAGCGGGCAGCTGATGTCAGCCTGCGCACTGCTGAAGAAAACCGCGCAGCCCACCGATGCCGACATCGACGCCGCCATGTCGGGCAATGCCTGCCGCTGCGGCACCTACCCGCGCATCCGGGCGGCGATCCACCAGGCGGCCGGGAACAAGGTCGCCTGAATCACTACACATTTGATAGCAACAACGCCAATCAGAACAAACGCTTCCTGGGTATTTAACATCCAGCACGCACACCAGGCCAGGCAACGCCACCCCGCCACCGACCGATTCACCCAGTCTTCAGTTCAACCGCGCTCCACCGGTGTCGTCTTGTGGGTCGCGGGCCCACCGCGCGGGCATGGCATCGCCGCATGGCTCCTCGGCGCAGTACACCGCGTTGCGCCCGGTCTGCTTGGCGCGGTACAAGGCCAGGTCCGCCTGGTTCAGCAGCGCTTCAAAACCCGCGCAGGCGCCGTCGCGCCATGTGGTCACGCCAATGCTCACGGTGACCGACACCGTGCCCCCCGCGTCATTGACGGGCACCTGCAGCGCCGCCACGTCGCGCCGCAGCGATTCGGCCACATGCAGGGCGCTGGCACCATCGGTCTCGGGCAGCACGATGACGAATTCTTCGCCGCCAAAGCGCGCCACGATGTCCACGCCACTGCGCTTGCGCGCGGCGCAGGCGTGGGCCACCGCGCAGATCACGCGGTCGCCAGCCAGGTGCCCCCAGGCGTCGTTGACGGCCTTGAACAGGTCGATGTCCACCACCAGCAGCGACAGCGGGTGTTCAAACCGCTCGGAGCGTTTGCACTCGTTGGCGCCCAGCTCCATCAGCGTGCGGCGGTTGGCCAGGCCCGTCAGCGCATCGTTGGCAGCCAGCCGCTCCAGGGCCGCGTTCAACGTCTGCAGCAACTGGTTCTGCTCGACCAGCTGGCGGTTGATCTGGGCGATCTCGTCTTCCTTCTGCTTGCGGTCGTGGATGTTGAAGGTGACGCCGATCAGGCGCTTGCCGGGCGTGGCGCTGCTGCGGTCCATGATGCGGCCGTAGTTGGCAAACCAGATCCACTCGCCAGCTTTGGAGCGCAGCCGGAACTCGGCGCGGTACTGCGGCGTGACGCCCTGCACATGGTCTGCCACGGCCTGGCGCACGATGTCCAGGTCGCCGGGGTGGAACAGGCCATAGATGTCCTGCACGCCCGACACGATTTCGTCCTCGGTAAAGCCCAGCTCCAGAAAGGTCTTGGTCGCCTTGTGGGTGACTCGGCCGGTGACCAAGTCGTTTTCCCACAGGTCCAGCCCGGCGGCTTCCAGCACCAGTTCCAGCCGCTCGCGGTTCAGGTCTTCTTTGTCACCCATGGTGCCGTGTCTTCACAACCGTGTACGTCAACGGGCCCTTGGTGGGGCCATCCCCAGGCGTGCCGGGCAGGCGCTGGTGGTGGGAGGCACGATACCCCACCCCCGCAGGTTGTCAACCGGGCGCGCTCAACCTTCTGGGCGGCCCCGTGGCCACCCTGCCACTACCGGGGAAAGCACGCAGATACAGCGCAGCGCCTTCGCCTATGCTGTGTGCAGCGGTTATGCTGGCCCCAGCAACCTTATCCAAGACACCATGAGCACCCCCGACAAATCCACCGTCTACGGCACCGAAGACCTTTTGATCAGCCTGTGCAACTCCGTCACCCGCGTGCTGGGCGTGGCCACGCACAGCCAGATCCACTACTCCGGCATGGTGCAGCGCATCAGCAAGACCTGCCTGCGGCCCGAAATCGGCTGTTTTGTGCTGTTTGATGGCGGCTTCTCGGGGCTGGTGATCATCAACTTCAGCGGCCAGGCGGCCATGGAGCTGTATGCCAACTACCTGCTGAACATGGGCATGTCCAAGGACGATCTGGTCAGTTCCTACACCTCGGACGAGGTCAGCAACGTAATGGGCGAGCTGATGAACCAGGTGGTGGGCGACTTCACCGGCAAGGTGCGGCGCGAGCTGCAGACCCACATCACGCAGAACCAGCCCAAGATGCTGGTGCTGAACAAGCAGGTGCAGCTGTCGGTGGATGCCAACCTCGACAAGCCCGAGGCCCGGCGCGTGACCTTCTACACCAGCAACAACAACATCTTCTACCTGGAACTCGCCATCGACCGCACCGAGTTCATCAAGCTCTACGACTTCGAAGCGCAGGAGGCGCCCGACCCTGACGCGCTCATGGCCCAGTCGCAGGCTGCCCCGCCCGTGCCAGCCCCGCCGCCTGCCGGCCAGGACGATACGGACGAACTGCTCAAATCGCTGGGGATGTAGAGAAACTACAAAAATGATAGCTGCCAGCGCATGATGCACTAGCGCTTGCGGCCGTTTTTGCATCAAAACCCAAGCCAAACGCTCCTGCGGCGCAGGGCGTGGCCCGCTCACCAGGCTTGTCCTACACCCGCCGTCACAATGCACTGACCGCTCCGCCAGGTCACGGGTCTAAGCTGAAAAGCCCCCCGTCGAACCGAAAGGAGCCCCCATGCCACGCGCAGCCTGGAGCGCCAAACGCGAGCGCCAGTACGAACACATCAAGGACAGCCTGCTGGAACGCGGTGAGAGCGAAAGCACCGCAGAAGTGATTGCCGCGCGCACCGTGAACAAGGAGCGCGCGCAACACGGCGAAGCCCGCACGGCCAACCCCAAGACCCTGAAAGCCACGCCGGCCCCTGTGCGCGGCGGCAAAAACTCGCACCGCGGCCCGCAGGGCCGCACGCGCGAGCAGCTGTACGAAGACGCCAAGCGCGAGAACATCCGGGGCAGGTCCCGGATGAACAAGCAGGAGCTGGAGCAGGCCCTGGCGCACTGACCCAGGCACGCACCTGGCGCCCCCTCACTGCCAGCCGTAGCGCCGCACATACCAGCGCTTCATCACGGTCGTCAGCACCACGTAGCCCGCCAGGATGCCCACGAGCCACGGAAAGTAAGCCAGTGGCAGCGCCTGCAGCTTGAAGTGCCCGGCCAGCGGCCCCATCGGGATGAAGATGCCCACCGCCATGATGAGCACCGTGGCCGTGAGCAGCGGCACCGAGGCCACGCTCTGCACAAACGGCAGCTTGGGCGTGCGGATCATGTGCACGATCAGCGTCTGCGTGAGCAGCCCCACCACAAACCAGCCCGACTGGAACAGGGTCTGCGCGCCCTCGTTGTTGGCGCCAAACACATGCCACATGACCGCAAACGTTGTGATGTCGAACACCGAGCTGATGGGCCCGAAGAACACCATGAAGCGACCAATATCGCCGGGGTTCCATTGCAGCGGGTTGCGGATGAGCTCCTCGTCCACGTTGTCGAACGGGATGGCGATCTGCGACAGGTCGTACAGCAGGTTCTGCACCAGCAGGTGCAGCGGCAGCATGGGCAAGAAGGGCAAGAACGCGCTGGCCACCAGCACCGAGAACACGTTGCCGAAGTTGGAGCTGGCCGTCATGCGGATGTACTTGAGCATGTTGCTGAAGGTCTTGCGCCCTTCCATCACGCCCTCTTCCAGCACCATCAGGCTTTTCTCCAGCAGGATGATGTCGGCCGCCTCCTTGGCAATGTCCACCGCGCTGTCCACGCTGATGCCGATGTCGGCCGCGCGCAGCGCGGGGGCGTCGTTGATGCCGTCGCCCATGAAGCCCACCACATGGCCGCCCGCGCGCAGCGCGCGCACCAGCCGCTCCTTGTGCAGCGGCGAGAGCTTGGCAAACACGTTGTGGGTGTCGGCGGCGCGCGCCAGCGCGGCGTCGTCCATGGCGTCCACGTCCTTGCCCAGCAGCACGCCCTGCACGGCCAGACCCACCTCGCGGCAAACCTTGAGCGTCACCAGCTCGTTGTCGCCGGTCAGCACCTTTACCGCCACGCCATGCGCGGCCAGTGCCTTGAGCGCGGGGGCGGTGGATTCCTTCGGTGGGTCCAGAAACGCCACGTAGCCGATCAGCGTGAGGCCCGATTCATCGGCCACGCCATACACGGTCTGGTGGGGCGGCGTCTCCTTCATGGCCACGGCCACCACGCGCAGGCCCTCGTTGTTCAGGCCGCGCGTCACCTCCAGCACCCGTGCGCGCAGGGTGGCGTCCAGCGGAAGGTCTTGCACGCCGGTGTCTTCCACCACGCGCACCTGGGTGCACACGTCCAGCATCTCTTCCACCGCACCCTTGCAGATCAGCTCGTGGTGGTCGTTGCGTTCACTGACGATGACCGACATGCGCCGGCGCACGAAGTCGAACGGCACCTCATCGACCTTGCGGTAGTCCTGCGCCAGGCGCAGGTCGGTCTGCAGCTCCACATGCTCCAGCACAGCATGGTCCAGCAGGTTCTTGAGGCCGCTCTGGTAGTGGCTGTTGAGGTAGGCAAAGGCCAGCACCTCGTCGCTGTTGTGACCAAACACGTCGGTGTGGCGCTCCAGAAAGATCTTGTCCTGCGTGAGCGTGCCGGTCTTGTCGGTACACAGCACGTCCATCGCGCCAAAGTTCTGGATCGCATCCAGCCGCTTGACCACCACCTTCTTGCGCGACAGCAGCACGGCGCCCTTGGCCAGCGTGCTGGTCACGATCATGGGCAGCATCTCGGGCGTGAGGCCCACGGCCACCGACAGGGCGAACAAAAAGGCCTGCAACCAGTCGCCCTTGGTAAAACCGTTGACCACCAGCACGATGGGCACCATGACGAGTGCAAAGCGGATCAACAGCCAGCTCACGCTGTTGACGCCTGCCTGGAACGCGGTGGGCGTGCGGTCGGTGGCCGTGACGCGCGTGGCCAGCGTGCCAAAGTAGGTGTGGTTGCCCGTGGCCACCACCAGCGCGGTGGCCGAGCCCGAGACCACGTTGGTGCCCATGAACAGCAGGTTGGTCGCGTCCAGCGCGCTGGTGCCGGGCTGGCTGCGCTCGGCAAATTTTTCGACCGGCAGCGATTCGCCCGTCATGGCCGACTGGCTCACGAACAGGTCCTTGGCAGTGAGCACGCGGCAGTCCGACGGGATCATGTCGCCTGCCGACAGCACGATGTGGTCGCCCGGCACCAGCTGGTGGATGGGCAGCTCGCGCGGCGTGGCTGCCCTGCCTTCGCCCTCCGCTCCGCTACGGCGCAGCACCGTGGCGGTGTTGCTGACCAGCGACTTGAGGCGCTCGGCCGCGCGGTTGGAGCGGCCCTCCTGCACGAACCGCAGCAGCGTGGAAAGCACCACCATGGCCAGGATCACGATGGTGGCCTCGTGGTCTTCGGTGAGGTACGAGATCAGTGCCAGCACCGTGAGCAGCACGTTGAATGGGTTCTTGTAGCAGTGCCACAGGTGCAGCCAGGCGGGCAGCGGCTTTTCGTGCTCCACCTCGTTGGGGCCGTGCTGGGCCAGGGCGGCAGCGGCCTGGGCGTCGCTCAGACCTGCAGGGTCGGACTGCAGGCGCTCGATCAGTTGGGGCAGCTCATCACTGGCGGCGCGCTGCAGTTCGCGGCTGAGCAGGTCGGGCGAGGTGGCGGGGGTGGGCGCGCGGCCCAGCGTGAGCGTGTCCAGAATCAGCCGCCGCGCAAAGTGGCGGGTGACATGGCGGGTGTGCAGAAAGCGGTCGAACAGGTGGTGCAGGAAGCTCATGGCGGTCTCCCTAGCAGCCAACGCTGGCGGCGTTGCGCGTTACGGGCTGTGGTGCCGTGTGCGCAGAAATGTGGATGAAACGGAACATGGTGAGTCACTCCTTCTGGCCCGCAACGGCCAGAGGATGCGGCTCACGCGGTCACGCAAGCCATCGCCTCCGGCCCAGGGCCCGGTATGCAAAGTTCAAGGGGGGTGGTGTGGGGTGGCGCTTCAGAGCGCCAGCGCGGGTCTGGGTCCATGGGGCCTCCTGGGGGGGTGGATGCGATGCAGGGCCGGTCGTGGCCGGGTTCAGGGCTGCCGCGCGCGGCGGTGCGATGCGCGTGCTGGTGGCTGGCTGTGCAGATAGCAGCGAATGCGGTGCGTGGGCCACAGCGTGGCGCCATCCAGGTCGGCCACGGCTTGCAGGCTGTCAGCCGCCGCACGGGCCGGGCCCTGCGCGCCAGGGGGCAGCTGTGCCCCTGGCTCAGCGCTGGCAGCGCCAGGCGCCACCGCACGCTGGAAAAGGCTGGGCAGGTCTACAACAAAAAAACGCATGGCCGTCGTCCTTGGCAGGCAGGACGGAGCACACAGACGCAGAGATATGCCGGGAGGCGCCGTCACGGCACGCGGGCAACGCCCCAGCGAAGGGGGCATGGCCTGTGCAGACGGCACAGATGCAACGAAGCGGCAAGACGGGAGAGCCACCCACACCACCATGGCCAAAACGGCCAAAGCTGCCCCAATGGGCACACAGGTACAACAGGGGCTGGGAGGGACGGGGCCGGGGCTTGCACAAGGCAACCCACGGCCCGGGAGCGGGCGTCAGGAGGCCTGGCAGGCAGCAGCCGTCACGGCTTGCTGGGTTTCACTGCAACAACTGGCACTTTCCACGCTGGGGCTCCGGAAATGAAGGTGCGCGATTATTGCGCTGCAACATGGCTGGGTCAACGTGTTTTTTGTGCCTCCCGGGCGGTGGTCAGCCCTCGAACTGGGGATGCAGCTGCCGGATACGGTTCATGGCCATGGCCGCCGCTGCGGTGCGGGTTTCCACGCCCAGCTTGGTAAACACGCGTTCCAGGTGCTTTTTGACCGTGGCGGGGCTGGCCCCCAGGATGTCGCCGATGTCGCGGTTGATCTTGCCCTTGAGCACCCAGTACAGCACTTCGGCCTCGCGCGCGGTGAGCCGGAAGGCCAGGCCCATGGATTCGATGATCTTCGCGTCGGACACCTCGCGCATCACGATGAGCCAGTCACCACCGCCCGCGCTGTCACCGGCCTGCTGGTGCAGGCGGAAGGTGAGGCGGCGCGCGCCCTGCTCCACCGCCAGGCGCGGAGGCTCGGCCAGCGATGCGGCCAGCAGTTCGGCCGCGTTGTCGGCCAGTACATGGCGGCGCAGCCAAGCCTGCACCGGCTCGGGTGCCCAGTGGCCGAAGGCCGTGGGCGTGCCGTCCGGGCCCACTTCGCCGAAGTAGCTTTGCAGCAGCTCGCGCGCCAGCGGGGTCTGCCACACGATGCGGCCATCCACTGCGCGCACGGTGATGCTGGCGTAGCCAAAGGCATCGAGCGCGTTGCGCGCCTCGCGCGCCTGGCGAGCGTCCTGCCGGGCCTTGCGGGCTGCGCCCAGGTGCACGCTCATGCGGGCCATCACCTCGCGTGGCTTGATGGGCTTGGTGACGTAGTCTACGCCGCCCGCCTCCAGCGCGGCTACCAGGTGCTCGGTCTCGGTGAGGCCGGTCATGAAGATGATGGGGATGTGCGCCGTGGCGGGCGATGCCTTGAGGCGCCGGGCGACTTCAAAGCCGTCCATGCCCGGCATCATGGCGTCGAGCAACACAATGTCGGGCAGGGCCTGGGCCGCACGCTGCAGCGCCGCCTCGCCGTGCATGGCCACCAGCACGGTGTAGCCCGATTCATCCAGCGCGTCGTGCAGTACGGCCAGGTTGTCGGGCACGTCATCCACGATCAGCACCACGTCGCTGTCGCTGCGGTCCAGCGCGCTCGCAGGTGCTGTGGGGGGGTGAGAGGGAAAGGGGTTGGCAGTGGTCATCACGAGGGTGCCTGCTCCAGGATCTGGCCCATGGCATCGAACTGGAATTGCTTGGCCAGCTGCCGCATGGTGCTGACAAAAGCGCTGTGCGCAGGCTGGCTGCGTTCAATGTCGTCCAGCGTGTTGAGAATGCCCCGGTAGTAGCCCAAGGACACCGCCTGTGCCAAAGCCACCAGCGCAGCGGTATCGGGGTAAGTGAGGGGCACGGACGCATGAGACCCCAGCGCGGGTTCAGTCCCGGCGAGCGCTCCGGAGGCCTCGTCGTATTGCCACTGCAGGCCCAGGCGGCGCTCCAGCCAGTCCAGCAGCTCGCTGTGGCGCACGGGTTTGACGATGAAGTCTTCGGGGCGGATGTCCACGTCGTTGTCGAGCGCTTTGTCGAAAGCATTGGCGGAGACGATGGCACAGTGGAGGTCTTCGAGGTGCATCTGCCGCACGCGCCGCAGCGTTTCCCAGCCATCGATGCCCGGCATGGCCAGGTCCATGAAGACCACGTGCGGCCGGTACCCGGTAGACAGCAAGTCCAGCGCATCGTGGCCGCTCGCGGCCTGGCGCAGCTCGAAGCCCAGGGGTTCGAGCAGTTGCACCAGCAGCTCGCGGTCGGGCTCCTCGTTGTCCACCACCAGAATGCGGCGGCGCTCGCCCGCGTACCCCTTGCGCTGGCGTTGGCCGTGTGCGGCCCGCGCCGCCGGCGCTGCGACCTTGCCCGACGCATCGCCATGCACTTCGGGCAGGAACAGCTTGACGTGGAACACCGAACCCACGCCCGGGGTGCTGCTCACCGTCAGCTCGCCGCCCATGAGCGCAGTGAGCATCTTGGCAATGGTCAGGCCCAGGCCCGCACCCGGTGCGGCAGCGGTACCGCCACCGCCCGATCCGCCGCGCGCGAAGGGCTCGAAGATGCGCTCGATCTCCTCGGCCGTGAGGCCCGGCCCCGTGTCCTGCACCTCGATACGGGCCATCTCGCGCGCATAGCGCACGCGCAGGGTGACGGTGCCCTGCGCCGTGAACTTGACCGCATTGCCCAGCAGGTTGATGAGGATCTGGCGCAGGCGCTTGTCGTCGGCACGCACCACTTCCGGAATCACCCCCTGCACATCGAAGGCGAACGCCAGGCCCTTGGCGGCGGCCTGCAGCTCGAACAGGCTGGCCATCTCGTGCAGGCCGTCGGCAAAGCGCATGGGCGCTACATCCAGCGTGAGCTTGCCCGACTCGATGCGCGCGATGTCCAGCGTGCCTTCAATCAGCGACAACAAATGTTCGCCCCCGCGCCGGATCACGTGCACCGCCTGCTTGCGGTGCGGTGGCACGCCCGCGTCCTCACCCATCAGTTGTGCGTAGCCCAGGATGGAGTTGAGCGGGGTGCGGATCTCGTGGCTGATGGCGCTGATGTAGCGGCTCTTGGCCTGGTTGGCCTGGTCGGCGCGCAAGCGGGCTTCCTCGGCCTGCTGCTGCGCGGCCTCGGCCACGCTGCGCGCCGTCTGCAGAGCTTCGTCGGTCTGGCGGTGCAGCTCGATCTCGCGCACCAGCAGGCCCGTCTGGCGGTTGGATTCTTCCTGCGCCACCTGGCGGCTCTTGTGCGCCAGCACCAGCCACCAGGCCACGATGCCCGAGATGACCAACAGCGCGAGATAGGCCTTGAGCAGGCCCGAGCGCAGCGCCACTTCAGGGGCAGCCATCACCTCGGTGTCGGTGGCGGCCTGGGCAATGGTGTTGAGCTCCTGGTGGTACAGCAGCCCCATCACCGAAGCCAGCAGCGGTGCAATCACCAGCATCAGCAGCAGGAAGTGGCCCAGGCCCGTGTCCAAGTAGCGCCACGTGGCGCGCGGCAGCACCCAGCGCAGCGCGGCCGACCACTGCACCGCCATGCTCGCGTGGGGCTTGCACAGGTCGCCGCAACGCGCATCCAGCGTGCAGCACAGCGAGCAGATGGCGCCCCGGTAGGCGGGACACTGGGCCATGTCGGGCGCTTCGTACTCGCGCTCGCAGATCACGCAGCGCTGCACAGTGGTGCGCCGGTAGCTGCCTATTTCCGTCCCCAGCCCCCCTTCGGCATTGCGGCGCAGCGGGCCGTGCAGGGGCACGGCCACCACGTCGGCCAGCGCAGCCGGCTCAGACTGGCGCGCGATGTAGTAGCGCCCCCCGGTGGCCCAGGCGATCAGCGGGGCAGTGACAAAAGCCACGGCCATCGCAATCACGGCCGAGAATGCCTGCGGCAGCGGGCCGAAAAACCCCAGGTGCGCACTGATGGACAAAATGGACGCGAGTGCCATCGAACCCACGCCCACCGGGTTGATGTCGTACAGGTGCGCGCGCTTGAACTCGATGCCCTTGGGCGACAGGCCCAGCGGCTTGTTGATGACCAGGTCGGCCACCACCGACATGATCCAGGCGATGGCGATGTTGGAGTACAGCCCCAGCACCTCGCCCATGGCGCGGAACACGTTCATCTCCATCAGCATGAAGGCGATCAACGTGTTGAACACCACCCACACCACCCGCCCCGGGTGGCTGTGCGTGAGGCGCGAGAAGAAGTTGGACCACGCGAGCGAGCCCGCATAGGCATTGGTCACGTTGATCTTGAGCTGCGAGATCACCACAAACAACGCCGTGGCCGCCACCGCCCAGCCGTAGTTGGGGAACACGTATTCATACGCGGCCAGGTACATCTGGTTCGGGTCCACCGCGCGGTCGGCCGGCACCATGTGGGTGAGCGCCAGGTAGGCCAGCAGCGCACCGCCCAGCATCTTGAGCACGCCCAGCACCACCCAGCCCGGCCCGCCCACCAGCACGCCCAGCCACCAGCGCCCGCGCGTGTCGGGTGTGCGGGCGGGCATGAAGCGCAGGTAATCGGCCTGCTCCCCCATCTGGGTGATGAGCGCAATGCCCACCGTGAGAGCCGCACCAAACAAGGGCAATTGGAACGTGGCGCCGCGCGCCAATTCACCACCGTAGTGCACCACCCCAGAAAACGCACCAGGATCGCGCACCAGCACGTACACAAACGGCACCACCAGCATCACCAGCCACAGCGGCTGCGTCCACACCTGCAAGCGGCTGATGGCCGACACGCCGTGGGTGACCAGCGGAATCACCACAATGGCGCAGACTAGGTACCCCCAGGTGGGCGGGATGTCGAGCGCCAACTCCAGCGCATAGGCCATCACGGCGGCTTCGAGCGCAAAGAAGATGAAGGTGAAGCTCGCGTAGATCAGCGAGGTGAGCGTGGAGCCGATGTAGCCAAACCCCGCACCACGCGTGAGCAGGTCCATATCCACCCCATAGCGCGCCGCGTACACGCTGATGGGCAGCCCCGCCAGAAAGATGATGAGCCCCGTGGCCACGATGGCCCAGAAGGCGTTGATGAAGCCGTACTGCACCAGCAGCGTGGCGCCCACGGCTTCGAGGATCAGGAAGGATGCCGCGCCAAACGCCGTGTTGGCCACGCGCCATTCGGACCACTTGCGAAAGCGCTGGGGCGTGTAGCGCAGCGCGTAGTCCTCCATGGTCTCGGTGGCCACCCAGCTGTTGTAGTCGCGCCGGACCTTGACCACCTGCTGCGGCGCCTGTGCGTCGGCATCCGGCCCCGACACAGGGGCCGAACTGGCGTCGGGCGGGGCAAGGGAGGCGGTGGAGGGGGGCATGGCAAAGGGCGGCGACACCTTGCAAGTGCAGTTTCCATGCCACGGGTTGCCTGCACGTCTAATACATCTTCGCCCTCTGGCGTATGGCGGGCACGGGGCTTGCTGCCTATGATGAATCCGCTGTCCTCCTGACCGCCCGGCCAGGACAACCTGCCACACGAGCCCAACCCTCCTTACCTAAAGCACAACGACATGGAACTGACCCCTCGTGAGAAAGACAAGCTACTGATCTTCACCGCCGCCCTGCTGGCCGAGCGCCGCAAGGCCCGGGGGCTGAAGCTCAACTACCCCGAGGCCATGGCCCTGATCAGCGCGGCCGTGATGGAGGGCGCACGCGACGGCAAGACCGTGGCGCAGCTCATGAGCGAAGGCCGCACCGTGCTGACCCGCGCGGATGTGATGGAAGGCATCCCCGAGATGATTCCGGACATCCAGGTCGAGGCCACCTTCCCCGACGGCACCAAGCTCGTCACCGTGCACCAGCCGATCGTCTGACCCCTTCTATCTTCTACTCCCCCTTCTCTCTGTGGAGCCCCCATGCGCATCGCACTCTCACACCGCCACACAGCCGCTCTTCTTTTCATAGCTGCCAGCGCAATCAGCACCGGCGCTAGCGCCCATACCGGTGCTGAATCGCACATCCACAACAGTTTTCTGAGCGGCTTTGCCCACCCCCTGTTCGGTCTGGACCACCTGGCCGCCATGGTGGCCGTGGGCCTGTGGAGCGCCCTGGCCGCGCGCAGCGCCGGGCGCGACCTGCTGTGGGGCCCCGTGGGTTTTGCCGCCATGTTGCTGGTGGGCGCCGTGCTGGGCCTGCAGGGCGTGGCGCTGCCAGCGGTGGAGCCGATGATTGCTGCGTCGCTGCTGGTCACCGGCCTGCTGGTCGTGTCGCGCCTGCGCGTGCCCGGGCTGGTGGCGGCGCTGGGTGTGGGCGTGTTTGCCGTCTTCCACGGTGTGGCCCACGGCTATGAACTGGCGGGCAGCGACAGCGCCTGGTTGACCCTGGCGGGCATGCTGACCGCTACCGTGCTGCTGCACAGCGCAGGCCTGGGGGCGGGCTGGGCGCTGCGCTACCGCCATGTGTGGCTGGCCCGCGCAGCGGGTGCTGGCGTGGCTGCGTTCGGTGGCGCGCTGCTGGCGCAGATGGCCTGAGCATTCACACCAAGGAGCCATCATGATCCCCGGCGAACTTTTCACCGAACCCGGTGAACACCTGCTCAACACCGGCCGCCGCACCCTGACGCTGGTGGTGCGCAACACCGGCGACCGGCCCATCCAGGTCGGCTCGCACTACCACTTTGCCGAGACCAACAACGCCCTGGGCTTCGACCGCACCGCTGCACGCGGCATGCGGCTGAACATTGCGTCGGGCACCGCCGTGCGCTTTGAGCCCGGCCAGGAGCGCACCGTGGAACTGGTGGACTACGCGGG
Organism: Acidovorax sp. 107; assembly: GCF_003058055.1. Taxonomy (NCBI): domain Bacteria; kingdom Pseudomonadati; phylum Pseudomonadota; class Betaproteobacteria; order Burkholderiales; family Comamonadaceae; genus Acidovorax; species Acidovorax sp. 107. The sequence goes on along the minus strand of NZ_QBTZ01000001.1, from coordinate 4,321,795 downwards.
CGAGCGCCGCGTGTTCGGCTTCCAGGGCCTGACGCAGGGCGCGCTGTAGAAACTTCAAGCCAAATAGGCAGATAGCGCCGGTATTCATTGCCCAAGCAGCTATCAAAAATAGAGTAAACCGTTCTCACGGAGCACCCCACCCATGGCAACCATTGGACGACGCGCCTACGCCGAGATGTTCGGCCCCACTGTGGGCGACCGCGTGCGCCTGGCCGACACCGATTTGATTCTCGAAGTCGAGGCCGACCACACATTGCGCGCAGGCAGCTACGGCGAAGAAGTGAAGTTTGGCGGCGGCAAGACAATTCGCGACGGCATGGCGCAGTCGCAACGCAGCAATGCCCAGGGGGCTGTAGACACGGTGTTGACCAACGCCCTCGTGGTGGACCACACCGGCATCTTCAAGGCCGACATCGGCCTGCGCGCGGGCCGTATCGCCGCCATCGGCAAGGCGGGCAACCCCGACACGCAGCCCGGCGTGGACATCATCATCGGCCCCGGCACCGAGGTCATCAGCTGCGAAGGCAACATCGTCACCGCGGGCGGCATCGACAGCCACATCCACTTCATCTGCCCGCAGCAAATCGAAGAGGCCCTGGCCAGCGGCGTGACCACCATGCTGGGCGGCGGCACGGGCCCCGCCACCGGCACGCTGGCCACCACCTGCACGTCCGGCCCCTTCAACATGGAGCGCATGCTGCAGGCGGCCGATGCCTTCCCCATGAACCTGGGCTTTCTTGGCAAGGGCAATGCCAGCCTGCCCGATGCGCTGCACGAGCAGATCAATGCGGGCGCCATTGGCCTGAAGCTGCACGAAGACTGGGGCACCACCCCATCGGCCATCAGCAACTGCCTGGACGTGGCGGAAGCCACCGATACGCAGGTGGCCATCCACAGCGACACGCTCAACGAATCGGGCTTTGTGGAGAACACCATTGCGGCCGTGGGCGGGCGCGGCATCTGCGCCTTCCACACCGAAGGCGCAGGGGGCGGGCATGCGCCCGACATCCTGCGCGTGGTGGGCGAGGACAACTTCTTGCCATCGTCCACCAACCCCACCATGCCCTACACGCACAACACGCTGGACGAGCATGTGGACATGCTCATGGTGTGCCACCACCTCGACGCCAGCATTGCCGAAGACCTGGCCTTTGCCGAAAGCCGCATCCGCAAGGAAACCATCGCTGCCGAAGACATCCTGCATGACCTGGGTGCCATCAGCATGATGTCGAGCGACAGCCAGGCCATGGGCCGTGTGGGCGAGGTCATCCTGCGCACCTGGCAGACCGCGCACAAGATGAAGGTGCAGCGCGGCAGCCTGGCCGGCGACTCGGCCCGCAACGACAACACGCGCATCAAGCGCTACGTGGCCAAGTACACCATAAACCCCGCCATCGCCCACGGCATCAGCCACGAGGTGGGGTCGCTCGAAGTCGGCAAGTGGGCCGACATCGTGATCTGGAAGCCCGCGTTCTTCGGCGTCAAACCCGCGCTCATCCTGAAGGGCGGGCTGATTGCCATGGCTGCCATGGGCGACCCGAATGCCTCCATTCCCACGCCCCAGCCCGTGCACTACCGGCCCATGTTTGGCGCATTCGGTGGTGCCATCGCCAAGACCTCGCTCACCTTTGTCTCGCAGGCCGGTTTGGCGGCGGGCATCGGTGATCGCTTTGGTCTGCGCAAAACGCTGAGCGCCGTGCGCAACGTCCGTGGCGTGCGCAAGCAGCACATGGTGCACAACAGCTACACACCCAAGATGGAAGTGGACGCGCAAACCTATACCGTGCGCGCGGACGGCCAACTGCTCACCTGTGAGGCCGCCACCGTGCTGCCCATGGCGCAGCGCTACTTTCTGTTCTGAGGTCGCGGCCCATGAACGCCTTGCTGCAAGACCTGCGGATCCACCTGGACGACCTGACCGATCCACGCATCGAAGCCTTCATGCAGGAGCATCTGAAAGACATGCATGCCACTTCGCCACCCGAGAGCGTGCACGCGCTCGACATGGCGCAGTTGCGCCAGCCCGAGATCCGTTTCTGGACAGCCTGGCGGGGCGATGGCGAGCTGGTGGGTACCGGCGCGCTCAAGCACCTGGACGCCGAACATGCCGAACTCAAGTCCATGCGCACCGCAGCCAGCGTGCGGGGCCAGGGTGTGGGCCGCGCAGTGCTGGAACACATCCTGGGCCAGGCGGTGGACCTGGGCTACCAGCGCATCAGCCTGGAAACGGGCACCCAGCCCTTCTTTGAACCCGCTCACCAGCTCTACCTGCGCTACGGCTTTACCGACTGCGTGCCGTTCGGCAGCTACCAGCTCGACCCCCACAGCCGGTACATGAGCCGTGCGCTGTAGAGCCGGCGGGTATCACTCCGCAGCCAAGGCCACAATGTTGACCTCGCCTTGCCGGCACCGTAATCCTCTCTTGCCATGATCCAGGTCTCCAAACTTCTCCCCCAAGGCCAAGGCCTCGCTCCCGTACTGCTCAAACGCGCCACCACCATCGAGCTGGACTGGGACGTGCGCCAGAAAAGCCGCTTTGCGGCCACCGACTCAGCGGGGCGCGAGCTGGGCATCTTCTTGCCGCGCGGCACGCTGGTGCGCGGCGGCGATGTGCTGGTGGCCGAAGACGGCTCCATGGTGCGCGTGGTTGCGGCGCCGCAGCCCGTGCTGGTCATCACGCACTGCAGCAGCCACGGCACTGCGTTTGACCTGACCCGCGCCGCCTACCACCTGGGCAACCGCCATGTGCCCATCGAGCTGCAACCCGACCACCTCAAGATCGAACCCGACCACGTGCTGGCCGACATGCTGCGCGCCATGCACCTGATCGTGACCGAGCAGCACCTGGCGTTTGAGCCCGAAGGTGGTGCCTACGCATCGGGGCATGGTGGTGGACACAGCCATGGGGGACATGGACACGACCATCACCACGGTCACGGCCATGGCCACTCACATGACCATGACCATACCCGCGATTACGGGCATGCCCACGAACACAGCCATGCAGCTGCGCCCGCCACAGCCCCGGCGCGGGGGCGCACCGTTTCCATCCCCGTGGTGGCCCAGGGGCATGTACACGGCCCTGACTGCAACCACGACCACTGACTCCCCGCTCCATGCGCCTGGACCGCCCCAAGCCCCTGCCCGCCGCCAGCTTCTTGCAGCTGATGTGGCTGGCCTCGCCCGCGCTGCCCGTGGGCGGGTTCTCGTACTCCGAGGGGCTGGAAAGCGCCATTGAAAACGCGGGCCTGGCCAGCGAAGCCGCCGTGGGCGACTGGCTGCTGGACCAACTGCATATCACCCAAGCCCGGGGCGACATGGCCCTCATCGCCAAGGCCGTGGTTGCGTGGCGGCGCGCCGACTGGGCACATGTGCGCGAACTGAACGACTGGGTGCTGCACACCCGCGAAACGAGCGAGCTGCGCCTGCAGACCGAGCAAATGGGCCGATCGATGGCCGACTGGCTGCGCAATCAGAACCAGGGCGACGAGACCTTGATGCCCGCCGTGCGCCACCTGGCCGCATTGCCCCCCACCTACCCTGTGGCATTCGCACTGGCCGCCTCCAACACCCAGGCGCCCGTTCGCGACGTCCTGCTGGCCTACGCTTTCGGCTGGGCGGAGAACATGGTGCAGGCCGCCCTCAAATCCATGCAACTGGGCCAAAGCGCAGGCCAGCGCATCCTGGCCCGGCTGGCCGACGCGATCCCCGCCGCAGCCGACCACGCCGTGGGCCTGATGGACAGCGAACGCCAGGCCTTCTCGCCCATGCTGGCCATCCTGTCGGCCCAGCACGAAACCCAATACTCCCGCCTCTTCCGATCATGACCACCAGCAACCTGCACCACATCCCCAACCGCACCAAAAACCTGCCCCCCCTGCGCGTGGGCATCGGCGGCCCCGTAGGCTCCGGCAAGACCACGCTGCTGGAAATGCTGTGCAAGACCATGCGCGATGACTACGACCTCATCGCCATCACCAACGACATCTACACCAAGGAAGACCAGCGCCTGCTCACAGTCAGCGGCGCCCTCCCCGCTGAGCGCATCCTGGGCGTGGAAACCGGCGGCTGCCCCCACACCGCCATCCGCGAAGACTGCTCCATCAACCTCGAAGCCATCGACCGCATGCTGGGCGAATTCCCCAACGCCGACATCGTGTTCGTCGAAAGCGGCGGCGACAACCTGGCCGCTACCTTCAGCCCCGAACTGAGCGACCTCACCATCTACGTCATCGACGTGGCAGCGGGCGAAAAAATCCCACGCAAGGGCGGCCCCGGCATCACCAAGAGCGACCTGTTCATCATCAACAAGACCGACCTGGCCCCCCATGTCGGCGCCAACCTGGAGGTGATGCACGCCGACACGACCCGCATGCGCACCAACGCCCACGGCCTCAAGCCGTTTGTAATGACCAACCTCAAGACCCTGGCGGGCGTGGCCGACGTGGTGAAGTTCATCGAGACCCGGGGCATGCTGCAAAAGAAATCAGCACCCGCAGTCGGCTAGAATTCGCGCCTTCCCTCCCGGAGACTTGGGTGAGTGGTTTAAACCAGCAGTCTTGAAAACTGCCGACGGGCAACCGTCCGTGAGTTCGAATCTCACAGTCTCCGCCAGTTCTTTGCCCCACACATTTTCGACAGCGAAATGTGCACAAAGGCCGGCACGGCAACCTGCTTGTTGCTGAAATCCCTGCCTTACCCCCCACCGGATTCACAAGAACGCAGTGGCCCCGTAGACTGTCGTTTGCCCAAGCCTCGCCACATCCATGGGCAGGACGCAGAAATTCGGAGCCAGTCCACTACCGCCAGTGGCCCACAGTTCCGCAGGGAGAATGATGTTGTCGCCTGCCATCTACGCCTCGTTCTTTTTCACGGTGGCCCTGTTGGTCACCACCGCCTATTTCTTGATGGGTGGTCTGCCCCTTCTCACACTGAAACATGACACTCCACTGGACGCGCGGTTCGTTCGGGGGTTTTTCAGCGTGTACTACCGTGCGGCGTTTTGGACGTCACTGGGTGCTTTGGTCAGCTACGCGCTCTGGGGCAGGTACCCCTTCGCCATCGGCGTGGCGATCAATGCCTGTGTCGTCGCGCTGTTGCGCAAGCACTTGCTGCAGGCAATGCAGCAACTGGGAGCCCAAATCGAAGCGAGCAGCAGCAGTGCCATCCAGCACTTTCGCCGCGTGCACTCGGCAGCGTTGTTGGTCAATCTGGTGCAATTGGTGGCGATTGTCTGGGGCCTGCTATGGCTATCCCAGCAGCTCAGGTAACGACCTGGACGGTTTGCTTGGGTGCGATGGGCCACTAGCGGCCTCGCTTTACCTGGCCAAGCCCATCGACTGGGGCGCAATCGGGATCAAATCTTCGGGGCGGCACACTTCTTCGGTCTGTGCCAGCCGGATCCACAGACCAGTGCGTTTGATGATGACGTAGTCCACACTGACCGTGCGACCCTTGTAGAGAAATTGCGTGCCGGGTTTGTACAGAATCATTCTTGTTGTGTAGCGCGCTGCGATGGCTGGGTGATGACGGCATCACCGATACCCGCTATGGTGCCAACAGATGGGCTCCGGGGCCTTGCTCCGCAGCAAAGGGCTTACAGTGCGGTCGCTCTTTTCGGCCATCCCCACTAAGCACCCGCTCCGCTCAGCTCCGTGACGCACACTCTCCGATCAATTCGAGCAGAGGATTCCTCGCGGCGTGTGGCAAAAAAAAGCCCGCAACTTGCGGGCTGAACACTTGCGCGATGCAAGCGGGAGGGATGTCGAGGGGTATCGACAGGCGGATGTTAGAACGGGGCTCGGCATAGGCGTGTAGGACGAGGCCGATTCCTCTCGCGCCCTGCACGCATGAGCCACGCAGACGATCAGCGCTGCGGCGTATGGACCCAGCCTATTCAGCCGCACAGCAATCACCATAGCACCCCGGCTCTCAACTCAGGTGCCATAGATCCGCGCGCAGCCCCTTCCGGTGGCTTTGGCCAGATACATCGCGGAATCGGCCTTGCGCAGGAGTTCTTCGGCCTCGGTGCCGTCGCTGGGAGACAGAACAATGCCGACGGACGCCCCGATCTGCAGGGCGTGCGCTTCGATCTCGGTGGGCTGACCCAGGGCCTGCACCAAGCGGTCGGCCAGGCGGTGGGCGCTTTCGCGGTCGGATACCCCCCGTTGCAGCAGCGCAAACTCGTCACCGCCCAGCCGCGCCACCACGTCATCCTCGCGCGCGGCCTGTGTCAGTTGCCGGGCCACCCACATCAGCAACTGGTCGCCCACCGCGTGCCCGTAGCGGTCGTTGACGGGTTTGAACCCGTCCAGATCCACATACAACACGGCAAAACCTCGGCCCAGGCGATGCACATCGGTGGCGGCTGCCTGCAGCGCCTGCAAGAAGGCGGTGCGGTTGAGCAAGCCCGTCAGGCCGTCGTGCTCTGCGACGTGGCGGATCTGCAGCTCGGCCTGCTTGCGCTGGGTGACATCGGTGAAGGTACGCAACGCGCCGCCGCCCTTGATGGGCACGGTCTGAACCTCCAGGATGCGGCCATCGGGCCGGGGGCGGTCATACACCTGATGTTGATCGAGCCCGCCATTGCTGTGCAGCAGCATGTCCTGGATATCCTGGGAGGCTCCGTGGAACTCGCCCCGCGCGCGCAGGTAGGCCAGCACGTTCACCAGCGTGGGTTTGGATGCCATCAGTTCGGCGGGCAGCTCCAGCAGTTCCAGCGCGCGGCGGTTGCACAGTTCGACCACGCCGGAGGCACTGATCTTTGCAACGCCCTGGTCCATGTGCTCCAGCGTGGCTTCGAGCAAGATGGATTTCTCGCGCAGCTGCGCCTCGCTGTCGCGGGCACTGCGTTCGGCCAGTGCCAGCAAGCGCTGCTGGCGCTTGAGTTCGGTGATGTCCACATGGGCGTAGAACACGGTGCCGTCGATGCCCTGCTTGGCAATAACGCGGCTCCAGCGACTGCGGGGCAGGGGCACCTCAAACGGAGCCCCGGCAAAACGCATGTGCTCTTGCAAAGTAGACAGGCCGTCGTAGAACGGCGCCATGTCGCCCTCGCCCGCGACAGACCATGCGTGGCGGTACACCTCATCAAATGCCTGGCCCACGGCAGCAGTACGGTCCGACAGACCGTACATCAGCATGAAGGGCTGGTTCACCCATTGAATGCGCTGATCTTCGGCGCAGATCATCAGCCCATCAGGGATGCGGTCGAACAGTTCGGTGCTTTCGATCACCGGACTGCGCAGGTAGCCCGGCTCATGGATGTCGGGGCCCGCCGGCGCGGCATCGACAACGGGGGCGTTGGTGACTGAAAGTGCCTCGGCACGCCACACGCGCACCCGCCCCACCCCTTCGATGGGCAACGACGACACATGAACACGCAGCCCCCGGTGCTCGAACTTGTAGGGACGCGTCTGCGCCCGGTGGCGCTCTACGCCGGCCGTGATGTAGCGCTCGATGTTGGGCAGCTCCTGCGCATCAAGCCGCTGGTGGTAGAAGCGGCGCAGATTGGCCTCGTAGGGCTCGCCAACATACACATGCCCCGCGTGCTCCGGAAAGAACTTGAAGAAGGTGCTGTTCCAGGCAATGGTGCAGTCAGCTTCATCGAACGCACACAGGGCCACGTCCAAACCGTCCAGGGTGTCCCCCAAGGCACGGATGAGGCGAAGGCGGGAATCTTCAGGCATGGTCAGGAGGTTCGATAAGTCACGGTCAACACAAACCCGAGCAACACATTGGCCCCGATGGCGAGGGGGTTGCCACCACCGGTGCGCTACACGGGCCGCTTGATTGTGCGGAGCCGACCCCGCCAGAAACCATCTCAGCGCCCCGCTCCGGCCCACGGCGGTACGTTGTGTTGCATCAGCACCACAGGTGCTTGATGCGCATCAAGAAAAGCCAGCACCCGTACGACCGGGGGCATCTCCGTTACGGCTGGAAACCGGTCCTTACCGCAACCCACCGCTCAACACGCCAGCGTTCCGCTATGGTGGGCGTTTCGCATTCAGGAGCCTGTCGCATGAAGAAAGCCCCCCCTTTTGCCCTTGCCTGCTGCCTGGCCCTGGGAGCCGCCGTCACCGGTTGCGCGGGCTACGGACAAACACCGGCATCACCCGCCGGCCAGGCACCTGCGGCCGCGACGCCCGGAGGCATGTGCAACGCCCAGCCCGCACAGTTTGCGGTGGGGCAAAACGGCACGGCGTCGGTGGTGGAGTCAGCGCGGCAACGCTCGGGCGCCCAGACCGCGCGCATCCTGCGCCCAGGGCAGATCATCACCAAGGAGTACGACACCCAGCGGCTGAACCTGGAAGTGGATGGCAACGGCCGCATCCTTGCGGCAAAGTGCGGTTGAGCTCGCCGCACGCTGCAGATTGGCCTGAGGGACCCGGTCAGTCCACCAGAAACAATTCCTGCAGATCGCTCAGAAAGTCAAAGCCCCGCTCCGTCGGCCGCACGCGCGCCATGTCGCGCTCTATCAGGCCCTTGCGCTCGGCGGCCTCCAGACCCTTGGCGATGGCAGTGACGGGCAGGCCCGTTCGTGCCATGAAGTCCTGCAGCGCAAAGCCCTCGCGCAAACGCAGGGCGTTGAGCATGTATTCAAAAGGCAGATCGGCGCGGCGCACCTCGTCGTCCTGTGCCACGGCATGGCCGGCCAGGGCGTTGTCCATGTAGCGCGCCGGGTCCCGAAAGCGTACCTGCCGCACCACGCGGTGGGCAAAGCTGAGCTTGCTGTGCGCACCCGCGCCGATGCCCAGGTAGTCGCCAAACTGCCAGTAGTTGGTGTTGTGAAAACACTGGTGGCCCGGCTGGGCATAGGCAGAAATCTCGTACCGTGCCATCCCCGCCTGGCCCGTCATCTCGGTGATGCGGTCGAGCATGGCGTATGCCTGGTCGTCCTCGGGGATGGCCGGGGGGAACTTGGCGAAGTAGGTGTTGGGCTCGATGGTGAGGTGGTAGATGGAGATGTGCGGCGGCTTGAACGCCAGCGCGGTCTGCAGGTCCTGCTCCAGCTCTGGCAGCGTCTGGCCCGGCAGGGCGTACATGATGTCAAGGTTGAAGGTGTCGAAGGACGCAGCGGCCTCCTCCACCGCCGCCATCGCCTGGGCGCGGTCGTGCACGCGGCCCAGGGCCTTCAGGTGCTGGTCATTGAAGCTCTGCACCCCCACCGACAGGCGGGTAACGCCCGCCGCACGGAAGGCGCGAAACCGGTCTTTCTCGAACGTGCCGGGATTCGCCTCCATCGTGATCTCGCAATCGGGCTCCAGCCGCAGGCGGGCGCGAATGTCGCCGATCAGCCGGTCGATGGCTGCGGGCGAGAACAGGCTGGGCGTGCCACCGCCGATGAAGATGCTGTGCACGGACCGCCCCCAGACCAAGGGCAGCGCAGCCTCCAGGTCGGCCATCAGGGCGTCGATGTAGCGCTGCTCGGGCACCTCGCCGCCGGTGCTGGCACCCGCGCGGAATTCATGCGAGTTGAAGTCGCAGTACGGGCACTTCTTGAGGCACCAGGGCAGGTGCACGTACAGCGACAGCGGCGGCAGGCTGGGCAGCTGCAGCAGGCCCGGGCGCATGTAATGCTGGATGTCGCGCACCACAGCGGGCGCATCATCAGCAGCAGGAATGATAGGAATAGCCATTTCAAGCATCAAAGGTTCATAGCGCTCGCGCCACAGTAGCTGCTTGCAGCGGGAGCTGTCGCGCGCACGACCGCCGCGCAAGGGCCGCCCCGCCGCGCTGGCGGTGTCCCCCCTTGGGGGGAAGGCGCAAAGCGACTCAGGGGGGATTTCATGCCAACCAGCGCTCGCGCATCAGCGCCAGCATTTGCGCGGCCGAGCGGCCCCGGTGGCTGTGGGCGTTTTTCACCTCCACGGGCAGCTCGGCAAAGGTCTTGCCGAACTCGGGGATGAACATCACGGGGTCGAAGCCAAAGCCGTTGCTGCCCCGGGGTTCGGTGGTGATCTCGCCGACCACGCGGCCCACGGCAATCAGCGGCTCGGGGTCTTGCGGGCTGCGCACGGCGACCAGGGTGCTGACCATGGCGGCGCGGCGGTTGGTCACGCCTTGCAATTGCTCCAGCAGGGCACGCACGTTGTTGTCATCGCTTTTCTCATAGCCGAACTGGGTGCAGTAATACGCGGTGTCTACACCCGGCAGGCCGCCAAAGGCATCCACGCACATGCCGGCATCGTCGGCCAGCGCGGGCAGGCCTGTGTGCTCCGACGCAAACCGTGCCTTGGCCAGGGCGTTTTCGACAAAGGTGCGGAAGGGCTCCTCGGCCTCACCCACGCCCAGATCGGCTTGGCGCACCAGCTCCACGCCCAGGGGCGCAAACATGGCCTGCAACTCGGCCAGCTTGCCTCGGTTGTTGGATGCTAGAACAATTTTCATGGTCAAAATGGCCGCAAGCGCTAGTGAAATATTCGCTGGCAGCTATCAATTAAGGAGTATCTTGCAACGCCTGCTGCTGCAGCTGCACCAGTTGGGCAATGCCCTGTTCGGCCAGGCCCAGCAGCTGGTCCATCTCGGCGCGGGTAAAGGCCACGCCCTCAGCCGTGCCCTGCACCTCCACATAGTGGCCCGCGCCGGTCATCACCACGTTCATATCGGTGTCGCAATCCACGTCTTCCACATATTCCAGGTCCAGCAGCGGCGTGCCCTGCACGATGCCCACCGAAATCGCCGCCACGGGTTGTAGCAGCGGCGACTGGGTGATCTTGCCGCTGGCCAGCAGCTGGTGGACCGCATCCTGCGCGGCCACCCACGCGCCCGTGATGGCGGCGGTGCGTGTGCCGCCGTCGGCCTGGATCACGTCGCAGTCGAGCTGTATGGTGCGCTCGCCCAGCAATTTGAGGTCAAACACGGCGCGCAGGCTGCGGCCAATCAGGCGCTGGATCTCCTGCGTGCGGCCCGTCTGCTTGCCGCGCGCGGCCTCGCGGTCACTGCGGGTGTGGGTGGCGCGCGGCAGCATGCCGTATTCCGCCGTCACCCAGCCTTCGCCACTGCCGCGTTTGTGCGGGGGAACGCGCTCTTCCACCGAGGCGGTGCAGAGCACCTTGGTGTTGCCAAACTCGATCAGCACCGAGCCCTCGGCGTGCATGGTGTAGTGGCGCGTGATGCGCACAGGGCGCAGTTGGTTGGCGGCGCGGTTGCCGGTGCGAATGAAAGTGGTCATGGTTCTTGGGTGTTCAGAAAATGCCTTCCAAGCGTCGCCCAAAGCGCACGCCAGCAAACGGAACGGTTCAACTGACAGGCATCAGCCCAGTGCACGAGGCTGCGCAGCCTCGGCCGGGCCCATCACATCCGTCAGGCTTTGCGGGCCGCAGAGCGGCGAATCGCCTCGTTGATTTCGGCAATCGAGCGCTCGATGGCGGCGTCGTCCAGGTCGTCCACCAGCCCATCGAGCGGACCGGCCTGGATGGTGGAGGCGAACACGTCATCGCTGATGCTGTCGGTGGACACCCCCTGGGTGGACTCGAACGCGTCTGGCGTCTCCCACTCCAGGGCGATCACCGTCACGTTGTCGCTGCTGTCCCCGGCTTTGCGCAGGGCGTCTTCCACCAGCTCGGGCACGGCGTGCGATACGGTGTTGCGGCCCAGCTGCTTGGCGATTTCGTCGTCGCTCAGCGTGCCCCACAGGCCGTCAGAGCACAACAGGATCCGGTCGCCCTGCTCCAAGTACACCGGGCCGGTGATGTCGTAGATGGGCTTGGTGGGCGAGCCCAGGCAGGTGAACAACACGTTGCGGTTGATGCGCTCCAACCCGGGCGGCGGCGTGTTGCGCAGTTCCATGTACGAGTGGTCCCTCGTACGGGTCAGCAGGTCGCCATCGCGCACCATGTACAGGCGCGAATCGCCGCAGTGGATCCAGGTGGCGGTACCGGCCTGCAACACCGCCGCAACCAGGGTGGTGCGCGGTGTGTCGAGCATGCCTTTTTCTGTGGCGTAGCGCAGGATCTGGTGGTGCGCCGCGAGCAGCGCGCCCGACAGGAACTCCTGCACATCCTTGAGCTGGGGCTTGGCCTGGCGCTGGAACAGTGCCGAGATGGTCTGCAGCGCGATCTGCGCGGCCACCTCGCCCTCGGGGTGGCCGCCCATGCCGTCGGCCAACACAAACAGGCCCGATTCGCGCGTGTAGCAATAGCCCATGCGGTCTTCGTTCTTCTCGCGGCCGCCGCGGCGGCTGATCTGGAATACCGAGAACTTCATAGGGACTCACGCAAACAAGGATGCACCGGGGCGCCATCCATGGACACATGCCTCGCCCGAACCTGCATTGCGTGCACCGGGTTCATTTGGGCTTGGCTCCGATTCCGGTGGCTTCACCCACCTTCTGCACATTCTTCTTGGTGTCGGACACCAGGGTGTCGAGCTGCAGTCGCATCTTCTCGGCCACGGTGAGCTTGGTGTAGCGGCGCTCCCCCTCGCGGCTGAGCTCCTTTTGCAAGGCGAACACCGACTGGGGACGGGACAGCGGGTCGAGCGCCATGCACCACTCGACCACCTCGATCAGGTTGTCGGAGTACACACCGCGCAGCTTGGTCAGCGCCAGCGACAGGCGGTCCTTGTCCACCCGCTGCGGCGCCTCGTTGGGCGGAAAGCCTTGCATGCAGGCATAGATACAGGCGCCGATGGCGTAGATGTCCGTCCACGGCCCCATCTGCGAATCGCGCCGGTACATCTCTGGCGCTGCAAAGCCGGGGGTGTACATGGGGCGGATGAAATTGCCTTCCTTGCTCAGCACTTCACGCGCCGCGCCGAAGTCAATCATCACGGCCTTGTTGTCATCGGTGATGAAGATGTTGGCGGGCTTGATGTCCAGGTGCAGCATCTTGTGCTGGTGCACGATGCGCAGGCCGCGCAGCACCTCGTCAAACAGCGAGCGGATGGTGGACTCGCGGAACACCTTCTGGGTCTTGAGGTCGCGGGCGGTGATGATGAAGTCCTGCAGGGTCGCGCCCTCCAGGTAGTTCATCACCATATAGACGGTTTCGTTCTCGCGGAAGAAATTGAGCACGCTCACCACCGAGGCGTGCGAGATCTGCGCCAGCGAGCGGCCCTCTTCAAAGAAGCTCTTGAGCCCCAAGCGATACAGCGAAAGCTTTTCGGGCGGAACCTTGGGAAGCAACTCACCCGGAGCGCGGGTTGCCAGAGAAGAAGGCAGGTATTCCTTGATGGCCACCTGCTGGCCTTCGGCGTCGAGGGCCAGATAGACCACACCAAAACCACCGGAGGACAACCGGCGCACCACACGGTAGCCGCCAATTGCGGTATCGGGCGGCAAGGGGGCCGGTTTGATTTTTGACATATTTTGCGAAGATGATTCGGGGGTAAGGCGGAACCCGGATAATCGCCGGATCGCAAGCAACCATCAAAAAGTCCAATGCCAGTTTACAGCATGACCGGATACGCCAGCGCACAGCATGGCGCATCTGCCACTGGCGCTGAAACCGACGCCCGCGCCCCCCAGACGCGCAGGCTGGGACTGGAAATCCGATCCGTCAACAGCCGCTTTCTGGACCTGTCGTTCCGCCTGCCCGACGAGCTGCGCGCCATGGAGCCCACGTTGCGCAGCCTGCTCACCGCGCGCCTGAAGCGCGGCAAGGTCGAAGTGCGCGCCGCCCTCGACACCGACGACAACAACAGCCTGCAAGACCCGCCCGCACGGCTATTGCAGCGTCTCAACTCACTGCAGGATTCCGTCCGGGCCTGGCTGCCCAGCGCGGCGCCTCTCACCGTGGCCGATGCCTTGCGCCTGTGCGCCAACGCGCATTCGGGCACCGAAGACTGGAGCGAGGCCGTTCCGGCCCTGGCCGAAGAAGCCCTCGCCGCCTTGCTGGCCGCGCGCGAGCGCGAAGGCAAGCGCTTGGCGACCATGCTGCTGGATCGCGTCAAACAGTTGCGCGCCTTGGCCGAACAGGCCGTTCCCATGGTTCCCCTGCTGGTGGAGCAGCAGCGCCTGCGCTTCATGGAACGCTGGAAAGAGGCCATGGCCCTCACCGACGGCGCCACCCTGCCCGAGGCCGCCCGCGACCGCGCTCTGACCGAAGCCACAGCGTTTGCCATCCGCATCGACGTGGCCGAAGAGATCACGCGGCTGGATTCGCACCTGGACGAAATTGAGCGCCTGCTGAAAAAGGGCGGTGAGGTGGGCAAACGCCTCGACTTCCTGATCCAGGAGCTGCACCGCGAAGCCAACACGCTGGGCTCCAAATCTGCCGCGCTCGACCTCACCCGCATCAGCGTGGACATGAAGGTGCTGATCGAGCAGATGCGCGAGCAAGTGCAAAATATCGAATAACACTCATTTTTTGATAGCGCCTGGCGCACATCAACCATGGACTATCCTGGAAATCTCATCGTAGTGGCAGCCCCCAGTGGTGCCGGCAAGTCCAGCCTGGTCAAGGCACTGCTGGAGCTGGATTCGCACGTTCACCTCTCGGTCTCACACACCACCCGCGCGCCCCGCGGCCAGGAGAAACACGGCCGCGACTACTACTTCGCGTCGCAATCCGAGTTTGACGCGATGGTGCAGAGCAATGCCTTCGTGGAATGGGCGCATGTGCACGGCAACCGCTACGGCACCTCCAAGAAAGCCATCGAAGAGCGCATTGCCCAGGGCTCGGATGTGATCCTGGAAATCGACTTCCAAGGTGCGCTGCAGATCAAGGAGGCCTTCGCCAACGCCGTGCTGGTGTTCATCCTGCCGCCCAGCTGGGAAGAGCTGCGCTCTCGCCTGGAGCGGCGTGGTGAAGACACGCCAGAGGTGATCGAAATCCGCCTCAAGAATGCGGCCGAAGAGATGGCCCAAGTCAGCAAATTCGACTTCGTTATAATCAATGAGTTGTTTGAGCGCGCGCTTTTCGACCTGAAAGCCGTAGTTCACGCCCAGCGACTCAAGTACGCCGCCCAGCGCCGCGCCCGTGCTGACACCTTCCAGTCGCTCAATATCACCTGAATCCCCGGAGTAAACGATGGCACGCATCACCGTAGAAGACTGTCTGGAAAAGATCCCCAACCGCTTCCAGCTTGTGTTGGCCGCCACGTACCGCGCCCGCATGCTGAGCCAGGGCCACGCCCCCCGCATCGAAAGCCGCAACAAGCCAGCGGTGACCGCCCTGCGTGAAATCGCCGAAGGCAAAGTGGGCCTGGAGATGCTCAAGAAGGTTCCGGGTTGAACGTTCTGCTGGGCAAAGCCCATCCAAAAGCACCGCGCCAGCGGTGCTTTTTTTTGCCCAAAAGTCCTCTGGCGCTGTCCCGCGCTACATTTAAGGCATGAACGCGGTGCTCAACTCACCTTCTGCAACGCAGCCACGGCCCGGTGAACCGGCCCCGACAGGCAATCTTTCGGCGGCCGCTGCGGCCGCCAATGCGGCTGCAGCCAGCTTCGCCGCACTGACCGACAGCCTGGACTATCTGGACGCCACCAGCATCGAACAGGTGCGCCAGGCGTACCGCTTTGCCGACGAAGCCCATCTGGGGCAATTGCGCAACAGTGGCGAACCTTACATCACCCACCCCATTGCGGTCGCCGCACAGTGCGCAGCCTGGAAGCTCGATGCCCAGGCGCTGATGGCGGCGCTGCTGCACGACGCCATGGAAGACTGCGGTGTGACCAAGGCCGACCTGATCGACCGGTTTGGCGCCCCCGTGGCCGAGCTGGTGGACGGCCTGACCAAGCTGGACAAACTGCAGTTCAACACCCGCGAAGAGAACCAGGCAGAGTCGTTTCGCAAAATGCTGCTGGCCATGGCGCGGGATGTGCGCGTCATCCTCATCAAGCTGGCCGACCGCACCCACAACATGCGCACGCTGTCGGATATGCCGCGCAGCAAATGGGGCCGCATCTCGTCCGAGACGCTGGAAATCTATGCCCCCATTGCCCACCGCCTGGGCCTGAACCAGACCTACCGTGAACTGCAGGACCTGGCGTTCCGGCATCTGCACCCCTGGCGCTACGCCACTCTCGCCAAGGCGGTCAACAAATCCCGCAACCGCCGGCGCGATCTGGTTCAAAAAGTGCAAGCGGAAGTGGATGCTGCCTTCTCCAAGATCGGCATGAAGGTGCGCCTGGCTGGACGCGAGAAAACGCTGTACGCCATCTATCAAAAGATGGACCTCAAGCACCTGAGCTTTGCCCAGGTGACGGACATCTACGGCTTCAGGGTCATCGTACCCACCGTGACCGATTGCTACACGGCCCTGGGTGTTTTGCACCAGATGTACAAGCCGGTGCCCGGCAAGTTCAAAGACCACATCGCGATTGCCAAACTCAACGGCTACCAGTCGCTGCACACCACGCTGGTTGGTCCCTCGGGCGTGAACATCGAGTTTCAGATGCGCACCGACGAGATGCATGTGATTGCCGAAGCCGGCGTGGCAGCGCACTGGCTGTACAAGGCCCAGGACGGAGAAGGCACTGCCGCTGAGCGACTGGGAACCAAGTGGCTGCAGTCCCTGCTGGACATCCAGAACGAAACGCGGGATGCGGCGGAGTTCTGGGACCACGTCAAGGTGGACCTGTTTCCCGATGCGGTGTACGTCTTCACGCCCAAAAGCCAGATCATGGCCTTGCCGCGGGGTGCCACGGTAGTGGATTTCGCCTACGCGATTCACAGCAATGTGGGCGACCGCACCACCGCTGCGAAAATTAACAACGAGCAGGTCCCGCTGCGCACGGAACTGAAAAACGGTGACGTGGTCGAGATCATCACTGCCCCGGTCTCCACACCCAACCCTGCGTGGCTGGGTTTTGTGCGTACGGGCCGTGCGCGGTCTAAGATCCGTCACTACCTCAAGACCTTGGCCCAAACCGAGTCCGAAGGGCTGGGCGAAAAACTGTTGACCCAGGCGATTCGCGCGGAAGGCCTCGAACAGCTGCCCCCCGTCAACGCCGAGACCCAACCGCTGTGGGACAAACTGCTGCGCTTTACCGGCAACCGCACGCGCAGCGAGCTGATGACCGATCTGGGTCTGGGCAAACGCATTGCCAGCATCGTCGCCAAACGGCTCATGGTGTTGATGTCAGAGCATGGCCACCGTCCGGACGCCCTGCTCATGACCCGTGAGCGCTACACATCCCACGAAAACCTGTCGCAAGGGGCCGTAACGCTGGACGGTAGCGAGAATGCTTCCGTGCAATACGCCACCTGCTGCCGCCCAGTGCCTGGTGACAGCATCGTGGGTTATCTGGGTCGTGGCGAAGGGCTGGTGGTGCACAACGCGCATTGCAGCGTGGCCAAGCGCCTGCAACACAAAGACAGTGAGCGGTTCATTGCGGTGGACTGGTCGGACGAGCCCACCCGCATGTTCGAAACGGGTGTGGTCGTCACGGTGAACAACGGCAAGGGGGTGCTTGCACGCGTGGCAGCGGAGCTTGCCAACTCTGAGGCCGACATCACCCATGTGGACATGGACGATGAGGCGGCCTTGGACACCACGGACCTGCGATTCATCGTGGCGGTTTGCGACCAGGCGCACCTGGAGCTGGCATTGCGCAACCTGCGCCGCACACAGGCGGTGCTGCGCGCTGCAAGGATCACGCCTCAGCCCTGACGCTTCAGCGCGGCGCATCAAGCTGAGGCCTATACAACTGGCGCGCTGGCCGCCGCTTGTGCGCAAACAGGCTATGTGGCGGCGCTCCGAGGTGGGTACTGCACCTCCACCACCTCCAAATGGCGCACCCCACCCGGCGTGGGCAGCTGTACCTCATCCCCAACGCGAGCCTTCAACAGAGCCCGCGCCACGGGCGAAATCCAGCTGACTTGACCCATACGACTGTCCGCCTCGTCGATGCCCATAATGGTGATCGTGCGCTCACCGTCCTCGTCGTCGGAGTAGGTGACGGTGGCCCCAAAGAAGACCTGTTCACTGCCCGCATGCAAACTGGGGTCCACCACCTCGGCGATCTCGAGCCGCTTGGTCAAAAAACGGATGCGCCGATCAATTTCGCGCAGGCGCTTCTTGCCGTAGAGGTAGTCCCCGTTCTCAGACCGGTCTCCATTGCTAGCAGCCCAGTGCACCACATCCACGATCTTGGGCCGCTCGTTGTCGATGAGATCCAACAGCTCTGTCCTCAGGCGTGCATAACCTGACGGAGTGATGTAGTTTTTGCCGCCAGGCGGCAAAGGAGGCAGTGCCAATCCTTCGTCATCGTCGGCACTGTCGGTTTCCTTGGTAAAAGCCTTGCTCATCGCCAGAACTCTCCAATCGGCGCACTGCGCGTGGACAAATGAAAAAGCCTGCAATCTTGCGATTGCAGGCTTTAAACATTGGTGCGGCTGGCAGGACCACAAGCCAGAGTCCAACGTCCGTCTACACCACTGTAAGCCAAAAGTGCTTTTGTAGCACATCGACGGCGCACGGCATCAGCGAACATGGCAATTGCGGCTCAGTTGCGCCATTACACTTTGACGCAAACAAGGAGTTCCATGAGATTTATTTCGATCTGTGCCGCCGTCCTGGCACTCACCGGATGCGTTGCAACCGCACCCCAGGTTAAGAACAGCACTGAGCAACCCATCACAATGGAAGGACACCGGCTGGAGGTCGGACGCTTCGACACTACTGGCTATCGCGTTGGCTTCTACAACACCTCTCCGAAGGCGATGAAGTACGTTGTTTTCAAAGCGACCCCGTTCAACAAGGTTGGGGACCCTGTACGAGACACCATCAGCGGGAAAGTGCAAGCTGGGATGCAAATTGTGGGCCCCCTCCAGCCCGGAGAACAAAAGCGCGGCACCTTTGAACACGTTTGGCTCAACGGTTCTGTCCACTGTGTGCGTCTGGACGAAATTGAGATCACTTACATGGATGGCGCCATTGAAACCCTGACAGGCGGGAGAGTAGCCGCTGCGCTTGGAAGATGGCCTCTGTGCGCGGGTGCAAATGCCAGCGCCAGATGAACTAGCGGCAGGCACTATCTCACCAGCTACCGCGCGCAGCCTCGCCAGGTTCATCCGCCTTTAGGCGCGCCAACAGGTGCTGCACCTGTCTCAATGACCACGCCCCGCCACGCGGGGCCTTGATGCCCACGGTGTTCAGCTCAGCCACCATCCGACGCTGACTCAGTCCGCGCGCCTGGAACCCTTCCACCACGCCCGCCAGCTTGGCGGCAAAATCGTTTGCCGCGTCCCGGCGTTCTTCAATGTTCCTGCGCAGGTTCGCAGGTCCAGCCGTCCCCAGCTTCGTACCGCTCGCCTTCGATGCCGCCAGGGCATCCTTTGTCCGCTGGCTGATCTGGTCCCGCTCCCACTCGGCCATCACTGCGTGCATCTGGATCATCACCTTGTTCGCCTGAGGCATATCGGCGGCCACGAAATCGCACCCAGCCTCAAGCAGGCCGGAAATGAAATTCACGTTGCGGGCCAAGCGGTCTAACTTGGCAATGACGAGCGTTGCGCCTCGCCGCTTACACAGCTCAAGGGCCGCCCGGAGCTGCGGGCGCTTGGCCAGGGCGTTTGACCCTTTGCCGGTTTCCGTCTCGGTGAACGCATCCACCAACTCCCAGCCAGCGCCTTTCAGATAACGGGCAACCGCTTCACGCTGCGCATCAAGACCAAGCCCCGATTGCTCCTGTCCGGTGGTGGACACGCGGTAGTAGGCGACGGCGGCATGGCGGGTTTCGGGTGGCATGAGCGCTCCTGACGAAGTGATAAGACGGACGTTTAATTTTTAGTCAGGTTGAATTTTGACGCAAAATGAAGCCTTAAAAAAGAAACATTGACTTTTTATTTGCTTCATATCTACAATGAGCACCTCATAACAACAAGGAGGCGCATGAACGCGACAGAAGAATTGATTTCTGCCGAGCTGGCAGCAGGAGTGCTAGCAGAGGCACTGCCGGAACGCACCGCGCCACAGTGGGCCTCATGGCTGCGAGAGAACCGCAACCACAGCAAGAAGGCCATCTATCGCATTCCCCTGGTGAAGATGGGGCGGCAGGTGTTCTACAGCCGCAGCGAACTCAGTGAGTTCGTCCGGTTTCACCAGCAACTGCGCATCGGCGATGTGCGCCCTACGGGGCGAGTGGCTGAAGTGCTGGGCGCCTTTGGTGTCGGCATGGGAGGTAGCAGCACCGGGTACGCATGGCCGCAGGCCACTGTATGCGCGGCGGTGGATGAGGCCACTGGCGCCCCGTTTGTCCAGATGAGCGTGCCCGGCCCGCGCCCCACGGTCTACCGCCTCGACCCAAACCAGGCTTTGAGCCTGGCAGCGACATTGGCAGATGCAGCCAGAGAGGCGTTAGACGACGCCACCCATCGCGGGCGCAGCGGCGCCTAACCGCACAAGATCAAAAACTAGAAGAAGGGAAAACCCAATGATTCGTAGAACACTCCGCCTGTTGTCCATCCAGCAAACCGTGACCCAGCTGGATAGCCAATTGCCCGGCGCTGCCGTGGCGTGGTATCCATTCCTTGCGGACATTCGCAGAAGCCCGCGCGAAGGCACTCAAGCCCCCGACCTGTACGGCCAACAACTGATGCCGTATGCGTGCAACGGGAACGTGGTCTTGTACAAGCAGACCGATGTCCAGGACTTCATCGACGCGGTGCGCGCTGCGGATCCCGGCGTCAAGGCGAGCCGCCCGCCCCAGTTTTTCGTCGTGGACGACCACGGCCACTTGCAACCCTGGCGCAGTCGCAACGCGCGCCCGGCCCTCACACCAACAGCGCCCGCAACGCTTTTCAGACGCGCGGCCTGATCATCATCATCAACGAGAGGAACCCATGACCACCACCAACAAGGCCGCCTTTGGCCTCAGCGCCCGCGCCATCGACACCAGCGAGTTCGCCACCATCTACGAAACCAGCGAATGCCTTTTCGAGTACGACAACGGCGGCAGCCGGACGTTCGTCATGACCGACAGCAGCGGCGTGGACTTCCTGGCCATCCAGGACGGCGCAGACGGAAACGTCGTCATCGTGGAACTGGCAGACGCCCATGAAAGCGCGCACCACCACGCCCGGGAGGTCTTGAACCGGGTGTTCTAACCCCCAGGTATGCACCCGTGCTTGTCGGCATCCAGACGCTCGGCACGGGGAAGATAAAGCCGCTAGAGGGAACCCCACACAGCGGCAGCACCGACAGGGCGCGGCGACGAGTCGTAGTCGTTACAGGGTGCGTGGGGTGAGAGACAGGCGCATGGCTGACTGCGCTGGTGCCTGTCTCAAAACAAGCTGTGACCGTGCGCAGAGTGGACACCTATACCGACAACCGCCCCGGCGGTGAATAGGCCGGGTGGTCAAGCCAGCCCCCACCCTACAGAACGCTGTGGGGTAGGGGGACAACTGGCTTCACCAACCCGACAGAAGAAGAAAGACAAGAAGACACCAACGGCCCGGGCCATCAGCGCATCGCGGCTACGCCGCACACCGCATGGGCCATTGCCCACAGAGAGTAACCGCCTCGACTCCGCAGCAACACACCAGGGGGCACCGTAGACCTTTATACCCACAGATGATAATAATTCTTATTTGAAGGGTATCATGTAGTTTTTCCCCCGCTTGGACCTCTACCTATAAGGTTCAGTGAACCATCATGGGTATCCTGGGGCTTCAAAAACGCGCTCGCGCCAGAACAGCCCGAAATAGCAAAACCAGGGCAAAGTACGGGGTCTATCCAGTGGCTTCGAGGGCCCCCTCTTATCGCAAGTGCAAGACCTCGCCCATGTCTTCCTTGCCCTTGCGGTCGCCATGTTTGCGCCCCAGCGCGTCCCGGATCGCCTCGACGCCCCAACCAGCATCGAAGCGCGCAACAGTCGGTAGCCCCTCATACTGCACAGCGGCCACCAGGGCAGCCATCTCGCTCGTTCTCCCGCGTAGGTAGCTCGCGGTGTTCACATCTCGCTCACCCGGCGGCAGGTCGTGACCCATGATCGCGTACCGGGCCACGCGCGCCAACGTGGCATCTGCAAAGCCCAGAACCTCAGCTGGCACCCGTGCCAGCGCGTTGTTCATGTTGTGCCTGAATGAATGAAACACCCGGCCACCATCACGCGGCATGCCCAGCTTTTCCAACATCATCGACATTCGCCGCCCGCTGTCCTTGCTGTAGCGGGCGTCAGAGGCCACGCATGAAAGCTCGGGGAAAACGCGCCGAAATCCTTCACGCCGCAGCCGGTCGCAGTAGTCCAGAAAACCAGCCGCGACCAGCGCCGGATGCAGCGGCACCAGCCGCGCAGACTGCTCATTTTTTAGACTCTTGTCCGGTGTGTCTTCGTTCAGGTCCAGGCCCCACACGCCATCGACCTGCCGCACATCCGTTAAGCGGAGCTGAGACGCTTCTTTCAACCTCAAGCCACCGAACAACCCCAGCAGCGGCAACCAGAACTCATGCGGCCCGCAACGCTCAGCGCCCACCACATGGCGGCCGTGACCCCTCACAAACAGAGGCTGCGAAAAGATCGCCGTTAGCTCATCGCCAGAGAACGGCCCACGCCCGTCTTCCTCACCTGCTTCTTTGCGCGCAGCGGCTGCATCCCGACGCGCGGCCTTCGCATCCGCCTTCGACACCCCTGTCTCACCAGCCAGCCCAGACGAAGGGTCCGCGTCCATGTACCCACGGGCAACCAGCCACGCAAAAAAACGGCGCAACCACTGCATGCGCTCGCGCTGCATAGTGGGGCTCATGAGCGGCCAATCAGGACGCGCTGCGCGCAGTGCCTCAATCGTCGCTTTCATGGTGGGGCGCTTTACCTCCTTTGGCAGATGGTTTGCATTGCCCGGGAAAGTCTTCAATGGCCCGTCCCGGTACTGGCGTAGCACGTCACCATCAATTGCCCCCAGGGGCAGATCACCCATGAATTCAGGGAACAGCATCATCCCGGCCTTGCGCTGGCGTTGCTCAACCTCAGAGGCCAGCGTCTTGGGTAGGCCATCGGGGCTTGCGCAATACGCCTCAAGCGCCTCAGAAAACCGTTTGCCCGCCCACTTCCCACCCCGGGGCTGTGTTGGGGGCTCTGGGGCCGTCACCGTCTTTGCCATCATGCGCTCAGCTGGGATCACTGCTACTGCAGCGGCCCGCAGCGCCTCCAGCTCAACAGCCAGCACCTCCAGGCTACCCACCGATACAACAGGCGCTACATCGGGCACGTAGAGCCACCCGGGCCGTCCTGGCGCCTCCATGCACACCAGCTCCACCGCGCCCAACTCACCAGCCAGCACCTGACCGGCCACGATGGCCGAATCCACCAGGGGCAGCACCTGCCCCACCATCTGCGCGCGGATGCTGTCGTTGGGGGCTCCATTGGGGCTCGGGATCACCACGCCGCCAGCCTGGCCCAACTCAGCATCGACAGACTCAAGCGACTGCGACGGCACGACGAACCCGTTAGCAGCCCCGGGCGGAATCCGACAGTGGAGACCGATGCGCCCGGCGCTGGCGGCCCGCAGCAGATCACCCAGGTCAAAGCCCAACAGCTCCACCGCGCGCTGAAGCGACAGATGCCCGCCCGCCACCAGGGCCGGGCCACCACCGACCAATTTTTCAATGTCCACCCGCCCGCCTCCCAGCTCGAAAAGCTTCCGCCGCCACTGTGCCAGCAGCGCAGCCGCAACCACGCGCCCTGCGTGCTTGTCGGTGGTGCGGCATGACTGCACGAACTCGCGTCGCCCTGCCGCCTGACGCAGACGCGCCGGAACTGCAAGGCGCGCCCACCACACATCCCCACGCCGAAAGAAACCGTCCATGATCCACACCTTGTAGCGGTGTGGTGTAGCGAGGCGCCAAAATGGAAAAAGCCTCCCGTCTTTTCAGACGGGAGGCTTACCAATTGGTGCGGCTGGCAGGAATCGAACCCACGACCCCTTGGTTCGTAGCCAAGTACTCTATCCAGCTGAGCTACAGCCGCTAAGCTTTGAATTATAGCATGATTTTTTGGTCTCCCTCAAAATCTGCTTGCTTGTTGCTTGACGCCTCTTAGCAAGGCATTCGAACAACTCATCAATTCAGCGCTAGCTACGATTGTAATGCACGCTGAAGGCTCCAAAAAAACAAACTGCGCGATTCGGATTGAAAAAATGCGTTTGTTGTTAATACCTCGTCCAGCAAACGAGGGTGGTAGGGCGTGTTGGACTTGAACCAACGACCAAAGGATTATGAGTCCTCTGCTCTAACCAACTGAGCTAACGCCCCAAGCCATGCTCCAGCGCCATACAACGGGGCAAGCGCCGTATTGTAGGGCGTTTACTTGCGGTGGCTGAGGGCGTTGGAGACCAGCTTGGAAGTGATGTCCACAATCTGGATCATGCGGTCGTAGGGCATGCGCGTGGGGCCTATCACGCCCAGCGTTCCCACCACCTTTCCATCGACCTCGTAGGGCGAGCTCACGATCGAAAGCTCCTCAAATGGCACCACTTGGCTCTCTCCACCGATGTAGATGCGCACACCTTCCGCCTGGCTGGAAATATCCAGAAGCCGAAGAATCTGTGTCTTCTGCTCGAACAGGTCAAAAGCTCTGCGCAGATTACCCATGTCGCTGGAGAAGTCGCTGACTGACAGAAGGTTGCGTTCGCCAGAGATCACCACCTCGTCCTGCGCTTCTGAAAGCGCCTCAGAACCCACGTTGACCGCAGCCTGCATGAGCGATGCGATCTCCCCACGCAACACATCGACCTCGGACTTCAAGCGCTCTCGCACCTGCTCCATCGCAAGCCCTGCGTAGTGTGCATTCAGAAAGTTGGAGGCCTCTATCAGTTGAGACTGCGAATAGTCCACCTCGGTAAAAATCACGCGATTCTGGACGTCGCCCTCAGGGGACACGATGATGACCAGAAACCGCTTTTCAGAGAGTCGCAGAAACTCGATGTGCCGAAAGACCGAGGTACGCCGAGGTGCCATCACCACACCGACGAACTGGGAGAGGCTGGATAGAAGCTGCGCAGCGTTTGCAATGACCTTTTGTGGCTGTTCTGGGGCCAGTTGTGGTGGCATTACAGACTCTCGCTGTACCGTCAACATGGTGTCCACAAACAACCGGTACCCGCGCGCAGTAGGGATGCGACCTGCAGAAGTGTGCGGACTTGCAATCAGTCCCAGTTCTTCGAGGTCAGCCATGACATTGCGGATCGTGGCCGGCGACAAATCCAACCCCGACGCACGGGAAAGGGTTCGAGACCCCACGGGTTGCCCATCAGCGATGTAACGCTCGACCAGGGCTTTGAGCAACAACTTGGCACGGTCATCGAGCATGGAATGATTTTACTTTTGTAATCGAGTCTTCGCCCAACGCCCCCTGCCCTCATGGCGGTGGATGTGGTCGCGCAGGCTACTGATGGAAACGCTCAGCATATCCGCAAGAGTCCGCTGGTCGTACCAGCCCGAACGCCAACACGCTGCGGCCTGGGCAACATCATCATCTGCCAGAGCCCGCTTTCGGCCCCATGTCTTCCCAGCGGCACGAGCTGCCCGCTGACCAGCAAGACACCTCTCCCGGATCAATTCACGCTCAAACTCTGCAAAAGCAGACAGCAGGTGCAAGAACATGCGCCCCTGCGGCGTATCGGTTTCGATTGACTCTGTCAGCGACCTGAAGCCGACACCCTTCCCTTTCAGATGCTCAAAAACCTTGACGAAGTGAGAGACAGAACGGGCCAGCCGATCAAGCTTGTAGACCACCAGCACGTCACCTTTGACCATGGTGGTCAACAGCCTCTCCAACTCTGGGCGCTGCTTTACCGCTGAGCGCTTTTCCTGAACGATTTTTTCGATGCCCGCACGCTTGAATGCCGCGAGCTGTGTCGCGGTGTTTTGCTCAGTTGTCGAAACGCGGGCGTAGCCGTAGATGGTCAAAACGGTAATCAGTTAGCTGTAATTTTGATAGCACGAATGTATCAAACGGTGCGCGCTATCGAGGACTTCAATTGGCTTGAGCTTGCTTCGCAGCTTTAGGCGCTCGCCGCGCGGCGTCCGTTGCCCGTGAAAGGTAGTGCCCAGCACCATTCCCCAGATTTCTTCGCCTCTTCGGCCAACGCTAAGCCAGGACCGCGCCGAGGGCGCTTTGAGTTCCTGCGGGGGGAATCCATAAAGCTGCGCTTTACAAACCCTCCCCCCTCCGGAACTCAATCCCGGCACCGCTAATGGCACGGCGAAGAACTCAGGGGAACGGTGCAAGCAAGGCCAGCTTGCACGGGCAACAGACAACAGTTGTCCGGCTCGGAATCTAGGGGCCCGGTACACCTGAAGGGGAACACCATGATCGCAATCAACTACCGCAAATTTCCTGAAGCTCTGGCGCTGCAGATGCCTTTGCAGTTCGGGCGCTTGCTGGTGTGGGCTACGTCGCGGCCTACGACACGCCTCCTGCGGGCGATCAGGGCCGAGCGTGGTGCGGCGTTCAAGGCAGCGGGCCGGGTGGCCTATCCAGTCCGCAAGACTGCCCCGAGCTGGGCGCGAGAGCTGGCGAAGAAGGTGCGCGACCTGGGCAAGCTGGTGAAGGCTGCGCAAGTTGCGCTGGTGTTCTCTGAGCCGGTGAAGCGGAAGGGCTTCGGCGGGCACATCGACCGCATGCGCGCAATGCGTCCGCTGGCCCGCTGCCCTATCGTTGTCAGCGCCTGAATTGTCATGGCCAGATCCGTTTTGGCGACATTTGAAAGGCTGTGCTAGTTTTAAGGGCATGAAGCAACTCCCCTATTTCACGTACTACGCGCTGCTAGCCCTATCAGGCATGGGCCTCATTCAAGCCGCCTATCTGCTGTTTTTTGCTGACAAGGAACCAAAGAACGGAGGGCCATCGCCGTTCAGCCGACCAGAGGCACCAGAGGGCTACCGATGGGTGCTAATGCTTGAAGATGAGGCCGAAGCCAGAGAGCAAACACGGCGCGGCTGAATCATTGCGTGAGGCTAGAACGCACCTGAGCATTGCGCGCAGCGAGGCCTTGGAGGTACTGACTCTGCACGGGCTCAGGTCGGGCCGCAGGCGATGGCACAGGGACTGTGCGTTGCGGGTCCAGCTGGGCCACTTGCTGGGGCTGCTGATGGCCTTCCCGGCCTTGCCGATAGTCGCCCCTATCCCTTGGACTGAATTCACCCCTGGGGGCGGTTTTCCAGTCCATGAAGAAGCCCTGTTGCACGATCTGGAGACATGCAGCGCCGGACACTTGCAATAGCGTGGCCTGCTGCGTGTAGCACTTGCAGGTTTTGCCCATCTGGACACAGGCCGCAGGGTACGGGGCCTCAGTGGGCTTGGTGACCTCGTCGTAGGCCGGGGCCGTCTGCGGGAAGTCTTTCAGGCGCGGGGTGCGGTGGTCGACATATTCCGCAGCGGTCATCACCTGGGCAACCTGCCGCCCGTTTTGAGGAGCATTTCCGCCTGGCACGTTTGCTATCGTTTCTGTAGCGGGCTTGGCCTGCTTAGTGGCGTTTTTGTAAACGCCGGTGATGGCGAAGTACAGGGCCGAGGGAACAGCGATGGCGCACGCAGCCAGGACGAACACGGCGCGAGGGATTTTCCTTTTCCCGGTGTGGAGACTGGCCGAGCGATACCAGCTGTAGACCTCCTTGGGATAGCCCACCATGGACACTTCGCCGCGAGCGCCTGCGCCGGGCTCTTCACACTTCATGTCAGGTGCCGAGAAGCGAAGGACGCTGACCACATCAGCGCCGAAGGCACGCTTTAGGTGCCGATGCCATGATGGCTTATCGATCAGACGGCGCACGAACACATCGACCAGCGAGGGGTGCGGGCAGATCATCCAGAAGTCAAAACCGCGGCGGCGACGGTGCTGAGCGATGGCCTGCACGTACTCAGGCACCTCCGAGCCGGAGCGCCTCAACGGGAATTCGTTCTGGCACTCGTCCATGATGCAGATCGACCCATCAGGGAGGCCTTGCCAATCCTTGGGGTCAAACTTCTGCCAGCCGAATTCAGCCGCTTTGGCCTCGTCCATGTCAAAGCCATGGTAGTAAACCGGGCGGTTTTCCTTGAGCTGCTGCGCCCGCACATCCTTGAGAGTCAGCAGCGTTTTGCCTGCGCCGTTCGCACCAGTGGTGAGGTAGATCATTTCATCACCCACTTCTTGAAGCTGTCGCCGCTAAGGCCGCTGACGATGGCACGTGCAGCAATGGCACTGGTGATGATGCTGATGCAGACGCCCACCTTCATGAAAGCGATCAGCCCGATCATGTCGGCAGGCAGACCACCGAGCGCGGAGACTGCGCCAGCTTTCATCCAATCGAGTGAAGCAGAGACACCCGTGTAGGTCACAACGCTGATGCCAAGAGCAATCAGGATGCGGCCCGCGAGGGTGCCCACAAGGTTGATGAGCATGCCGCCGATGGCAGCAACAAACATTGGCATGGTTCTATCCCCTAGTGACGATGCGGGCGGCCATGAGCATCGACACGGCCACCAAGATGTTGCCGAGCATGGCGAGGTATTGGCACAGGTCAGCGAGTGGCAGCACCACCGACTGGCCCCACACAGTGACGTTCAGATTGCCAAAGCAGGAGCCACCGCCGAGCGCATCAGAGGTATCGATGCGGCCCGACAGGCTGATGGTTTCATTGCCCG
Organism: Acidovorax sp. 107; assembly: GCF_003058055.1. NCBI lineage: Bacteria > Pseudomonadati > Pseudomonadota > Betaproteobacteria > Burkholderiales > Comamonadaceae > Acidovorax > Acidovorax sp. 107. The sequence goes on along the minus strand of NZ_QBTZ01000001.1, from coordinate 4,293,288 downwards.
GAAGCTCCCCAGTCTGATTGCCCTCCTTGCCCTTATTGGAGCCGTAGAGCTGAGATTCAGCGCTTTCCTTTTCCATGAGCTGGCAGGACCGTTTGTATTGGTCGCGGGCTATGGCGCACTGAATGGCGTCGCCGTCGCAGGTGATCGCCTCGCACTGGCCTCCGAACGACGAGGGGTCTTTGTCGTCAGGGTCTTTGTCTTCTGGCGGCATCAGGGGGACGCACTTATCGCCCACCTTGATGTACCCGCTAGGGCACTTGCCGTCATTGTCTGGCGGCTGCGTGGGCGGGTCTTTGGGGTAGCAACCGCCGTTCGATTTGTAGGTGCCAGCAGGGCATGTGCCATCAGGGTTTGGCGGCGTTGGATTGCTGCCGGGGCCGCCGGGACTGCCACCGGGCCTTGTGTCCGGCTTGGGGTCATTCGGGCCGGGTGGCTTGGTTCCGTTATTGGGGTCGCCATCAGGTTTATTGGGGTCCACAGGCGTGGGCTTTCCGGGCTCAGAAGGGCCACAGGTGCCACCGGTGTAAACGCCATAGCCGCCCATATACGTGTTGCTGCCGCCGCTGGAAGCGATAACGCTGGGCTTCACCGTCATGGTGCAGTAGGTGTTGTCCTGGCTGTTGAACAGGCATGTCGCACTCGTGCCCGGTGATGTGAGCTCGTACCACTGGTCCGACACCGTTCCCTGAGAAGGGCACTTCATGGGTACGCACTTGCCGTTAACCCGGGTCTGCCCAGTTGGACAGGGAGGCTCAGGAACGCACACGCCATTGACGCGGGTTTCATTCGGCTTGCAGGCATCAGGAACGCATGCACCGCCTTCCTCATGCTGGCCGACAGGACAAGCAGGGAGCTTGCATTCACCTCCAACCTCAACCAGCGGTGAAAGACATTGGCAAGTGCCACCGGACAGGGCGGAGCCAGTAGGACACGCAGAGCCCGAAGCGGTGGGACTCTGCACTAGGGTGTTGTATGTACCTGTGCCGAGACAGTTGGACCCGACTTTGTAGAGATCAAACTTCTGCGCCGTGACGTTCCGGGCTTCCCATGTCGCAGCCTTGTTGGTGTACGGCGAGGTACACGGAAAAACCGGGTCATAAGCCTGCCACCACGCAACCAGACCGCTGACCGTATCGACACGCCCGAGGTTGTCGCGATACTTCACAACAGGCGCGATGGCAGCGAACGTAGTGGCCGAGAAGACGGCAATGACCATCGCCGCGATCAGGCGGTAAAGATGAACCATGCGGCCCCCAAGACGGCGATGATGACGAAGAGGCCCATGTGTTTTGCACCTTGAAGAAGCCCACCCCGCGTGAGCTTTTGCAAGGCCCCTGCCGGCCGGTCAGGGAGCGCATGCAGTGAGGGCTTAGGACAGAGCCTTACGCACCCACTTGAAGGCCTTGATGCCCACGAAGAGCACCAGCACAGCAGCACCGATGGCGGCCACTGGTGCGGCCTGAGCGCTAATGTCGGCAGTGACGGGGGTCACATCGATGGCAGCAGCGTGCGATTGCGAAGCCAGGACGAGGGCAGAGGCAGCGGCGATCTGGGCTGCACGACGGGTTTGCATGTTGAAGCGGTTCATTTCAGTTTTCCTCATTGGTGGTTGATGAATTGCCGTCGATGTTCAAGGAGCGGACGAGCATGCGAAATGCCCAGCCGACTACCCAGACCGCGAGGACGGCGCCCGCGATGGCTGCTCCATCCGCTGTATCGAGTTGCAGCGGAGGGAGGCTTAATTCATGCACCACAGTCACCGTGCAGGTGCTGGGGCATTCGATGACAGTTGGGTCAGCCACGAGGCATGGCCCGCATGATTGATTGCTGCCGAATGCGTGCCTGGGCGACGCGTTCGGCAGTGTTGGCGCGTGAGCGCAGACGCTCAGCCAGGGCGACTACTGCGCCATGCACCAGGACGAACAGCAGACCGCCAACGAAGCCCGCCAGTAGGGCCAGCATGGCAACGCGCTGGGCGAAGAACGAGAGGTCAATTTCCAAGGTGTGGCTCCTGCTTTTTGTAGAGGTCATCGAGGTCCACGACTTGGGGTCGGTGGAACGGTTCGGTGTGGTCCTCGATAAGCTGCACGCAGGTTTCGAGGTCTTCGACAATGGCGGCTTCGCAGAGCAACATGGTCCACTCCGGTTGGCCGTCCTCGTATGAGGGCGCGAGGAAAGCGCCTGTTGTGCGGGACTGGATCACGTTGCGCATGGCGTGCCTTGGTGCCTTACGCGGCCTTGGCCTGGGCGGCGGGTTTGATCGCCAGCAGCGTGAGCTTTGTGGTGTTGTCCGCACCGGCCACGATGTCGAACTCACATTCACACATCACGCCGCCGAGGGGCCACGAATTTTTGAGGTGTGCCCACTTTTGGAACTCGGTGGAGTCACCCAGCTTGAACGGGCGAGTGACCACGCCGATGCTTTCGCCGCTGGAGGACTGGGCAATGTCCACCGACAGGTGGAAGGTGGTGGAGTCGAAGGCGCGGCCCTCATAGTCGCCCTTGGATTGCTTGAGGCCGTGCAACACGGCTTTGCTGGTCATCTTCATGGTTAGTCCTTCGTGGCCTGGGTTAGTGGGCAAACGCGGTGTGGCCAGCACCGGAGCCCGAGATCTTTTTGAACATCTGCTGATAGATGCGCTCGACTTCGGAGCGCTTGAACTTGGCAAGGCGACCGGGCATCTCGGCGCAGTTCTCAATGAATTGCATGAGGGTTTCGCGGTCCATGTAGAGGAACGCGAGCGCGGCTGATTTGCCAGCGGTGGAGAAGAACCAACGGGCGTTGCGCGTGCACTCGGCCATGAGGGTTTCAAGGGGCAGGCGTGGCTCTGTTTTGATGGGCTCAGGCGTTGCAATGGCGCCGTGCTCAGCCAGCATCTGTGCATGCCAGTCGCTGGCACCTGCGAAGAAGTCGGCGGGCCTGCGCAGAACGTCCGTGGGCAGCAGGCGCTTTTGGTTTCCATAGCGCAACTCGATGCGCTGCCAGCCGGTAGCGTCCTGTTTGCCGTAGAGCTGCACGCCCTTGTCGTAGACGTTGGTTTGCTTGCCTGCGGCCTTGCTGCCGAAGTAGAAGGAGCGGCCCACACCACCAGCACGCCAAGCGCCCACACAGTTGTGTTCAGGGCGGTGGCCGTAGTGGTCCATGGCCCCGGCGTCGTAGTCAGTGGCAACGCGGTCCATGCCACCGCTGATGCCGTCGAAGAAGTCCAGGGCCAGATCGCAGCGCGTGACCAGGGCGCGGTGTTCGTCCATGTAGTCGGCCATGCGTGGTGCCCAGCCTGGGGCAGCAAACGTGCAGGCGACGCCGTACAGGTTGCAATGAATGGTCTTCGACTGGGCACGCTGGCGTGGGCTTTCACCGGAGGCGAGGAAGCCGACCCAGCCGCATTCATTGCCAGCGCGCAGGATGCTCCAGCGGTGGCGGTAGAAGTCGTGACCCTTCTTCATTTCGGGGTCTACGGTGAAGCCTTCGCCGAGGATGTCGCAGACGTTGTTAGCCAGCTCAAGCGCTTGTGTGCTGGCGGCAAAGTCAGGGTCTGGAATGTCGCGCAGCAGGTGGCAGAGCTTTGCGCGGCGGCGATCGTCTTCGCTCAGTTGGTGCTCTGAGCGCAGATCGAATTCCGATGCCTGGGCGGGCGGGAAAAGATGCTCAACGGTGGGAATGGGCGCGAACCGCAGATTGACTGTGAAGCGCAGCCAATCGACATGAACGGGCGAGCCGGTTTGGACGCGCTCCGCTTGCAAACGGAGCTTGACCTCATTGCCCTCTAGAACGAGCGATGTGGGATGGGTCATGCGGCTGACTCTGGAAAGTTGTCCCCGTGATTACCATCGGGGACCGAAGCTGTCTGAGGTGCTACGCACCCCCCAAAATTGATAGCACCGCGCTCCGCTACCGCGCCCGCGCTCCGCTTGCTGGGCGCGGCTGCGGCGCGCTGCGGCATGTCATCAACAAGGGTTGCGATGGAGTGCCAACCGTTGAGCATCCCGGCGCCGGATTGCCCACGAATCTCGACGCGAGGCCAGGGGAGAGAAGCGGTGGAGCCCTTGACGTAAGAGCGGGTGCACACCCCCAGCGCAGGCGCTGCAGGAGCCGCCACAGCGCGTGCAGCGCCTTTTGTGGCTGGGGGTAGGCAAAAGGGCGGGTTTGAGGTCATGGCGGCTCCGACTCATGCAACCACATTGATTGCAGACGGGAGAATAGACTCGCCATCACCATGATTGCAACACTGCAATCACATTGATTGCAAAATTACAACGCTTGATCCATGAAAACCTTGATATTTCTGGTTGTGCTGGTGCTGATTGCGGCAATCGTGATAGCCGCGCTGAAAAAGAAAAGCACAGAAACCACGACAGACGGCGAAGAGCAAGAACGGCCAAAAAGAAAGCGTCTTCTCACACAGCGCGAAGAGGCTATGTACAACCGACTAACGACGTCTTTGCCTGAATCAAAAATCCTGGCGCAGGTTTCTTTCGGAGCTTTGCTATCTGCAAAGTCAAGAGCGACGAGAAACAGCTTCGACAGAAAAATTGCAGACTTCGTTGTCTGCGACAAATCCCTGCAAGTGCTAGCGGTTATCGAACTGGACGACGATTCACACAAGAAAAAAACGGAAGAAGACGCAGCGAGAGACGCCTTACTAACGAACGCTGGATATCGCGTGATCCGATACGGCAACATCCCCGACACCGACCAACTGCAACGCGACTTCCCACTGGACAAAAGCACCCTCAAAGGAGCGAAAAATGCTGTCAACAATGACCCTATTGGAACAAGCCCTATCGATGCAGCCAGCGCAGTACTGGCACGAAAAACTGAACCTGAACAGGAACGCACTTCATAACGCGAGACAAAGGGGCCATATCAGCCCGGCAATAGCAGGAGCACTGGCAGACGAGCTGGGCGAGGATGTGAAGACTTGGATAGTGGTTGCCGCACTGGAATCAGAACGAGACAGCGCATGCAAGACGCGGATGATGAAGCGCGTCGCGAAACTCACATCTGTTTAATGATGTAATTTCGCGATGACGTCCAATTTCCGCCATGTCGCACTTATAGGCAAGTATCAGACTTCAGCAGCAGGCACTTCCGGTGACGGTTCTCGCCGGGCTTTGGAAGACATTGCGCATTTCTTGGAGCGGCAGGGCTGTGAGGTGGTGCTGGAAGCGGAAACCGCCAGCAACACCGGACTGACACACTACCCGTCTCTGAATGTAGACCAGATCGGCGCACGGTGCGATCTGGGACTGGTGGTGGGAGGAGATGGGACAATGCTGGGGATTGGCCGGCGCCTCGCACGTTTCGGAACGCCACTGATCGGCATCAACCAGGGCCGGCTCGGGTTCATTACGGATATTCCTTTCGATACCTACCAGACCACGTTGCCGCCCATGCTGCGAGGGGCCTACGAAGAAGACCAACGACCTCTGATGCATGCCACCGTTGTACGCGACGAGCGCGTGGTGTTTGAAGCCTTGGCCATGAACGACGTGGTGGTGAACCGAGGGGCCACATCGGGCATGGTGGAGCTGCGCGTTGAAGTGGGTGGGCAGTTTGTGGCTAACCAGAGGGCAGACGGCCTCATCATTGCGTCTCCCACCGGCTCCACGGCATATTCTCTGTCGGCGGGCGGCCCCATGCTCCACCCCTCCATCCCGGGCTGGGTACTGGTTCCGATCGCACCACATACGTTGTCCAATCGTCCCATCGTGCTCTCTGACGCAACGGAAGTAGCTGTGGAAGTGGTGAGCGGGCGCGATGTCAGCGCAAACTTTGACATGCAGTCGCTTGCATCCTTGCTGCATGGCGACCGCATCCTCGTCAAAAGGTCAGAGCATCGTGTGCGGTTTCTGCACCCCCAGGGATGGAACTACTTCGCCACACTGCGCAAGAAGCTGCGTTGGAACGAAGGAGGATCCTGAGCATGGCACTGCGACGCATGACCCTGCGGGATTTTGTGATTGTCCAAAAACTGGTGCTTGATCTGCGCAGCGGCTTCACCGTGCTGACGGGCGAGACCGGCGCGGGCAAGTCGATCCTGATCGACGCGTTGCAGCTGGCGTTGGGTGCACGTGCGGATGCGGGGGTGGTGCGTGAGGGGTGCGGCAAGACCGACATTTGCGCAGAATTTGACTGCCCTGCACACGCTCGGTCTTGGCTGGAAGAAGCGGGGTTTGACACAGATGACGGCCTGCTGCTGCGGCGCACAGTAGACACGCAGGGCAAGAGCCGGGCCTGGATCAACGGAACACCCGCGACAGCCTCTCAGTTGCGCGCATTGGGCGAGATGCTTCTTGACATTCACGGTCAGCACGCATGGCAGAGCCTGACCCGCCCGGAGTCAGTACGTGGCCTGCTAGACGCTTTTGCGGGTGTGAACACCCGCGAGACAACGTCGCGCTGGGCGCAATGGCGTGCTGACCTCAAGGCACTGCAACAAGCGCGCGTGGCCCAGTCGACCCTGCAGCAAGAGCGCGAACGCCTGCAATGGCAGATCAGCGAAGTTGACAAACTGGCGCCGGGCGACCTGGAGTGGGAGGAGCTCGATACGCAGCACAAGCGACTCTCCCACGCACAGGCTTTGCTGGATGGGGCGCATGGTGCGCTGCAAGCTCTGCAAGAAGACGAGGCGGACGCCGTCTCTGCACTCACACGCGCGCATGCGTTGCTGCACACACAGGAACACATCGAACCAGAGTTCGCCAATCTGGCCGACATCCTGGCATCGAGTCTGGCGCAGGTGACGGATGTGGTGCATTCACTGCACACGTATCTGCGCCATGCCGACATCGACCCGCAGCGTCTGATAGAACTGGATGAACGCATGTCGCAATGGATGGGATTGGCGCGCCGGTACAAAAGCCCACCCGCAGAACTACCGGCTCTGCTTAAAGGCTGGAAAACAGCCATGCACCAGTTGGATGCCGCTACCGATCTGGACCGATTGCAAGCCAACGAATTAGCCAGTGCCAAAGCGTACCAGGCGGCGGCGCGCGCATTGTCTTTGGCCCGCGCCAAGGCAGCCCCCAAGCTCTCAGCGTCCATCACGCAGGCAATGCAGGGCCTTGGGATGGAAGGCGGCAAATTCGAGGTATCGGTGACCAAAGCGTCAGAGCCCTCCTCCGACGGGATCGACGACGTGGTGTTTTTGGTGGCAGGGCACCCCGGTATAACTCCCAGGCCCGTCGGCAAAGTGGCGTCTGGCGGTGAGCTGTCGCGCATATCGCTGGCAATCGCCGTCACGACCAGTGAGCTGGGTGCGGCTCCCACCCTCATTTTTGACGAGGTGGACTCCGGCGTGGGTGGAGCGGTCGCAGAGACCGTAGGACGATTGATGCAACAGTTGGGGCGCGACCGCCAGGTGCTGGCCGTGACCCACCTGCCGCAAGTAGCGGCGTGTGCGCATCACCATCTGAAGGTCGTAAAAAACAAAAGCGCCGGAGGCACAACCAGCACGGTACTGATCGTGCAGCAGGACGAGCGCGTTGCAGAGATCGCCCGCATGCTGGGCGGCGAGCGCGCCACCGAGACGACCTTGGCGCACGCCCGAGAAATGCTGGGCGGTGCAGCTCCGATGTCAGCCATGGCACCGCCCGCACCACTCAATTCCGCGACCTTCGTCAGGAAACGCTGATGGCTCTCGAAATCGTCCTCATTACGGGCATGTCGGGCTCTGGAAAGTCCGTCGCCCTGCACGCTCTGGAAGATGCAGGCTACTACTGCGTGGACAACCTCCCGCCCGAGCTACTGCCAGCCTTTGTGGCGCTAGAACACAAGCATCACGGCAACCGTGTGGCCATTGCGGTGGATGTCCGCAGCGCCACTTCTTTGCACCAAGTGCCGCAAGAACTGAATCGCCTGCGTAGCCAAGGCGTGGCCGTGAAATCACTCTTTCTGGATGCCACGATTGACACCCTGGTGCGTCGCTTCTCCGAAACACGTCGCCGCCATCCACTGTCACACGATGATCTCCAGCAGGGACGCAGGGCCCTGGTACAAATCATTGAGCTGGAGCGTGAATTGCTCGCGGAACTGCGCGAGCAGTCGCATGTGATCGACACCAGCACTATCCGCGCCTCGCAGCTGCAAAGCTATGTCAAAGGCCTGATGTCCACGGCACAAGGGCAATTGACACTGGTATTCCAGTCATTTGCTTTCAAACGCGGGATTCCCATGGACGCCGACTATGTCTTCGACGTACGCATGCTGCCGAACCCGCACTATGAAGCCGCACTGCGGGACCTCACCGGGCTGGATCAGCCTGTTGCCGACTTTCTGGACATGCAGCTCGAAGTGGGCCTCATGCGGGTCCATATCGAGCAATTTCTGGCGCACTGGCTGGACATGCTTGATCGCAATCACCGCAGCTACGTCACGGTCGCCATCGGCTGCACCGGCGGGCAGCACCGCTCTGTCTATCTGGTGGAGAAACTGGCACAGGCATTCAGCAATCGATGGACCGCGTTGAAACGGCACCGCGAACTCGATGGGCGCTGACCATTTCTTTTAGCGGCCCACTTGAGGGAGCACCAGCTCTGGCACGCTCGAGGCACATTTACGGGGTGGCTACACAACGCCGCTGTAGGCGGGGTAGCGAACCACACGCGCTCACCAGAGCGTCGATTGCGTGGTGTCCAGCAATTTGCGGATGGGCGCAGGCAACCCCACCGAAGACCACTGATCTGGACTCAGCCACTCCCCGTCTTGCGCAGGAGACCCGCCTTCATCGGTCTGTATCAACAGCGGATGAAGGTGCAGATCCCGGTGCGTCAGCACATGCACAAAGGGCGGCAACTCTTGCTGCACCCACTGCGCGGGGCCACCCAAAGCACCCACGAACGCATCGCGAGACTCCACATCTGTGAACACAGGCACGCAGTGCATTCCCGCCCAGATACCGGTCGAGGGTCGGCGTTGCAGCCAGATCCGGCCTCCGACATCACGCAGAATCACCAATTGCCAGGACTCAGCCCGACGTGCCAGTTTGCGGGTCCTGACCGGATAACGTTCGGGATCACCGTCTTTAAAAGCCACGCAATGGCCTGCCAACGGGCAATCCACACATCGTGGAGCGCGGGGATTACAAAGAGACGCCCCCAGGTCCATCAGGCCCTGGGTATACCGAGGCATCGCTAACGCAAGATCGCCCGCGGGCAATAGCGCCTCCGCGTGGCCCCACAGCAGGCGCTCGTTCTTGGCAGAAGCAAGATCACGATCAAAACCCAGCAGGCGCGTCAGCACCCTGCGCACGTTGGCATCCAGAATGGGTGCGCGCTCCGAAAAACAGAACGCGGCAATCGCGCCCGCCGTCGAGCGCCCGATGCCCGGCAAAGAGGACAACACCGCCACAGTTCGAGGAAATACCCCCCCATGCTCCGCCATGATCTGCTGCGCACAGCGGTGCAAATTGCGCGCCCGGCTGTAGTAACCCAACCCGCTCCACAAGCCCAAAACCTCGTCCTGCGGAGCAGCTGCCAGTGCGCCCACGTCCGGAAATCTGTCCAGAAAACGTGCGTAGTAGTCCAGCACGGTGGTCACCTGGGTCTGCTGCAGCATGATCTCCGACAACCAGACCCGGTACGGATCGCGGGTTTGCTGCCAAGGCAGATGGTTGCGTCCATGCACCGCCTGCCAGGCCACGACGCGCTCGGCCACAGCATCAGCCCCCCCGGAGACACCACTCATGCGGTGACCGGATGTACGTTAGTCAATGCGGGTGCGGCCCTCGGCAGAACCACCAGTTTGGCAGTCAGCTCGTGCAACTTTCGCTCCAATTGACCCAGCTCCTCTTCCCCCGCCTCTATCTCAGAGATACGCTCCACTAATCCGCTGGCGGCCTGCTGTATACGGTCCACTGCTTCCATGCGGCGAGCAAAGCTGCGGCGCCGCTCCCGCAGCTGCGCGTCCAATTGCGCGGTTGCAGACTTGCTCCACAATTCCAGATCATTGGCCGCCGACTCGTACACCGTGCGCAACCGCATGGCCAGCGCGCGCACCAGGCGCTCGGCAAACTCGGGTTGAGCCAGTTTGAGCGCATTGCCCATTCCCAGGTACTGCAAATGGCTCTGCTCGATCTGGTGCAGGTCTTGCGAAAAATGTTCCAACTGCGGCGGCGAAGGTACCTGCAACGAAAACCCGAACTCCGCATTGAGCTGACGAAAGGTTCCGCTCAGCATGGCCTGAATCTCTGTGCCCGAGGCCTGCGCCTTGTCCAGAGTCCCACGCAGCTTGTCAAAGGTCTGGACGTAAACTTTCTTTACTCCCAGCTTGAGCCCCTTTTGCTGCAGTGTCTGCGCCAGTTCGGACAGCTCCACTTTCAATGCCTTGGCGCCCAGCTGCTGGAATACATCGCGCAATAGCTTGAGGTGCACTGCCCGCACCGCCTGGATCTTGGCAGTGCTGAGGTCGAATTCACGCTGCTCCTGCTCAATGCGATGGCGCATGGATTCGATCACCGACGCATTCTTGCCGCGCAGGCTGCGCAGCTCTGCCATCTGGTCATCGAGGTCGCGCCGCCGGATATTGATGACACGCGAAGTTTCTGTGCGCAAGCTGGCCACGCCAGTACCCACTGCAGCGCGCAGTATGGCTTGCCGCCTGCCCATGATGCCTTTGGCCAGGGCCTCTTCCAATGCAGGCAGTCCACTGGTCTCCAGCAAGACATCGTCCGCAGTGATCTTGGCCACCAAGCCTTTTTGCGCGGATACCGGCACCACGCGATCCAGTGAAACGCCAAGCATCTCGGCCGAAGTCACGCACTGCCGCTCCATCTGAGCCTGGACCTGCTCGGCAGTGTTGAGCGTGTCCCAGAGCGTGTCGATCTTGTTCAACACCACCAAACGCGCTTCCATACTCTCGGGCGAGATGGCGAGGTGCTCACGCCAAATTGACAGGTCCGAGCGTGTCACGCCGGTGTCAGCGCTCAGGATGAACACCACGGCATGCGCCTGGGGGATGAGATTGACGGTCAGTTCCGGCTCCGCGCCCACCGCGTTCAGGCCAGGCGTGTCCAGAATCACCAACCCTTGCTTCAGCAGCGGGTGCGGGATATTGATGATGGCATGGCGCCACATGGGCACCTCTACCAAGCCCTGTGCATCGGGCACAGGGTTCTCGTCCGTCAGATCGTCGTGCCAGAAACCCAGCGCGCGAGCGTTGTCCAGGGTGACCTTGCGCACCTCGGCTACTTTCTCCAGGGCTTTGGATATCTGGTCAGCATTGCCGACATCCAGCGGGATTTCCTGCCAACGGTCGGTCTTGACCCGCCACTCGGCCAGACTCTGCATCTGAAGCCTGGTTTCAATGGGCAAGAGCCGCAGGCTGGGTGCGACATTTGCGTCGTACCCCAGCTCGGTAGGGCACATCGTGGTGCGGCCTGCGCTGGCAGGCATGATGCGGCGGCCATAGTCGGCAAAAAAGATCGCGTTGATCAATTCGGACTTGCCGCGTGAGAACTCCGCCACAAATGCCACCATGACCTTGTCGCTGCGGACCTGCTCCTCCAGGCGCTGCAGGCGCTCTTGCACAGCGGCATCCATGAGGTCGTGCGTGGCCATCCAATCGGCCAGTCGCTTGAGCTGCTGGGCGAACTCCCGCCGCCAAGCGCCATGCTGGTCGAACTGTTCGTTGAATGAAGGTCCCACTTTGCTCCCAGAGATCTATGGATGGCCCGCGAGGCAGGTATATACAAAATATAGCATCGACCGTACACCGGGTGTCACGAATCGCGGGTTGGATGGGGCCCTATGGCCGCTGGCACCGGCGGCAGAAGTACGTGCTTCTCTGCCCCTGGCGTAACAGCGCAATGGCCGTTCCGCACGCATTACACGGCAGGCCATCGCGGCCATACACATTTGCCGCCGTCTGAAAGTGACCCGCCATTCCCTCTGCATTGGAAAAATCGCGCAAGGTGCTGCCCCCCATCTTGACCGCTTGGGCCAGCACGGAGCGAATGGCCTGGTGCAGCTTGTGCACTCGCGCGGCGCCGATGCGCGATGCGACGGTGGTAGGGCGGATACCAGCCAGGAAGAGCACCTCGGACGCGTAAATGTTACCGACCCCCACGACCAAACGTCCGCCCAAAAGCAACTGCTTGATGGGCATCCGGCTCTTTTTGAGTCCTGCCTGGAAATCGGAGAGCAAGAACCCCTCCGACAGAGGCTCCATGCCCAGCCCCCCCAGCAACTTGGCAGCCACCGGCGAATGCTCCGCCTGCGCATAAACCACCGCACCAAACCGGCGCGGGTCATGCAGACGCAGCGTCCCCTGGTTGGTGACGAGGTCAAAATGGTCGTGAATGCCGGCTTGCGGCATCCCAGACGCAAAGCGCAGACTTCCCGACATGCCCAGATGCAGGAGCAGCAGGCCTTGGGTCATATCGAGCAACAGATATTTCCCCCGTCGGCGGAATCCGACCACCTGTTGACCCACCAGTATCTGCGGATCACAACCCAGGGGCCAACGCAGGGGCTTGCCCATCACCACCGCCTCAATCCGGGCTCCAGCAATCGCGTCGGCGAAGCTGCGCCGCGTGACTTCCACTTCGGGCAACTCAGGCATACAAACAAGCGGGCAACAGCTTCACAGGCATGGATTATTATGGCCCGATGGTGTTACCTTCCCGCTTTCGTACCGTCGCATTGGCCACCCTGATTGCGGCCGCCGCCCATTCCACCTGGGCACAAAAGCCCAGCGGTGAAAGCCGCCCCGCCAGCCAGGAGCCACCCGTGGCGTCCAACCCCGCGCTGGACGCAGAGCTGTTTTACGAGATTTTTCTGGGCGAGATCAGTGCGCGCACCGGTGATCCGGGTGCGGGTTACGCGTTCATGCTGGAGGCAGCTCGCCGCAGCGCTGACGGTCAGCTCTACCAAAGGGCTGCAGACATTGCGCTGCAGTCACGATCCGGCGAATATGCCCTTGCTGCAGCCCAGGCCTGGAAAGAAGCCTTGCCGCAATCGCGCGAGGCCAACCAATATGTGCTGCAAATTCTGATCGCCCTGAACCGCATTGGCGAGACACCTGATCTGCTGCGCCAGGAACTCGCGCAGGCTTCGCCCCGGTCAAAGGCCTCGGCCCTGACCGCCCTGCCCCAGCTGTACGGACGGGCGAGCGACAAGGCCCTGGCCGCCAAGGTGGTGGAACAAGCCCTGGTGAACGAGCTTACCAACCCCGCCACGGGCCCGGAGGCTTGGGTGTCGCTGGGCCGTTTGAGACTGGCAGCTGGAGACAAGGCGGGCGCTCTGGACGCAGCACGCAGGGCACAGGCCCTCGACAATGCCAGCGAAAGCGCAGCCAGACTGGCGCTGGAACTGATGGACGAAGGTCTTATGGACGCAGAACCCATCGTGACACAAACGCTGTCTAAACAGCCCATCCCGGACCTGCGCATGGCATATGCGAGGGTGTTGCTGGGTTTGCAGCGCTACCCCGAAGCCAGTCGCCAGCTGGAAACCGTCACCAAGGAAAAACCTGATCTGGTGGAAGCTTGGCTGGTGGTTGCCACCTTGCAATACCAAGACAACCGGTTGCCTGCCGCAGAGGCGTCGCTGCAGCGGTTCATGGAACTTGCATCGGCGTCTGCGGATGCCGACCTGCGGCAAAAGAGCCTCACACAGGCATACCTGCTTCACGCTCAGATTGCAGAGAAAAAGAAAGACTTTGCCGGTGCGGAAGCATGGCTCGCGCGCATCGATAACGCCGAAGAAGTGTTTGGCGCTCAGACGCGCCGTGCGTCCCTGCTGGCACGTCAGGGCAAGCTGGCGCAGGCCCGCGCTCTTTTGCGCAACCTGCCCGGCAACTCGGCGGAAAGCCAACGGATGAAATTGATGGCGGAGGTCCAACTGCTGCGCGACCAGCGCCTGTACCCAGAGGCCTACAAAGTGCAGGTCGAACTGGTGGCCTTGGCGCCGGACGATGCCGAGCTGGTCTACGACCAGGCCATGCTGGCCGAAAAGGCGGGCCAGCCCGACACCATGGAAAAGCTGCTGCGGCAGGTGATCGCGCGTCAGCCGCAATATCACCACGCCTATAACGCCCTTGGCTATTCGCTGGCGGACCGCGGTGTGAAGCTGGATGAGGCAAAGCAGCTCATCCTGAAGGCGCTCGAATTTGCGCCCAATGACCCCTTCATCATGGACAGCCTCGGCTGGGTGGAGTTTCGCCTTGGTAACAAGGCAGACGCTCGTAAACACCTTGAAGCGGCATTCAAGGCCCGGCCCGATGTAGAGATTGCGGCTCATCTGGGCGAGGTGTTGTGGAGCATGGGCGACAAGGACGGTGCGACCCGGGTGTGGAAGGAAGGGCAGCGCGCCAGCCCCGACAACGACACCCTCAAAGAGACGTTGAAGCGCCTCGGAGCCGCCCTCTGATGCCAGGCTTTTTCAGCGCCAGTCCAAGCGCTCCGCAGCAGACTCTTTCTCGCGGATGGGCCTGGTGGCTGGTAGTGTGTGCTCTGTGGCTCGCAGGCTGCGCGCAGCCTGTGACCCAGGTCTCCGTCGGGGAAGACAGCTGGAATGGGCGCATTGCCTTGCAGATCGACGGGCAGGCGTCACAATCTTTTTCTGCCCTGTTTGAACTGCGTGGCACGCCCCAGACGGGTGGGCTGGTTTTGCTCAGTCCCTTCGGCAATCGCATTGCACAACTCGACTGGAAAGACGGCCACGCGCAGCTGCTCAGCGGCCAAGACACCCGCACCTCGGATTCGCTGGATGGACTGCTCCAGGACGTGACAGGCACCCGCATTCCTGTGACTGCCCTGTTCAGCTGGCTCAAGGGCATCCAGGCCAGTGCCACCGGGTGGCAAGCGGACCTCACCGGCATTGCCGATGGACGATTGACGGCACGCCGCAGTGATCCAGAGCCTATAGCGACCTTGCGCATTGCTTTGACGCCCTGAAGGCCCACAGACTGCGGAAGCCGGCAGGTCCGGTCGCACAGCAAATCCCGCGCTTCAGCTCACTCTTTTGCCCTCCATGCAAGCTCTGTATGACGTGCCGGCACCGGCCAAACTCAATCTCTTTCTGCACATCACCGGGCGGCGCTCCGATGGCTACCACCTGCTGCAGTCCGTTTTCATGCTCATGGACTGGTGCGACACCCTGCATTTCGAACGCAGAGCAGATGGACTGATTTCGCGGGAAGACCTTTCCACAGCGCTGCCAGAAGTCGACCTGTCGATTCGCGCAGCCCGTGCGCTGCAGGCCGCTACGGGCTGCCGTGAGGGCGCGCATATCGGACTGCTGAAGCGCGTGCCCGCGCAGGCAGGCATGGGGGGAGGCTCGTCAGATGCGGCCACCACGCTCCTGGCTTTGAACCGGTTGTGGGGTCTGAGCCTGTCCCGGCATGCACTGGCAAAGATCGGTTTGCAGCTCGGCGCAGACGTGCCGTTTTTTTTATGCGGTCACAACGCTTGGGTGGAGGGAATTGGTGAGACAATCACGCCGCTTGAGAAAGCGCACCAGCTGCCGCAAGCGAGCTTCGTGATCGTGAAGCCCGCAGCAGGTTTGGAGACAAAAGAAATTTTTTCGTCACCAAGTTTGAAACGCGATTCAGATAGTGCTACAATCTTAGGCTTTGCTGCAGCACACTTTGACTTCGGTCGAAACGACTTGCAGCCCGTTGCTCAGGCACTTTGCCCCGATGTTTCGCAAGCCATTGAATGGTTCAAGAAGCGCGGCCTCAAAGGCAGGATGACAGGCTCAGGCAGTGCAGTGTTTGCACAAGAATCACACGCAGTCGATCTGAGCGAAGTCCCTGAGGGCTGGCAAGTGAAGACGTGTGAGAATCTGATGGTTCATCCTCTGGCAGGCTGGGCATCAGGAAGAATTTAAGGTTGGTTGCCTTCGGCAATTGACCTGTGTAGGGGAGTCGCCAAGCTGGTTAAGGCACCGGATTTTGATTCCGGCATGCGAAGGTTCGAATCCTTCTTCCCCTGCCAAACGCTTTCCGCGTACGGGCTTTTTTTTCAGACTGCTGGGACGCTCATGCAAGCCAACCACCCCGACTTCATGGTTTTCACCGGCAATGCCAATCCTGGCATGGCGGCTGAAATTGCCCAACACCTCGGCACCACCCTCGGTGCGGCTGACGTGGGTCGTTTCTCTGACGGTGAAGTCACCGTCGAAATCAAGCAAAACGTGCGTGCACGTGACGTTTTCGTGGTGCAGTCCACCTGCGCACCCACCAACGAAAACCTCATGGAACTGCTGATCATGGTCGATGCGCTCAAGCGCGCGTCGGCTGAGCGCATCAGCGCCGTGATCCCCTATTTCGGTTACGCCCGCCAGGACCGCCGCCCCCGTTCTACCCGTGTGCCTATCACGGCCAAGGTGGTGGCCAACATGCTGCAAGCCGTGGGCGTGGCCCGCGTGCTGACCATGGACCTGCACGCCGACCAGATCCAGGGTTTCTTCGATATCCCCGTGGACAACATCTACGCGTCGCCAGTGCTGCTGGGCGACCTGCGTCAGAAGAACTACGAGGACCTGATCGTGGTATCCCCAGACGTGGGCGGCGTGGTGCGTGCGCGGGCTCTGGCCAAGCAACTGGGTTGCGATCTGGCGATCATCGACAAACGCCGCCCCAAGGCCAACGTGTCGGAAGTCATGCACGTGATCGGAGAAATCGAAGGCCGCAACTGCGTGATCATGGACGACATGATCGACACCGCCGGCACGCTGGTGAAGGCTGCCGAAGTGCTCAAGGAGCGTGGCGCCAAGAGCGTGTACGCCTATTGCACGCACCCCATTTTTTCGGGTCCTGCCATCGAACGCATCGCCAAGGGCACAGCCCTCGATGAAGTCGTGGTGACCAACACCATCCCGCTGAGCGACAACGCCAAGGGATGTTCCAAGATTCGCCAACTCTCCGTGGCCCCGCTGATCGCCGAGACGATCCAGCGCATTGCCAAGGGTGAGTCGGTCATGAGTTTGTTCTCGGACCAGGACAACCTGTTCTGACGCGCTCCCCCGGGAGCGTTGCAGTCGGATTGCACGCAGGCCTCCTTCGGGAGGCTTGTCTGTTCGGGAGCAATGCGCAGGCCTGCCGCCATGAGGGCGTCACAGGTCTTTTTTAATCGGGATATGACTGGTCGCGGTCTGTCCTTTTCAGGAGCTAACTATGAACTTCGTCGCTTTTGAGCGCGCCAAGCAGGGTACGGGTGCGAGCCGCCGTCTGCGTAATTCGGGCAAGACGCCTGGCATCGTGTACGGTGGTGCTGCCGAACCCCAACTGATCGAGGTGGACCACAACGCTCTGTGGCACGCCCTCAAGAAGGAAGCTTTCCACTCCAGCGTGCTGGACATGGAAGTGGCTGGCGCAACCTCCAAGGTCGTGCTGCGTGACGTGCAATACCACCCCTACAAGCAACTGGTGCTGCACATCGACTTCCAGCGCGTGGACGACAAGACCAAGCTGCACCTGAAGGTGCCACTGCACTACAGCGGTGCCGAAGAGTCCAACGCCGTCAAGGTGGACAAGTGCATGGTCAACCCGATCGTGAACGAACTGGACGTGACCTGCATGCCTTCGGACCTGCCCGAATTCATCGCTGTGGACCTGTCCAAACTGGAAAAGGGTGCTTCCCTGCACCTGAAGGACATCAAGCTGCCCAAGGGCGTGGTGGCCAAGGTCCGTGGTGGCCAGAACAACAACCCCGTGCTGGTGTCCGTGGTGCCTCCAGTCGTGGTCGTTGAGACCCCTGCTGACGCCGCTCCTGCAGCCGATGCCAAGGGCAAGGGCAAGGGCAAGAAGTAATTCGTCGGTCAAAGACCTCGATCACTTCATCCGGTCAACCCGCTTTGCGGTGTTGACCACGAAACGGCCCACCTTGCGTGGGCCGTTTTCATTGGTGCGGCGCATCTCGCAAACTGCACAGCCCACTTCCTGAACACGTCTTCAGCAGCGGCGCAGCCATCCCGACGGCCTGACCCCATCCCAGCCACCGATAATCCCGCACATGATCAAGCTGTTTGTAGGCCTGGGAAACCCCGGGCCGGACTACGAGGACACGCGGCACAACGCCGGCTTCTGGTGGATTGACGCCCTGGCGCGCGAACTCAAGACCACGCTGGTGCCCGAGCGCAGTTATCACGGTCTGACGGCGCGCACCACGGTGCACGGCCAGAACGTGTGGCTGCTGGAGCCGCAGACCTTCATGAACCTCTCGGGCAAGTCGGTGGCATCGCTCGCGCGCTTTTTCAAGATCCTGCCCGAGGAAATCCTGGTGGTGCACGACGAGCTGGACATTGCCCCCGGGCAGGTCAAGCTCAAGCGCGGCGGCAGCCATGCCGGGCACAACGGCCTGCGGGACATTCACGGTCAGCTAGGGTCGCCCGACTACTGGCGCTTGCGCATCGGCATCGGCCATCCGGGCGTCAAAAGCGAAGTCGCCAACTGGGTGCTCAAGAAACCGTCGCCAGACCAACGCACGCTGATCGAGGACAGCATCATCCACTCGCTCAAGGCCTACCCGGCCCTGCTGGCGGGGGACATGGAAAAAGCCACGCTGCTCATCCACACCACCAAACCACCCCGCCCCAAGCCTCCTCGGCCCGTGGAGGACTGACAGGCCACCAACCCGTCCAGCCGTTGCACAGAGGGTATTGCTATTCATTCAATAGCAATCAAGGCATGACTCACCGACACAAGCGGCCGATTACGCGTAAAACTACGTTGATGTAGCTGCCTGCAACCGCTGAAACTTCTGCCAGAGGGTTTCGCGGTTTTCCACGTGCTGCGGGTTCACAGGGATGCAGGCCACAGGGCAGACCTGCACACACTGGGGCTCGTCGAAATGCCCCACACATTCCGTGCACTTGTTCGGGTCAATTTCGTAGATCTCCTGCCCCAGGTAGATCGCCTGGTTGGGGCATTCGGGCTCGCACACATCGCAGTTGATGCACTCGTCCGTGATCATCAGCGCCATACGGCCTCCCAGGGCGCGGGGCCAAAAACAGTGGCAAAGGGGCAAACGGCGCAGTTCATGCTCCGTATTATCCCGCGCCGGTGGCATGTGCCTTGCATGCCACACTGCAACCCACCACAGCTGACGGGGACGTTTTTCCCGCTATGCTGTGTATACACATTAATTTTGACGCCCTCGCGTCTGATCCACTTCCCCACGCACCCCACCCATGGGCCTGTTTTTTCTCAAGCGGTTTGTCACCCTCCTGGCCACGTTGATTGGCGCCTCCATCGTCGTGTTTCTGGTGCTGGAAATTCTGCCGGGCAACGCCGCGCAGATCCTTATGGGCCCCGATGCCTCCCCCGACGCGGTTGCGGAGCTGGCCACCAAGCTGGGGCTGGACCAACCCGCCAGCCTGCGCTACTGGCAATGGGTGAGCGGCCTGGTGGTGGGCAACATGGGCGAGAGCTACGCCTACAGCTCCCCCGTGCTGGACCTGGTGCTGGAGCGCCTGGCGCTCACCGTGCCGTTGGCCCTGATGGCGATGGTGATCACCACGGTGCTGGCGCTGGCCGCTGGTGTGTACGCCGCGGCACGCCACAACAAGCTGGGCGATGTGGGCGTGATGGGCCTGGCGCAGATCGGCATTGCCATCCCCAATTTCTGGTTCGCCATCCTGCTGATCCTGCTGTTCTCGGTGAAGCTGCAGTGGTTCTCGGCCGGTGGCTTTCCGGGCTGGACCGAAGACGCCGGTGGCAGCCCGCTCGAAGCCCTCAAGGCCCTGCTGCTGCCTGCGATTGCGCTGGCCGTGGTGCAGGCGGCCATCCTGGCGCGCATCACCCGCTCGGCCGTGCTGGAGGTGCTGCGTGAAGACTTTGTGCGCACCGCGCGTGCCAAGGGCCTGACGCAGCGCGCCGCGCTGTGGGGCCATGTGCTGCGCAACGCGATGATCCCGGTGGTCACGGTGATGGGGCTGCAATTCGCCAACCTGCTGGCGGGCACCATCGTGGTGGAAAACGTGTTCTACCTGCCGGGCCTCGGGCGCCTCATCTTCCAGTCCATCTCCAACCGCGACCTGATCGTGGTGCGCAACTGCGTGATGCTGCTCGCTGCCATGGTGGTCATCGTGAACTTCGTCGTGGACCTCCTCTACGCCGTGATCGACCCCCGCGTGAAGGCCTCCGACATCTGATCCCCCCATGAGCGCCGCCGTTTCCACCCCCTCCTCCTCCATGCCCTCCGCCCCCGGCTGGCTGCACCGCGCTCTGCGCCACCGCAGTTTTGTCATCGGTGCCGTGTTGTCGGCGCTGCTGATCCTGGCTGCCCTGCTCTCTTTCGTCTGGACGCCCTGGTCGCCCTACGAGATGGACTTGGCGAACAAGCTGGCGAGCCCGTCTGCAAAGCACTGGCTGGGCACCGATGCCTTTGGCCGCGACGTGGCCTCGCTGTTGCTGGTGGGCGCCCGCAACTCCATCCTGGTGGGCGTGATCGCCGTGGGCATTGGCCTCACCATCGGTACGGCCCTGGGCCTGCTGGCCGCCGCCAAGCGCGGCTGGGTGGAAGAGCTCATCATGCGACTGGCGGACTTCACCTTCGCCTTCCCGGCCATCCTCTCCGCCATCATGCTGACCGCCGTGTTCGGCGCGGGTATTGTCAATTCGATCATTGCGATCGGTATCTTCAACATCCCGACGTTCGCACGCGTCACCCGTGCATCGGCCAACGCTGTGTGGTCGCGCGAATACATCCTGGCCTCGCGCGCCTGCGGCAAGGGCAGTTGGCGCATCACGATCGAGCACGTGCTGCCCAACATCCTGTCGGTGCTCATCGTGCAGGCCACCATCCAGTTCGCCATCGCCATCCTGGCCGAGGCGGCCCTGTCGTACCTGGGCCTGGGCACCCAGCCCCCCCAACCCTCCTGGGGCCGCATGCTCAGCGAAGCGCAGACGCTGATGTTCCAGGCCCCGTTGCTGGCCGTGTGGCCCGGCGTGGCGATTGCGCTGGCCGTGCTGGGCCTGAACCTGCTGGGCGATGGCCTGCGCGACCTCCTAGATCCCCGCCTCTCGCGCAAGCGTTGACCCCCCCAAAAAGCCTTCCAGACCCCACGATGTCTCTGTTAGAAGTCTCCAACCTCCGCATCCGCCTGCAAACGCACCGGGGCCCCGCCGACGCCGTGCGCGGCGTGAGCTTTTCGCTGGCGCGCGGTGAAACCCTGGGCCTGATCGGTGAATCGGGCTGTGGCAAATCCATCACGGCCATGTCGCTCATGGGCCTGCTGCCTGACAGCGCACAGGTCACCGGCAGCATCCGCTTTGACGGCCAAGAGCTCGTGGGCCGCACCGATGCGCAGATGTGCCAGATGCGTGGCAACCGCATTGGCATGGTGTTCCAGGAGCCCATGACGGCCCTCAACCCCGTGCACACCATTGGCCGCCAGGTGGCAGAGCCGCTGCGCCTGCACCGGGGCATGAGTGCAGCAGCCGCACGCACCGAAGCGATTGCACTGCTGGACCGCGTGGGCATCCCCAACGCCGCACAGCGCTTTGATGCCTATCCGCACCAGTTCTCTGGCGGGCAGCGCCAGCGCATCACCATTGCGATGGCGCTGGCCTGCGGGCCCGACCTGCTGATTGCCGACGAGCCCACCACGGCGCTGGATGTGACCATCCAGCAGCAGATCCTGGACCTCATCAGCGACCTGGTGGCCGAGCGCAGCATGGCGCTCATCCTCATCTCGCACGACCTGGGCGTGATCTCGCAGAACGTGGACCGCATGATGGTGATGTACGGCGGCAGCGTGGTCGAAAGCGGCTCCACCGCCTCGGTCTTCTCAGCCATGGCCCACCCCTACACACGCGGCTTGTTCGCCGCACGGCCCCACCTGGGTGCGGTGCACGCGCCCGGCCAGCGCCCTCGCCTGTCCACCATTCCGGGCACGGTGCCCGAGCTGGTAGACCTGCCCGCAGGCTGCCCCTTTGCGGGACGCTGCAGCTACACGGTGGATGACTGCCACCACAAACAACCCGAGGCCACGCTCGTGGCCACCGATGCCGACGGCGACCACCTTGTGCGCTGCCTGCGGCGCGAGGCCATTGCCGAGGCGCAGAGTGCGAACGTGGCGAACATCACCGAGGTGGCTGCATGAACCACGCCACTCCCACCACCGTCGCTCCCACCACCGCGCCGCTGCTCCAGGTGACCGATCTGGTGCGTGAGTACACGCTGCCCCGCGAGCACCTGTTCCGCCCGCCGGGCAAGGTGCATGCGCTCAACGGCGTGAACTTCTCGATTGCTGCAGGCCGCAGCCTGGGCATCGTCGGCGAATCAGGCTCGGGCAAGTCCACCCTGGCACGGCTGGTGATGGCGCTCGATGCGCCCACCTCTGGCACGGTAGAACTGCTGGGCCGCAACCTGCACCAGCTGCCCGCCGAAGAGCTGCGCCAGGCGCGGCGCGATTTTCAGATGGTGTTCCAGGACCCGTATGGGTCGCTGGACCCGCGCCAGACGGTGGAACGCATCGTCACCGAACCTCTGCAGGCGCAAGGCCAGACCACGCGCGCCGAGCAGCGCGAGCAGGCCGCCCAGGTGCTGTCGCAAGTGGGCCTGCGCACCAATGATCTGGGCAAGTACCCGCACGAGTTTTCCGGCGGCCAGCGCCAGCGCATTGCCATTGCACGCGCCCTCATCACCCGGCCGCGCCTCATCGTGGCCGACGAACCGGTGAGCGCACTCGACGTGTCGGTGCAGGCCCAGGTGCTGAACCTGATGCAGGACCTGCAGCAGCAGTTCGGCATCACCTACATGCTCATCAGCCACGACCTCGCGGTGGTCAACCACCTGTGCGACGAAGTGGCGGTGCTGTACCAGGGCCGCATCGTGGAGCGCGGCTCGCCGGGCGAGCTGTTCCGCAACGCGCAGCACCCTTACACACAGTCGCTGGTGGGCGCCGTGCCGCAGGTGTTGCCCGGACGCGCGCGGGCGCGCCGTGCGGCAGCCGCTGCGGCAACGGCAAAAACCGCATAACCACATGCAGGTGTGATGGTGTAAAAAGCTTCTTTCCTCCCCGGTAACAAATTGCACCGGGGGTCTTTATGGTTGTTGTCTGGTTTTTTGTCTGGAGAGTCCGAACATGCTGAACCGCCGTACCGTCCTTGCCACTGGCGCCATCGCCGCTGTGCCCTTGACCACCTCGCTTGGCGCCCTGGCGCAAGGCCGCAAAGATGCGGTGACTGTGGCGATGACGCTGGAGCCCCCAGGCCTGGACCCAACCGCTGGTGCGGCCTCTGCCATCGCCGAGATCGTTCAGTACAACATCTTCGAGACGCTCACCAAGATCAACCCCGACGGCAGCGTGTCGCCCCTGCTGGCCGAAAGCTGGGAGGTTTCGCCCGACCTCAAGACCTACACCTTCAAGCTGCGCCGTGGCGTGAAGTTCCAGAACGGCGAGCCCTTCACCGCTGCGGCCGTCAAGTTCTCGTACGACCGCGCAGGCGGCGAGAAGAGCACCAACAAGGACAAGCGCACCTTTGCAGGCATCACCACCCAGGTGGTGGACGACTACACCGTGGTGCTGCTCAACAAGGAGATCGACCCCGACCTGCTGTTCGTGCTGGGCCAGGCCACCTCCATCATCGTGGAGCCCAAGAGCGCCGACACCAACGCCAACAAGCCCGTGGGTACCGGCCCCTACCAGCTGCAGGCCTGGAACAAGGGCTCGTCGGTGGTGCTGACCGCCTGGGCCGACTACCGCGATGCCAAGGCGCTCAAGATCAAGCGCGCCACCTTCCGCTTCATCTCCGACCCAGCCGCCCAGGTGGCTGCTTTGCTCGCCGGTGACGTGGACGCCTTCCCGCGCGTTACGCCGCGCAGCGTGGCGCAGTTCAAGGCCAACCCCAAGTTCCAGGTGGTGGTCAGCGGCTCGCGTGCCAAGACCATCCTGGCCATCAACAACGGCAAGAAGCCGCTGGACGACGTGCGCGTGCGCCGCGCCATCGCCGCTGCGGTGGACCGCAAAGCCGTGATCGAGGGCGCTGGCGACGGCTACGGCGCGCCCATCGGCAGCCACTACGTGCCCGGCGCGTTTGGCTATGTGGACACCACGGGCGTGAACCCCTACGACCCCGAGAAGGCCAAAAAGCTGCTGGCCGAGGCCGGCATCAAGACGCCGCTGGAGCTGACCATGACGCTCCCCCCCACACCCTACGCGCGCCAGGGTGGCGAGGTGATTGCAGCCCAGCTGGCCAAGGTCGGCATCGTCGCCAAGATCCAGAACGTGGAATGGGCGCAGTGGCTCAGCGGCACTTACGGCAGCAAGAACTACGACCTGACCATCATCAGCCACGTGGAACCCTTTGACCTGGGCAACTTTGCCAAGCCCGACTACTACTGGGCCTACAACTCGCCCAAGTTCAACGACCTGTTCAACCAGATCAAGAACGCCGCCCGCCCTGCCGACCGCGCCAAGCTGCTGGGCGATGCGCAGCGCCTGCTGGCCGATGACGCAGTGCATGCGTTCCTGTACTCCAACCAGTGGATCACGGTGGCCAACAAGAACCTCAAGGGCCTGTGGAAAGACATGCCCGTGTTCGTGAACGACATCTCCACGCTGTCTTGGTCCTGATAGCCACGCGCCGCAACGCGGCGCGTGCAGGAGCCAACACTCCTAAAACAATAGCTGCCAGCGCTTGATTTACTAGCGCTTGCAGCCTTTTTTATTGATAAACGTCGCTACGACGACCACCCACCCCGCCATGACCGAACTGCACGACCTGCCCGCTCACGACCTGATTGCCGCCTACCGCCAGCGCAAGCTGTCACCGGTCGAGGTCACGCAGGCCGTGCTGGCCCACATCGAACGGTGGGAGCCCCACATCCAGGCCACCTACCTGCTGCGCCCCGAGACCGCCCTGGCCCAGGCGCGTGCCTCCGAGGCCCGGTGGTTGCGCGGCGAGCCCAAAGGCGCGCTGGACGGCGTGCCCAGCACCATCAAGGAAAACATTGCCACCGAAGGCGACCCCACCCCGCTGGGCACGGCCGCCGTCGAGCTGTTGCCCGCCGCAGCCGACGCCCCCCCTGCCGCCCGCATGCGCGAGGCCGGTGCCGTCATCGTCGCCAAGACCACCATGCCCGACTACGGCATGCTGTCCTCGGGCCTGTCCACGTTTCACCCGCTGTCGCGCAACCCCTGGGACGTGAGCAAAGGCCCCGGCGGCTCCAGCGCCGGTGGTGGCGCTGCGGCCGCTGCGGGCTACGGCCCGCTGCACATCGGCACCGACATTGGCGGCTCGCTGCGCCTGCCCGCCAGCTGGTGCGGCATCTTCAGCCTCAAGCCCAGCCTGGGTCGCATCCCGATTGACCCGCCCTACACCGGGCGTGCCGCCGGGCCCATGACCCGCACCGTGGCCGACGCCGCGCTGATGATGCAGGTGCTGAGCCAGCCCGACGCACGCGACAGCATGAGCCTGCCCTACCAGGACATCGCCTGGAGCCAGTTCAACAAGGGCGCCGAGCGCCTGCGCGGCCTGCGCATCGGCCTGCTGCTGGATGCTGGCTGCGGCCTGCCCGTGGAGCCCGAGGTGAAGGCCGCCGTGGAGCGCGCAGCAAAACTCATGGAAGCCGCTGGCGCCACCATCGTGCCCATGGCGCCCTTCATGACCCAGGCCATGCTCGACGGCATGGACCATTTCTGGCGCATGCGGTCCCACATCGACCTGCAGGCCCTGCCTGCGGCGCGGCGCGACAAGGTGCTGCCCTATATCCGCACCTGGGCCGACAGCGCGGCCGGCATGAGCGGCACCGAAGTCTTCAACGCCAGCCACCAGTTCCACCTGACCCGGGTGAACACGGTCAAGGCCTGCAGCGCGTTCGACTACGTGATCTCGCCCGTGGCGCCCAACGTCGCCTTCCAGGCCGAGCTGCCATCGCCCACCAACGACCCGCTGCGCCCGCTGGAACACATCGGCTTCACCGTGCCATTCAACATGTCCGAGCAACCTGCGGCCTCGGTCAACTGCGGCTACACCCGTGCTGGTTTGCCCATCGGCCTGCAGATTGCAGGTGCGCGCTTTGACGACCTGGGCGTGCTGCAGGTGGCGCATGCCTTCGAGCTCATCCGCGAGCCCCAGCGCGCATGGCCCCAGCCGCCTGCGGCATAACGCTGCGTCTGTCGTGCGCTGTTGTTGGTAACCTTGGGGGACACGCTCTGACGCTGACACCGCCGCTGGAGCCCCCCGCCTTACCAACCACCACCCCACCACCGCATGGACATCATCATCCTGGCGATCCTCATCGCCACCGGCACCTTCATGCTCAACGCCAAAGAGCAGCGCAAACGCATTGCACTGCTGGGCAAACACCTGGCCAATTACCAGATCGAAAAGCTGATGGAGGCGCTGACCGACGGCTACCTGCGCGCTCTGGGCGAAAGCACCGACGAGCGCCGCAGCCAGATATGGAGCCTGCTGAGCACCACCGAGTCGCAGCTGAGCGAGCAGTTCAGCCGCTTTGCCGCCGACTTTGCCAAGGTGGACGAAGCCCACACCCGCGTCAGCCGGCTCTCCGTGCCGATCCCGTTTGCCGACAAGCTGCTGCCCGCCATGACGTTTGACGTGCGCCGAGCGCTCGCCATCCACGCGCGCGGCATTGCCCATGTGGTGCAGAACACCAGCCACCTGTCACCCAAGGACCGCGCCTACATGATGACGGCCGAGCTGTTTCTGATGCAGCACACCTGCCACTGGTACTGCAAGTCCAAAACCGTGGCCAGCGCCCGCATGCTGGCGCGGCACCAGACGCCGCACGAACAACTCGTGGCCTCGGTGTCCGCCGAAACCCGCAACGCCTACCTGACCTTGATCAACGGCGGCTGAGCCCAGCGACCCAACAATGCCCCATGCTATCCTCCACGCACACCCGCATGACCGACAGCCTGGGCAACCCCATCACGCTGCACGACGCCACCAGCGCGACGGCGCTGAATGACTTTGTAGAAGGCTTCATCGCCTGCGAAGCCCGCGCGGTGAACGTGCTGAACGCGGCGGCCGACACCAGCCCCATCGTCCAGGCCAGCTGCGCCGCGCTGCACATGTTTGCCGAGTCGGCCGACGCCCCGCGCAACGCCCGCCCCTTCATCGACCAGGCACTGGCCCGTGCTGCAGAGGCTACCGAGCGTGAGCAACGTTTTGTAGCCGCCATCGCCGCCTGGGTGGATAGCGACCTGCCCCGCGCCATTGCACTGCACGAAGAGCAAGCCCGCCTGCACCCGCGCGACCTCGCCTCCCTCAAGCTCGGTCAATACCATCTGTTCAACCGGGGCGACTCGCCTGGCATGCTGCGCCTGGCGCTGCAGGCCCTGCCCGCAGCGGCCGAGGTGCCCTATCTGCACGGCATGCTGGCCTTTGGCTGGGAGCAATGCCACCGCCTGCCAGAGGCCGAGGCCGCCGCCCGCCACGCCATCGGCCTGTGCCGCAAAGAGCCCTGGGCCCATCACGCGCTGGCCCACGTCATGCTGACCCAGGGCCGCATCCGCGAAGGCACCGACTTCATGGCCAGCGTGAGCGACACCTGGACGGACCTGAACTCCTTCATGGTCACGCACAACTGGTGGCACCAGGCACTTTTTTTACTGGAACAGGACCGGCACGCCGAGGTGCTGGCGCTCTACGACCAGCAGGTGTGGGGCGTGGTCAAGGAATACACGCAAGACCAGATCAACGCCGTGTCCCTGCTCGCCCGACTGGAGCTGGCGGGCGTGGACGTGGGCGACCGCTGGGCCGACGTGGCTGACCACCTCGCACTGCGCCTGGCCGACCACGTGCTGCCTTTTCTGGACCTGCAATACCTCTACGGTCTGGCCCGCGCCGGGCGCATGGAGGCCGCGCGGACGCTGCAAAACAACATCACCGCCCACGCCGCCACCCGCACCGAGGCGCATGAACGTACCGTGTGGCAACAGGTGTGTGTGCCTGCCGCCCACGGCCTGCTGGGGCATGCCCAGGGCGACTGGGCGACGGCCGTGGAGAAGCTGGGCGTGGCCCTGCCCCGGCTGGTGGAGATTGGCGGCAGCCATGCGCAACGGGATCTGTTTCACCAGATCTGGCTGGATGCGCTACAGCGCAACGGGCAGTGGGCGGCGGTGCAGAACGTACTGCAGCCGATGGTGAATGGGCAGCCAGAGTCGGTGCGGCTGGCGAGGCAGGTGGGAGTGGTGAACCAAGCGATTGGATTGCCTGTAGAACAGGGAAATGCACTCTAGAGCCATGACAACAATTGCCCAACTCCGTGCTCAACTGATCTCTGCTCAAAAACTCACTGGGCAGTCCTCGTATGAACGGAGAGCCCCATCGCCCAAGGCCATTCCCGCGCTTCTGAAAGCCAAATCGGATATCCAAGAATTTCTCTCGCTGCACAACGGAGAGGCAGAAGCCCATCGACTCCTAAGCACAGCGCAAGAGTGCCTGCTGAACTATCCCGGGGCACGAGCCAGTCTCGAACTGGCGATCCAACTTTCTACGCAACGAGAGGCCAAGGATCTGAAGCGCTTGGCTTTGCTGAGGGAGTACGAGAAAAAATGGGCTGAGCTTCCGATCAGTCCGGAGGAGTTGGCAAGCCTCGGGAGTTTTCTTGAAAGCGCACTTTCCCAGAAGTCATGCGACCACACACTCGACCAGACTCGCCATTGGCTGTCTGAACATTCATCCACCAAGGTAGATTCAAAGCTGAAAGCCATTCGCCACTGGGGCGGGTACTGCGATTGCGAAGTAATAAACAACGTGGTGTGAAAAGCTCCCACGCTTGAACCGCGAGTACCGAAAAAAAATGAAGCTCGGCAGGTAGCACGGGTCGATTGACGGAGTTTCCATCCTCACCGCACCACCAACTTCGTCTGATCATACACCGGCTGCTCCGGCAAATCCGCGAGGTGCCGCACGTCGGCCCAGTCCAGCACTTCCACCGCCTCGCCGCTCACCCGCACGCGGTTGAGCCCCGCGTTGGGGATGTCGCTCTGGCGCGGGCCGTCCAGCCCCGTGCCGCGTGCAGTGCGCCAGATCATGTCGAGCACGCCGCCGTGGGTAACGACCA
The DNA here is from genome assembly GCF_003058055.1 of Acidovorax sp. 107. NCBI lineage: Bacteria > Pseudomonadati > Pseudomonadota > Betaproteobacteria > Burkholderiales > Comamonadaceae > Acidovorax > Acidovorax sp. 107. The sequence goes on along the minus strand of NZ_QBTZ01000001.1, from coordinate 4,264,303 downwards.
TCACGGTGTGGCCGCTGTGCTGCTGGGCGATGCGGTAGACGGCGTCCATCACGCGGGTGTGGAACTGGCGGGTGGTCTCGCCGCCGGGCATGCCGTAGTCGGCTTCAAAGCGTAGCCACTGGTTCCAGGCATCGGCGTGTTCCTGCTTGACATCGTCCACGCGCTTGCCGTCCACCACGCCAAAGTTTTGCTCGCGCAGGGCGCTGTCGGTGAGGGTGTCGATGCGGGCCTGAGGGAACAGCACCTGCAGGCTGGGCGTGGCGGTCTGCTGGGTGCGGATGAGGTCGCTGCAAATGAGGTGATGCACCACGGGGCGCTCTGCGGCCAGGCGCTCGGCCAGGCGGCGCGCCTGTTCGTGGCCGGTGGCGTTGAGGGGTACATCCACGTGGCCCTGAAAGCGCATTTCGCGGTTCCAGTCGGTCTCGCCGTGGCGGATCAGGATGAGTTCGGTCATGCGTGCCATTATCGAATGTACACACAGCATTGCAAGCTCTTTTGCCCGCAAGCGCTTATGCAATAAGCGCTGATAGCTATGTTTTTTATAACAACCGCCTGTCCACCACCCACCGTGCGGCCCGTCACCGCATGGGCACGACCAGCACCCTGCGGCGCGGCTGGCAGCCGGGGCCTTCGTGAGCGGCGCTGTCCTGCTCCCAGCCCGGGCCGGGCGAGGTTTGCGCACACACACGCTGGCCGTCGACCAGGCTGCGCCAGTAATACCAAGGCGCGGGGGAGGCCTGTACCAGCAGCGGGGCCAGCAAGACGACCAGCGCGAACAGCGCGCACGAAAGGCGGGGGGCGAAAAGCATGGGCAAACAAAGCATCGAACGTGTCCCACCCATGCTACGCAGCCTGCGGCAGGCCGATGCCCGGAAAAGCGGCGGGATCGTTGGTCAGGGCTTGTCCGCCGTGACGATCCAGCCTTCCAGCGGATCGAGCCCCGGCGGCAGGCCGTAGAGCGCATCGCCCTCGGCATGGCGCTGCTCGGCCCAGGCGGCTTGCAGCAGGCACAGCACGGCGTCCAGGCTGTCGCCGCTGGCGTCTTGCACCAGCGCATCGCGCTGGGCGTGGCTGAGCTTGAGGCGGAGACCGAGGCGCGTTTGACCCAGCTCCAGCGCATTGACCAGGTCTTTGCGGGCGATGAGGCGGTCGGGGGTCTGCTTGGCGCGGTCGTCGCTTTTGTAGCCGCGGCGCTGCAGCACTTCGCGCGCGAGCAGGCCGGGGTAGGCCTCCAGCGCCACGCGGCGGGGGTCACCTGCATGCAGGCCGGGCAGGTGCACGCCTGCGTCCAGCAGCAGCGGCAGGCCCGCGTGCAGCATGTAGGCCACGGGCGGGTTCACCCATTTCATCGAGGGGCTGGAGGCTGCGGGGACGTCGGTGGCGCGGTGGGCAAACTTGCCACCCACGGGACGCGCATCGCAGAACGCCGCAAACTGCGCGCGGATCTGCTCGCGGCTGAGGCTGCGGTAGTGCTGCATGCAGGCCTGCCAGTCGGTGGGCCAGCCCAGTGCCTGCACCAGTTCGCGCGGCAGGCCAAACGGCAGGTCGAACCCGCCCACCCAGTCGCCGGGCTGCACCAGCCACTGGCCGAATGCGGCCAGGGTGTCGAACGGCTGCAGCGCGGTGAGCACCACGCGCGCGCCCTGGCGCTGGCCCAGCGCCAGCATGATGGGCTTGCGCCGCGTGGGGCTGCTGGAGAAGTCGCAGCCCAGCAGCTGGAATGGGGGTTGGGGTGCCATGGCTGTCATCCCAATGCCAGGGCCGTGACGCCCGCCGCAATGCACAGCGCTCCACAGATGCGCGCCAGGCGGTCACCCTCGCCCAGCAGGTGCCCGCCGATCAGCGCGGCAAACAGCATGGACACCTCGCGCGCCGGGGCCGCGTGCGACAGGGGTGCCTGCTGCATGGCGTAGAGCACCAGCACATAGGCAACAGGGCTCACCACCGCCACGGCCAGGGCAAAACGCCACTGCGCCAGCCACAGCGTGCGGGCCGTGGGCAGGTCGCGCAGCACCACCGGCGCCAGCAGCCCCACGCGCACAAAGTTGCCCATGTAGTCCACCAGGATGGGCGACATGAGCAAAAACTTGACCGCATAGCCATCGACCACCGTGTAGCTGGCAATGAATGCGCCCGTGAGCAAACCGTACAACATGCCCTTGTGCACCCGCGCCCGTGCGGCGGGGTCGTGCGCCGCTTGCAGCAGGCCCGGGCCGCCCGCGATCAGAAACACGCCCCCCACCACGCCCACAATGCCCAGGGCACCCAGCGCCGAGATCTGCTCGCCCAGCAGCGTGATGGCCACCAGCGACGACAAGAGCGGCCCCGAGCCCCGCGCCAGCGGGTAAACCACGGTGAGGTCCGCCACGCGGTAGCCGCGCAGCAGGATGACGAAATAAGCCACATGCAGCAGCCCGCTGGCGACCACAAAGCCCCACTCCACCGCGCCCCACAGCGGCACCGCGTCGCGCCCCAGGTACCAGCCCAGCGGCGCCCACACGACCATCATGATCACCGAGGTGAAGAACGCAAACCGCGAGTCCCCCCCAGCCTTCTTGGCCACAATGTTCCAGCACGCGTGGATGAGGCCGGCGAGGATGATGAGGGCGAAGGCGGTGAAGGTCACGGGTCAAAAAGAGAGAGGGCTTGAATGCAAAAAGCCGCAGCGCGATGGCGGCTGCGGCTTGGATTGAAGGGCTAGGTACCGCTCACGGCATCTGCAACTGGCGCGGCCCAAGCCGGGGGCCACCGTGCAAGGGCCGCCCCGCCGCACTGGTGGCGTCCCCCTGCCCGCACCGCGAAGTGGTGCGAGAGCGGGGGGAAGGCGCGCAGCGCCTCAGGGGGGTGATCTCTATGCTCTTCCGATGATGGAGGCGGTGGCCATCAACTCTTCAAGCAGCGCAAACGACACCTTGCCCGACACCGCATACGGGTCCAGCTCGGGCTTTTCAGAGTATTTGAGCAAGATGGAGTGGTTGATCTTGGACAGGTTGACCTGGCCCATGGTCCAGCCGCCAAAACGGCGCTCGGCGATTTCTTCGTAGTGCAGCAGTTCGACGTTTTGGTGGCGCGGATCTTTCTGGATGTGGCCGTACAGCTCGCTCACCGCAGAGCGGCCGCCCTCGATGGCTTGCAGGAACACACCGCCGCCGTAGCACAGCACGCCGGTGATGCCGCAGCCCGGGTTGTGCTGGCGCGACTGGGTCAGGATGGCTTCGATGGCGGCGGGCGAGGTATCGACCGCGCGACTGGCGTAAAGCAGGCGTACCAGCATGGTCAGTTCTTTCCAGGAATGAGGGACAAAAATTCACGGCGCAGCGCGCTATCCTTTAGGAACACGCCGCGCATGACCGAGTTGATCATCCGGCTGTCGTTGTCGCGCACGCCGCGCCAGGACATGCAGAAATGGCTGGCTTCCATCACGATGGCAAGGCCGTCGGGCTGGGTCTTTTCCATGATGAGGTCGGCCAGTTGCACCACGGCTTCTTCCTGGATCTGGGGGCGGCCCATGATCCAGTCCACCAGGCGCGCGTATTTGGACAGGCCGATCACGTTGGTGTGCTCGTTGGGCATCACGCCGATCCAGATCTTGCCGATGACGGGGCAGAAGTGGTGGCTGCAGGCACTGCGCACGGTGAGCGGGCCCACGATCATCAGTTCGTTGAGGTGCTCGGCGTTGGGAAACTCGGTGATGGGTGGCTGTGCCACATAGCGGCCGCGGAACACCTCGTTGAGGTACATCTTGGCCACACGGCGCGCGGTGTTGTTGGTGTTGTGGTCGCCTTCGGTGTTGATCACCATGCTGTCGAGCACGCCCTGCATCTTGATCTCGACCTCGTCGAGCAGCTTTTCCAGCTCGCCGGGCTCGATGAATTCGGCGATGTTGTCGTTGGCGTGAAAGCGCTTGCGCGCGGCGGCGAGGCGCTCTCGGATCTTGACGGAAACGGGCGTGCCTTCGTCCGGTGAGGTGGGCGTCATATCGGCGGCAGGTTGGCTGGACATGGGTGGCATCGTACCAGCGAACGCGGGTTGATCGATTGCAAGGGTTTTAGGCAGCAAGCGCTAGTGCAATATGCCTTGATAGCTATAAATTAAATAGCAATCTGGACAAAGCGACCGTCAATACCGCTTGCCCGTCACCCACAGCGCCAGGCGCATGAGGCCAAAAGCCACGCGGTCCAGCACCCGCTGGCGCAGCGGGCGGCCGGCATAGCGCGCAGGGTCCATGCGGCGGCCCGCGTGCTGCATGGCGTGCACCAGGCGCTGGCGCAGGTCGATGGCGAAGGCGGCGTCTTCCACCACCACGTTGGCCTCGCGCGCCAGCAGCAGGGAGAGCGGGTCGAGGTTGGACGAGCCCACTGTGGCCCAGGGCCGGTCGCCCTGCGCGTCGATGACGGCCACCTTGGCGTGCAGAAAGCTGGGGGCGTACTCGTAGATCTCGACCCCCGCCTCCAGCAGCGCGCCATACACGGGGCGGGCCGCGTGGTATTGCATGAAGTATTCGTACCGCCCCTGCAGCAGCAGCCGCACGCGCACGCCCCGGCGCGCGGCCATCACCAGCGCGCGGCGCAGCTTGCCACCGGGCATGAAGTAGGCGTTGGCGATGATGACCTCGTGCCGCGCCGCGCCGATGGCCTTGCGGTACGCCTTCTCGATGCGGCTGCGGTTGCGCACGTTGTCGCGCAGCACCAGGGTAGCGCGCACGGGTGGCCGGGCGTCGGCTTTGGCGCCCTGCGCGGCATGCCGTGCTGCGCTGGCGGCGCGCAGGGCCTGCAGCGCCTCGGGCAGGCGGCGCTGGCGCGCGTCGCGCACGGCCTGCATGCGCCACCAGAGCTGCTCCATGGTGTCGCTGGCCGATGCCACCAGGCTGCCCGTGGTCCGCACTGCAAAGTCAAAACGGGGGGCCTCCAGCGCGCCGTAGTTGGGGTCGTGATAGTCGTCCAGCACGTTGATGCCGCCGCAAAACAGCACGCGCCCATCCACCACGCACAGCTTGCGGTGCAGGCGCCGCCAGCGGTGCGGCAGCAGCAGCCCCAGCGGCCCCAGCGGCGAATACACGCTGCACAACACCCCTGCGGCCTGGAGCTGCTCGGCCCAGGCCTTGGGCAACGCGCCCGTGCCCACGCCATCGACCACCAGATGGGTGCGCACGCCGCGCGCTGCCGCGCGCATCAGCGCCTGGGCCACCGAGGCACCGGCGCCGGTGAAGTCGAAGATGTAGGTCTCGAACTGGATGTCCGCCATCGCGGCATCCATGGCCTCGATGAGTGCCGGAAACAGCTCTTCGGCGCCCTGCAGCAGGCGCACCTGGTGGTCATCGGCGGGCCCGGTGCCCGGGGCCTGCGCAAAGGGCTTGCGCCTCATCCCGCCACCTCGACACCGCGCGCACCACGGCAAAGCCTCACAGCCCGAACTCCGCGATCAAGGGTAAGTGGTCTGACATGCGCCACCAGATGCGGCCACGCGGCACGTGCAGCGACAGCGGCGTGAGCCCGCGCGCATACACATGGTCCAGCTGCGCCAGGGGCAGGCGCGCGGGGTAGGTGAAGGTGCGCGGCGCATCCCACTCATACAGGCCAAAGCCCGCCAGCATGCGCTTGAGCAACTGCCCCCAGTCATTGAAGTCGCCCGCCACCACCAGCGGCGTGCCGGGCGGCACCTCGCGCTCGATGAAGCTCTGCAGGCGCTCGATCTGGCGGATGCGGCTGCCGGGGATCAGGCCCAGATGCACCACGATCACGTGCACCTTGCGGCCCTGGACGTCCACCTCGACATGCAACAGGCCGCGCTGCTCGAAACGGTGGTCCGAGATGTCTTCGTGCTGGTGCCCGATCACGGGCCAGCGGGTCAGCAACGCGTTGCCATGTTCGCCGTGTTTGGTGACCGCGTTGGTGCGGTACACCGCCTCGTAGCCTTCGGGCGCCAGGAACTCGGCCTGCGGCAGCTCGGGCCAGCGCTGAAAATACGCCGCCTCACGCCGGTGCAGCTTGCGCACCTCCTGCAGGCAGACGATGTCGGCATCGAGCTGCTCCACCGCCAGGCCCAGGTTATGGATCTCCAGCCGCCGCGCGGGCCCGATGCCTTGCACCCCTTTGTGGATGTTGTAGGTGGCTACCCGCAGGATGTCGTCGTGTTGCATGGTTGAATTGTGTCGCAAGCCGCCCGGGCAAGGGGTTTGCCCGACGACCGCAGGATAGCGCTGCGCCTTACACTGGCACCTCTAACTTCTTGAGCACGCAGGGACGGCCCACACCCAATGGCTACCGAAAGCGGCCCCAATCCCGCCCCACCAACCCAGGCGCTGATCGTGGACAGCAATGCCACGTCGCGCAGCATCCTGGTGGGACAGTTGCGCGAATACGGCGTGACCCGCATCGTGCAGTGCTCGCGTGTGCAAGACGCACGCAGCCGGCTGGAACACACGGTGTTTGACTACGTGTTGTGCGACCAGTTTTTTGGCGAGTCCAACTACTCGGGCCAGACCCTGTTGGACGACCTGCGGCGCGCACAGCTGCTGCCGTTTTCCACCGTGTTCTTCATGGTCACGGCCGAAGCCTCGTACGCAGCGGTGGCTGAGGCTGCCGAGTCGGCCCTGGACGGCTACCTGCTCAAACCCTTCACGCCCAGCGCGCTGTTTGAGCGCCTGAGCCTGGCGCGCCTGCGCAAGATCCACCTCAAGCCCATCTTCGACGCCATCGAGGCCGAGGACTTCGAGCAGGCCGCCGCGCTGTGCGTGGAGCGCTTCGAGGCCCGCAAGCCGTACTGGCTGTATGCCGCGCGCATCGGCTCGGAGCTGCTGCTGCGCCTGGGGCGGCACGACGAGGCACGTACGCTGTTCGAAGCCGTGATCGCCGCGCGCGCCCTGCCCTGGGCGAAGCTGGGCGTGGCGCGTGCACAGATCGAATCGGGCCAGGCTGCCCGCGCCATCACCACCTTGCAGGAGCTGATTGGCGAGGACGCCTCGTTTGCCGACGCCTACGACGTGCTGGGCCGCGCGCAGGTGGAGATGGGCAACTTTGCGCAGGCCATCGAGACCTACCGCACGGCCAGTACCCTCACGCCCGACTCGGTGGTGCGGCTGCAGAAGCTGGGGATGATGTCGTACTACATGGGCGACCGCGCCACCGCCACCAAGGTGCTGGCGCGCGCCACGATGCTGGGCATTGACTCCAAGCTGTTCGACTACCAGTCGCTGGTGCTGCTGACGTTTGCCTATTACGCCGAGAACGACCGCAAGGGCATCGAGCGGTGCATGGCAGACTTTGCCCGCATCCTGGAGCGCCACCCGAGCAGTGCACGCATTCGGCGCTTTGCCGAGGTGGCGCGCGCGCTGCAGCTCATCCAGCAGCGGCAGTTCTCGCAGGCGGTCGAATCGGTGCGTGGCATGGCCCGCGAGATCGCCTCCAGCACCTTCGACTTCGAGGCCGCCTGCAACCTGGGCAGCCTCTTGGCCGTCTTGGCCGTCACGTCCATCGAGTTGCCCGAGGGCGACAGCTGGGTGCTTGCCCTGGGCATGCGCTACGCTAACACGCGCGGCCTGACTGAGCTGCTGGCCAACGCCTGCAACCTGCATGCGCCCTACAGTGACCTGGTGCGCGACTGCCTGCAACGCGTCAACAAGACGGCCGAGGTGGCCATGGCGCAAAGCCTGGGGGGCGACCCCGGCGGTGCCGTGCAGAACCTGCTGGCCGAGGCCGAACGCACTCTCAACTCCAAGCTGCTCGATATGGCCCAGCAAGTGCTGCTGCGCCATGGCGCGCGCATGACCACACCCGAGCCGTTGCAGGAGGCCATCGACGCCTTGCGTACCCGCATCGGCAACACCCCGGCACGGGCCATCCTGGGGCAAGACAGCGAGCGGCATCCGGGTGGCGTGGCGCTGCGGGTACGGGGCGGTGCCGACAACAGCGCACCCGCGCGCCTCCCGCCGCCGCAGGACAGCCAGGCCGATGACCCAGCGCCCGCAGACGATGACGAGGTCGGCGACGACGACCCTGCTGCCGCCCTGCGCATGCGGCCGCCCCATACGCCGTGATGGGCGGGCGCTCCGCCCTCCGTTCGCTCAGAAAGTGTGAATGAACCCGGCGTGACCGAGGGGGTCGCACCTCCGTGCCCCGTCAAGACGCAAAGCGCAGCCATAGCGAGGGACATGGCGGGCATTTGCAACGCCGAGGGGGTTCGTCGGCGCGAGACAAGCGGGCTTGGAGGGCGGACACACCTTCTCCACCCTTCTCGGCCCTTTGAGCCCGCCCACACCGGGCCACCTCACGTACGGCACACAAACCGGGGAAGCAGCAGACACGCTTCGGCATTGGACGCAGAGAAGCACCGGTCGGCCGCCTGCTGCCAGGGCAGCCATTCATAGGCATCGTGCTCGCGCGGGCTCAGCACCACGGGCGTCCCCGGGGGCACGCACAGGCCAAACACGCGCTCGCGGTTGCGCACCACACCGGGTGCATAACGGTGCAGCCACTGAGGCCAGATGTCGTACACGTTCTCCAGCGCCCAGTCGGCCAGCCAGCAACCCGGTGCCTGGGTGTCGATGCCGGTTTCTTCGGCGACCTCGCGCCGCGCTGTTTCTGCAAAAGGTTCGTCCAGCGCATCTTTGCTGCCGGTGACCGATTGCCAATGCCCCTCACCCCCGGTGCGGCGGATCAGCAGCACCTCCAGAGCCGGGGTGTGGATGACCACCAGCACCGACTCCGGGAGCTTGTACGGTCGCTGGGGCGCGGGTGTCATGGCTGGGCGGCGCTTGCGCTCACTGGCCTTCAACCGCCCTTGGGGCGCTGGACTGCCGGGGTAGTGGGCACGGGCGGGGGCAGCTCCTTGGCCTGCAGCGCGCGTGCCTGCACAACCAGCTGGTTGTGTGCATCCAGAAACGCCGCGGCAATGACTTTGCCCTCATTGGTATTGCTCCAGCCCGCACCCGCAGCGCCGCCCAGCTTGCCAAACACCAGGCCACCCAGGCCCAGGTCGGTGGTGCGCGCAGAGCCCGTGGCCGCTGCCACCTGTTCGGTGGTTTCGTTGTCGGACAGCAGCAAGGCCGTCTGCGCTTCCTTGAACTTGACCTGCTCCACCAGCCCGGCCAGGCCTGCAATGTCGCGCAGCACCGGGATCATGGCGATCACACCGGCCAGGCCCCGGCCCGCATCCTGCTCGCTGAACGTGAGGCTGGGCGTGAGCGTGTATTGCGCCTCATAACCCTTGCCCTTGGCCACGGTGGAGTTGTTCTTGCGCAGGACGCCCGCGTCCTTCAGCTCCTGCTCCTGAATGGTCCCCTTCAGGCCAGCCGCCCGGTCTACCACCCGGAAGCACCCACTTTGCTGTGCCAGCAGCTTGACCAACGGCACCGGCGACGCCGGCAGCTGGTAGCCCGAGCCCATGATGTAGCCATTGGGGTTCTCGGCCAGCGCCAGGGTGGCTACCGGCGCATCACAACGCACCAGCTCGCGGGCCGCGTTCTGCGCGCCCTGCGGCCCGGCCGAACCCGTGACCACAGAGCCCCCCTGGCCCAGTTCAGTCTTCTTCTCGCCACAGCCGGCCAGTGCCAGGCAGGCGGCCGTCACCAGCAGCAACACGGGGGAAGTTGTCAACAAACGCATGGGGAAAGCCTCTTTGGGCCCGCGCCCGGCCATCAATGCCTGGCGGGTGGAGCATGAAAAAAGCGGCCCGGGCACAAGGCCCGAGCCGCTTGGTGTGCGATGCATGGCTGCATGCGCGAGGGACGTGGGTGATGCGCCCGGAATCACGCCGCAGTCTTGACCGCGTCGGGGTTGCGCAGGCGGATGTGCAGCTCGCGCAGTTGCTTTTCATCGACCACGGATGGCGCTTGCGTCAACAGACACTGGGCGCGCTGGGTCTTGGGGAAGGCGATCACGTCGCGGATCGATTCGGCACCGGTCATCAGCGTCACGATGCGGTCCAGGCCAAAGGCCAGGCCGCCGTGCGGGGGCGCGCCGTACTGCAGCGCGTCCAGCAGGAAGCCGAACTTCAGCTGGGCTTCTTCGGGCGTGATGTTGAGGGCGTCGAACACCTTCTGCTGCACGTCGGCGCGGTGGATACGGACGGAGCCGCCACCCATTTCCCAGCCGTTGAGCACCATGTCGTAGCCCTTGGAGATGCACTTCTCGGGCGCGGTGACCATCCAGTCTTCGTGGCCGTCCTTGGGGCTGGTGAAGGGGTGGTGCACCGAGTTCCAGCGCTGGTTTTCCTCGTCGTACTCGAACATCGGGAAGTCCACCACCCAGAGCGGGGCCCAGCGGTTCTCGAACAGGCCGTTCTTCTTGCCAAACTCGCTGTGGCCGATCTTGATGCGCAGCGCGCCGATCGCGTCGTTGACGATCTTTTCCTTGTCGGCGCCAAAGAAGATCAGGTCGCCGTCTTGTGCGCCAGTGCGCTCCAGCACGGCTTGCAGGGCGGCGTCGTGGATGTTCTTCACGATGGGCGACTGCAGGCCGTCACGGCCCTTGGCGAGCTCGTTGACGCGGATATAGGCCAGGCCCTTGGCGCCGTAGATCTTGACGAATTCGGTGTAGGCGTCAATCTCGCCGCGGCTGATGCCACCGCCTTCGACCGAGCCACCAGGCACGCGCAAGGCCACCACGCGGCCGTTCTTCATGTTGGCGGCGCCGGAGAACACCTTGAAGTCCACGTCCTTCATCACGTCGGTCAGCTCGGTGAATTCGAGCTTCACGCGCAGGTCGGGCTTGTCGGAGCCATACAGGCGCGCAGCGTCCTGGTAGGTCATGACGGGGAACTCGCCCAGGTCCACGCCCAGCGTGTTCTGGAACACCGTTTTGATCATGCCCTGGAACATGTCGCGGATGTCCTGCTCTTCCATGAACGATGTTTCGATATCGATCTGGGTGAACTCAGGCTGGCGGTCGGCGCGCAGGTCTTCGTCGCGGAAGCACTTGGTGATCTGGTAGTAACGGTCGAAGCCCGCCACCATCAGCAGCTGCTTGAACAGCTGGGGCGACTGGGGCAGCGCGAAGAAATGGCCATCGTGCACACGGCTGGGCACGAGGTAGTCGCGCGCGCCTTCGGGCGTGCTCTTGGTGAGCATGGGGGTTTCGATGTCGATGAAGCCGTTGGCATCGAGGAACTTGCGCACTTCCATGGCCACCTTGTAGCGCAGCATCAGGTTGTTCTGCATGTAGGGGCGGCGCAGGTCCAGCACGCGGTGCGTGAGGCGCGTGGTTTCGGACAGGTTTTCCTCGTCGATCTGGAACGGGGGCGTGACCGAGGGGTTGAGCACGTTCAGCTCGTGGCACAGCACTTCGATCTGGCCGGTCTTGAGCTTGTCGTTGGTGGTGCCAACGGGGCGGGCACGCACCACACCCTTGACCTGCACGCAGAACTCGTTGCGCACGTCTTCGGCGACCTTGAACATCTCGGCGCGGTCGGGGTCGCACACCACCTGCACGTAGCCTTCGCGGTCACGCAGGTCGATGAAGATCACGCCACCATGGTCACGGCGGCGGTTCACCCAGCCCGACAGGGTAACGGTTTGGCCCATCAGGGCTTCGGTCACAAGACCGCAATAGTGGGAACGCATGGCCATGACAAAACTTCCGGCGCCGGGGGGCGCGTTGACGTTGAAAGAGATTGCTTACTTGGGTGGGGGCAGCGTGGGGTCCGCAGGAGCCACAACGCCCATCGAGACGATGTACTTGAGGGCACTGTCCACGCTCATGTCGAGCTCGACACAGTCGCTCTTGCGCACCATCACAAAATACCCACCGGTAGGGTTGGGGGTGGTGGGCACGTACACGCTGACGAACTCGTCGCGCAGGTACGCAGCCACTTCACCATTGGGGGCACCCGTGACGAACGCCACGGTCCATACCCCTTCGCGGGGCCACTGCACGAGCACGGCCTTGCGAAAGGCATTGCCGCTTTCGGAAAACAGCGTGTCCGACACCTGCTTGACGCTGGAGTAGATCGAGCGCACCACCGGGATGCGGTGCACCAGTGCATCACCCCACTGCACGAGCTTGCGGCCCGCGAAGTTGCTGGCAATGGCGCCCACCACCAGCAAGATGGCCAGTGTCAGCACCACGCCAAAGCCCGGGACATGCACCCCGAGCAGCTTGTCGGGTTGCCACGCGCCAGGCAGGATCTGCAGGGTCTGGTCGAGCGTGCTCACAATCCAGTTGAGCACCCAGGCGGTGATGACACCGGGCACGATGACCAGGAGGCCTGTCAACAGCCATTTGCGCAAGGCAGCCATGCAGATCCTCAGCTCGAAGACGAAGAAGTGCCGCTGGCGCCGGTGGCGCTAGTGCTGCTTGTGCTGGCCGCTTCTTTTTTAGGAGCATCACCGCCACTGGCCGGTGCTGCCGACTCGGTCTTGGACTCCGACTTGGCCTCGGTGGCCGGGGCCGAGTTACCCCCGTTGCCTCCGCGGAAATCGGTCACATACCAGCCCGAGCCCTTGAGCTGGAAACCTGCGGCCGTGACCTGCTTGGAGAAGGCCTCGGCGCCGCAAGCGGGGCACACCGTCAGCGGTGCGTCGGAGATTTTTTGCAGCACATCCTTGGCATGGCCACAGGAGCCGCATTTGTAGGCGTAAATAGGCATGTCAGTGTGTTGAGGGAAAGTGGGAGGGTAGGGACAGCCCATTACTGGACCATCCCCCCCTAAGAACCGTGCGTGCGACTTTCACCGCACACGGCTCAAGCACAACTTAGTCCAGCAATAAGCAAAACACGCGATTTTACTCTACGCGCCTTTCTTATCTTGGACCCTAAGCCTTGTTGAGGCCGGCTTCGCGACCGGCAACCCAAGGGCATGCAGCCTCTGATGGCACACCGGGTGCAGGAGCACCCGGTTAGACATAGCGTCCGACCCGCCATTCACCTTGTAAACAATGTGATGATCGTGCCAGCCGCCCTCATGATCGAGCAGTTCCGTGCAGAGTGCACAGCGCCCGTCCTGGGAGATATACAGCATTGACGCTTCGTAACGATGGCGCAGGCTCTTTGCCGTGCGTTTCGTCCGCAACATCTCTCCATACTCCTCCCAGACAGGATCAAAGGGGTTGTAGTCTCCTTTGATCTTTTCATGCCTTTCAATCACTGTGTCGCTTAATCGCGCCAACCGTTTCATGATCGGTTCGTCTTCTGTACCTACTTTGGTTGCGAACTCTGTCCTTTCACCAATGACCTTCCAGTAACGTTGGGTGCACCAGCTTGGGGACTTCTTCGGATGTCGCCTCCTCGCCCAGCGGACAAGCCGCCAGTAGATGAGGTAGTCCATCCGACTGAACGTCTCTTTCGCGACCACCGGTTGGTGATACCTAGCCCAGCCCCGAAGGATTGGGTTCAGTTGCGCAATGAGATTCTCCTGTTTCGTCGATAGATGCGTCCGTACGATTTCCGATACCTTTCGGTAAAACGCTTTCACGTTTTTCTTGCTAGGCTTGATTAGCAACTTTCCACGGTATTTGCGGAAGTTCCATCCAAGGAAATCGAAGCCTCGGTCAATGTGCGTGACGCAGGTCTTTTCCAGCGATAGTCGCAATCCTCGTTTTGCAAGGAAGGCTTCTACCCATGGTCGGACTTCAATCTCTAACAGCTCTCGTGAGCTCCCAGTGATGACGAAGTCGTCCGCGAAGCGGACCACATTTACTTTGGCTCTGCGGACTTTCACAACACCCAGCCGCGCCTTTAAGTGCGCGGCGAGTCCCGTTTCCAACCCGTTCAGAACGCAGTTCGCCAGGGCTGGCGAAATGACACCACCTTGCGGTGTTCCCTCATCAGTCGGCGAGAAGCGGCCTTGATGGACCACTCCGGCTTTCAACCATTTCCGTAGCACTTCCCTGTTTGTGAGAACACGGTCGAGCATCCAGTCATGGTTGATATGGTCGAAGAACCCCTGAATGTCGGCTTCCAGTACCCATTCGGCCGAGGCCTTCTGAGACAAGGAAACGAACAACTGGCTCATGGCATCGTGCGTTGAGCGCCCAGTCCGAAAGCCGTAGCTGTTCGGGTCGCTGGTGCTCTCTGACACTGGTTCCAATGCCAGTAAGAACAACGCCTGCATGGCCCTGTCAAACATGGTCGGAATGCCAAGCGGCCTTTCCTTCCCGTTTGCTTTGGGAATGTAGACCCGCCGCAAGGGCTGCGGTTTGTACCCTCGAAGATTCTTCAACCGACCGATCGCCGCCCATTTGGAGGCAGGCGAATCCCAAAGTTCGCGATCGACGCCACTCGTTCGTTTGCCTTGGTTTTCGGTCACTCTTCTCACGGCCAGCGCTCTGGCCGAGAACGAGTGAGTTAGGGACCTTTGCAGCGCTTTCACGCGGCGCCAGTCTTTTTCTTGCGTAGCCTTCGCTAGACGGGTCTGCGTCGTCCGCACGTTCCGCGCCACTAGACCCCAATCGATGGAGTGCCAGTCTTGCGGTTCGCGTGAGGACGCAGACTCGTCGCGCGAAGCGACGTGTTTTCTCATGCTTTCCTCCAGGTTGAACCCCTGGAGACGCACACCTCCCCCGAAGGGGAATTGCATCCCTTCGGGGTCAGTTTGAACTTAGTCAGTCGTGTAACGACGATTGCACCACGCGGAAGTCAGCACGCTTTCGCGTCAGGGCACGGGCCCCTATGCCACCCATTACAGGTAACCATTCGCTTTCTCCGCTATCCCATACCCCCTCATCCAACAGGTCGTCTCGCGACTTCCCTGCCCTTGCGCAGAGCGCTTGGGCGGACAGTGGGGCTTACCACGTTCCCTGTCTTGCCGACGAATGACAACTTGCGTTGTTTACGTCTATCCGTTTAGGGCTCATCTCTCCAGGGGCTGCATGTGTGACGACGAACACCTAGTTTTGACAGGTGATGCCAGCAGCGCACCGTTTGGTTACGGCCTATCAGCAGATTTGGCCGCTCAATTGTTACCCTGGTTCAAACGATGATTCACTTATGTTGCCCATGCGGAACTAGCCTAGCGTCCTATATCACCTCTGCTGGCGATGGTCCTGACGCCCCCCTCGCAGGGGACTCCAGCCGTGTTACGGGGACGCATTGTCGAGCGGGCTTCACACGGAGACGTTACCGTCCCCGCATGCCACTCTAGGCTACTCATGGTCGTACAAGAGGTCACAGCACTTCGGACGAAGGTGTGACAAGGCAAAACAGAGCAGAGCACTCTGAGAGTCAGAGATGCGCAGCGCAATTTACAAGGTGACCAATCCGTGGACGGATTTGGTCATCCCATTGGCGAGTTCCGCTTGTGGCGGACTCGTCGGCAAGTTGCGCGAGCGCCACAGACGGCATCACTGCCGCGATGAAAGCAGGTTTAACCCTGCATTGCAGTCGGTTTTACCCGCTGCAATTATCAAAACCGCAACTAGGTTGCGGTCTGTAGAGGACCGTTTTACCGGCTCTCAATCTCTAAATAAAAGCACCGTAAGTGCTTGATTTAATTGCTAATTATTTAGTGAGGCTAGCTACCTCTCTCAGAGCAACACGTTACGTGTCGCACCAAAACCCTCAATTATAGGCGGCATGCCCATAACCACTGGTCTATTCCACACCGACCATCTTGTGGTGAGTGGCGTGGCTGTTGCGGATGGCCTGTGGCCCGAGAGAGCCGATCAGCATGCCCGCCAGCGCAGCGAGCAAACCTGCCAACTGCGCCGGGAAGGTTGCCCCTGCCGGTGTGGCCAGGAACAACAGCCAGGTCACGAGGCCCAGCACGATGGCAAAGATCGCGCCCTGCGTGGTGGCGCGCTTCCAGTACAGGCCGAACACCAGCGGAACAAACGCACCCACCAGCGGCACCTGGTAGGCGCCCGACACCAGCTCATAGATCGACGTGCCCTGCATGTAGATGGCATAAGCCAGCACACAGGCGCTGAACACCAGCGTGGTGATGCGCATCGTGCGCAGGTGCTGCTTGTCCGAGCTGTGCGGGCGGAACTGGCGCCAGATGTTCTCGGTGAAAGTGACGCTCGGCGCCAGCAGGGTGGCCGAGGCCGTGGATTTGAGCGCCGACAGCAGGGCCCCGAAGAACAGCACCTGCATCACGAAAGGCATCTTCTCCAGCACCAGCGTGGGCAGCACCTTTTGCGGGTCGTCCTTGAGCAGCGCAGCCGTTTCGGTCGGCATGATGATGAGTGCGCTGGCCACCAGGAACATGGGGACAAAGGCGAACAGGATGTAGCAGATGCCGCCGATCACAGGGCCTCGCGTGGCCGCCTGAATGTTGTTGGCCGACATCACGCGCTGAAAGACGTCCTGTTGGGGGATGGAGCCGAACATCATGGTCACGCCCGCCGCGATGAAGAACATCACGTCATGGAACTTCGGTTCAGGCAGGAACCGGAACAGCTCACGGCTGGACGCGAACTCGATCACCTTGTCGGCCCCGCCGGCCATGTTGCCCGCAAACACGGCAATGATGGCCAGGCCCACCACCAGGATGATCATCTGGATGAAGTCGGTGACCGCCACCGACCACATGCCGCCGAACAGCGTGTAGGCCAGGATGGAGACCACGCCAATCGTCATGCCCACCGGAATGCTGATGGCGCCGCCAGACAACAGGTTGAACACCAGCCCCAGCGCCGTGACCTGGGCCGAAACCCAGCCCAGATAGCTCAGCATGATGATCAGCGAGCAGACGACTTCCACCGCACGGCCGTAGCGCTCGCGGTAGTAGTCGCTGATGGTGAGCAGCGTCATGCGGTACAGCTTGCCAGCAAAGAAAAGGCCGACCAGGATCAGGCAGAAGCCCGCGCCGAAGGGGTCTTCCACCACATTGCCCAGGCCACCCTCGATGAACTTGGCGGGAATGCCCAGCACGGTCTCTGACCCGAACCACGTGGCGAACGTGGTGGTGATGATCATGTACAGCGGCAGGTGGCGCCCGGCGATGGCGAAGTCCGCAGCGTTCTTGACGCGCCGGGCTGCCAACAGGCCGATGCCGATCGTGATCAGCAGGTAAACGATAACCAGGGTCAGCAGCACAGCGCGCTCCTCTCTCTTTTTGTCTCGGTCGGTCGATGGTGAAGAAATCCGACGACAGCACCGGCCCCCTGCCCGGGGGCCCCGCACATGCAGATCGTCAGAAAAGCCGGATTCTGATCAGCAGTTGGATGAGCAGCAAGCCCAGCACAAACCCCACCCCAGCAAAAATGATGCCTTGCAGCAGCCGGTTGGTGCGGTTTTGGGCTTCCAGCAGCTCGCGGATCGCCGACTGGTGGTCCGCCGGGCGCTGGCGCAGCGCGTCGTAGACCAGCCGTGGCAGCTCGGGCAGCAGCTTGGCATAGTGCGGCGCCTCCGCCCGCAGTTCGCGCCACAGGCGCTGGGGGCCCATCTGCTCGAGCATCCACTTTTCGAGGAAAGGCTTGGCCGTGCTCCAGAGATCGAGTTCGGGGTCGAGCTGGCGGCCCAGGCCTTCGATGTTGAGCAGGGTTTTTTGCAGCAGCACCAGCTGGGGCTGGATTTCGACCTGAAAACGGCGTGAGGTCTGGAACAGGCGCATCAGCACCATGCCGAGCGAGATTTCCTTGAGCGGCCGGTCGAAATACGGTTCGCACACGGCGCGAATGGCCGATTCGAGGTCGTTGACCCGCGTCCCCGGGGGCACCCAGCCACTTTCGATGTGCAGCTCCGCCACCCGCTTGTAGTCCCGGCGGAAAAAACGCCACGAAGTTCTGCGCCAGGTATTCCTTGTCCACTTCGGTCAACGTGCCGACGATGCCGAAGTCCAGCGAGATATAGCGGCCGAACGTGGCTGGCTCCAGACTCACCTGGATGTTGCCCGGGTGCATGTCAGCGTGGAAAAAGCCGTCGCGAAACACCTGGGTGAAGAAGATGGTGACGCCGTCGCGCGCCAGCTTGGGGATGTCCACCCCGGCATCACGCAGGCGCTCGACCTGGCTGATGGGAACGCCCTTCATGCGCTGCATCACCATGACCTCGGGGTGGCAGAAGTCCCAGAAGATCTCGGGAATCAGCACCAGGTCCAGCCCGGTCATGTTGCGCCGCAGCTGCGCGGCGTTGGCCGCCTCGCGCACCAGATCCAGCTCGTCGTGCAGGTAGTTGTCGAACTCGGCGACCACCTCACGCGGCTTGAGGCGCTTGCCATCGGCCGACAGGCTCTCGACCCAGCCCGCCATCATGCGCATGAGGCTCAGGTCCTTTTCGATCACGGGCAGCATGCCCGGACGCAGCACCTTGACCGCTACCTCGCGCTCGATGCCCTGGCGATCACGCAACGTGGCGAAATGGACCTGGGCAATGGACGCACTGGCCACCGGGATACGGTCGAAGGTGGTGAACACCTCGTCCACGGGGCGGCGAAAAGCGCGCTCGATGGTGGCAATCGCAATGTCGGGGTCGAACGGCGGCACCCGATCCTGCAGGCGGGCCAGTTCGTCGGCCATGTCGGGCGGTAGCAGGTCGCGCCGGGTGGACAGCACCTGGCCAAACTTGACGAAGATGGGCCCCAGGCTCTCCAGCGCCTCGCGCAGGCGCTGTCCACGCGGCGCATCCAGGTTGCGCCCGATGGACAGGATGCGCGAGATCATGCGCAGCCAGGGCTTTTGAAAGCTGTCTAGCAGCAAGCCGTCCAGGCCGAACCGGAACACCACCCACAGGATGGCAGCCCCCCGCAAGAAGCGCTTCATGCGTCAGCCCGGTCGGAACCACCCGAGGGCGACAGCGGCGCAGCCGTCGGAGTGCCAGGAGCCACCGGCGCCACCGTAGCCATCGGCGCGACCGCCGATGAGGGCGACTGGCCGGCTGCGGCCATGCGCGAACCCACAAACTGGCGCAGCGCCTGTGCAGCGCGGCTGGCAAACTGCGCCAGCGTGTGCGCGGGGGCATCACCGATCACGCGGGCCAGGTCCTCTTCCACGTCCCAGCGCACATGGTCCACCAGCCAGTTGATCTCTGCGGCCAGTTGCACATCGCCCTCGATGCGGATGGTCGGCTTGTCGCCCCGCAGCGCGGCCTGGGCCAGGGTGAAGGGAGAGCTGTCGGTCACTTCCAGCCGCAGATCCGGCACGGCAGATTCGGGCGCCAGGTTGAACAGGCCTGCCGGGGTGATGACCAGCGACAGGGAGTAAACCCGCCACTGCACGCGAGCGACGCGGCCTTTTTGGCGCACCAGCCGGTCGGTGGCCTCTTTTTCCTGCATCAGCACATGGTTGAGAAACAGCACCAGACGCTGCTGCACTTCATGCACCAGCCATTGCGGGGGCTGTGGACCGGCGGCCAGCCGCTCGAAGAGGCCGTCCAGAAAAGGAAAAGGGGACTGTGGTGTTGCCATAGTCCCCGATTATTCCCTGAACTGGAATGCCCCTGGCGCACAGGAGCGCCCTGGGCTGCGATTACTGCAGTGCCTGCACGCCTGCCACCAGCCAGCCGGTGTTGCCCGCCTTGGGCTTGGTCATGTTCCAGACCTCGCGGAAGGGGCTGGGCCCGGCCGAGGGTTCTTCACGGATCATGCCCGAGAACTCGACGCTGGCCATGTAGCCGTCGCCCAGGTCTTCGATGCCCAGCAGCTGCGCCTCGATCATGACCACGTCGGTGTGGTTGGGCTGGGTGCCGCGGTGGTCTTCACGCTCGGTCAGCTGGGTGCGGATCTCGTCGAGCATGTTGTCCGTCATCATGGACCGCAGGGTGGCGATGTCCGAGCGGTCCCACGCACCCTGCAAGGTCACGAAGTTGCGCTTGGCCGCCGACAGGAAACCCTCGGTGTCGAAATCGGCAGGCACGCCCCAGTTTTGCGAGCCCGACAGGCCCGACCCGATCACCACGCCCGAACCCACGCCTGCCTGGCCGGCACGCGATGCGTCAAATGCCATGCTGCTGCGCTCCCAGGGGCGGGCAGAAGCGTCGTTGCCCACATTGTTGGGGCTGTACTGCCGCGGCACCTGGGCGGCGGCGGGCGTTGCGGCCCCTGCGCCCTGGAACGCGAACGGAGCGCCACCGGCAGCGGTCCCCGCACCGTTGCTGCCTCCCCCATTGCGGGACCGCATCACCATCTTGAAGATGGCAAACGCGGCAAAGGCCAGCAACGCAATCATCAGGATGTTGCCAAAGCCTGCACCCAGGCCCAGCGAATGCGCCAGCCAGGCCAGGCCCAGGCCAGCCGCCAGGCCGCCCAGCATGGCGCCCCAGGGCTTCTTGGCCGGTGCGGCCGGTGCCGTCGCCGGCGTGGCGGTGGCAGGCTTGGCAGCGGCGGCCGTATTGGTCGCGCTCTGCGCCGGTGCCCCGGGCGTGGCGGGCGGCGTGGCCGACTCGCGCTGCGTCACGTTGCTGGACTGCTTGCCCACCGATTTGCCACCACCCAGTCGCCGCGCGGCGTCGGCATCGGCGTGCGCAAACGCCAGCATCGCGACCAACACCACAGACCACAGTTTCATCATGACTTCTCCGTCTCCGTTATCCGCCGAGCAAACCGCTCAGCACTTGATTCCAACATGAAGAGCCACAATGCCCCCCGTCATGTTGTGATAGTCCACATGCCCAAAACCATTTTTTTGCATGAGGCTTTTGAGTTCTTCCTGCCCCGGGTGCATGCGGATCGACTCCGCCAGGTACCGGTAGCTCGCGTCGTCGCCCGCCACCAGCTTGCCCAACTGGGGCAGCACCTTGAATGAATACCAGTCGTACACCTTGGTCAGCGGCTGCGCCACCTTGGAAAATTCCAGCACCAGCAGCTTGCCGCCGGGCTTGAGCACGCGGCACATCTCGGCAATGGCCTGGTCCTTGTGCGTCATGTTGCGCAGGCCAAAGGCCACGCTCACCACGTCGAAATGCGCGTCGGGGAACGGCAGCTTCTCGGCGTCGCAGACCAGGGTGGGCAACACCACGCCTTCGTTGATGAGCCGGTCGCGGCCCACGCGCAGCATGGCTTCGTTGATATCCGTGTGCACCACGCGGCCCGACGCGCCCACCTTCTTGGAGAACGCCAGCGACAGGTCACCCGTGCCACCCGCGATGTCCAGCACCTGGCTGCCTTCGCGCAGGTTGGCCACCATCACGGTGTAAGCCTTCCAGGCGCGGTGCAAACCCGCCGACATGAGGTCGTTCATCACGTCGTACTTGGAGGCCACGGAATCGAACACGCCACGCACGCGGCGTGCCTTGTCCTGCTCGTCCACCGACTGAAAACCAAAATGCGTGGTGCTCATAAGAATCATGCTAGGCGCGTGAACGCCAGAGGTACAGCGACAACCCCGCGTTGCATTGGGGCATCTGTCGCAATTTGGAGAACGCCATTGAAACAAAACCAGCCGCTGGTGCAAGTAAATATTGCGCCTACAGCTATGTTTTCAATAGCACCTTGGTGTGCAGGGGCTTCGGCGACTTTACGCGCCAGCAGCGTGGCCGAGCTGGCAGGGAGCCTCAGTGGCCACCGCAGGCATGGCCCCCGGCGCCGCCCTTGGCCGCCATGGGCGCATCGCGATCCGCTCCTGCCGCAGCCAGCCGCTCGGTGTACTGGGCCCACAGTGCGTCCTGCTTCTGGCCCAGTTCGTACAGATAGTCCCAGGTGAAGATGCCGCTGTCATGCCCGTCGGAGAACGTGGGCTTGACGGCATAGTTGCCCACCGGCTCCAGATTGACCAGCGTCACGTTGCGCTTGCCCGTCTGCAGCACCTCTTGCCCCGGGCCGTGGCCCTGCACCTCGGCCGACGGCGAGTACACGCGCATCAGCTCAAACGGAATGCGGAACGTGGCGCCATCCGAAAAGCCCACCTCCAGCACGCGCGACTGCTCATGCACCGTGAGGGCTTGCGGCGTGGGCGCACCCGCTTTCAAACCTGCCATGGAATCACCTGTGAGAAAACTGTTGTCAGAAACGACGGCGGCAATTGTCCCACCCGCGTGGGCGCACTCTGCATGCGGGTTACCGGATGGCCCACTGCGCCAGTTGCGATTGCAGGTGCGCCTCCAGCGCTGGCAGCAACGCCTGCACGGCCGCCTCTTGCGCCGCAGGGCTGCGCCGCTGCGCAGCCGCCCACACAGGCGCCGGAAAGTGGCTGTCCCAGTCAAACCGGGCAATCACGTGCCAGTGCAGATGGGGAACCAGGTTGCCCAGCGCCGCAATGTTGACCTTGGTGGGCGACAGGTGCTGGCGCAGCGCCTGCTCCACCACGGTCACGGCTTCCATGCAATGCAGGCGGTCAGCGGCGGCCAGGTCCGA